>NZ_JBHXJE010000001.1:225675-291541 GCF_042723275.1 Streptomyces sp. NPDC058373 | reverse complement strand
AATCCCAAGCCCGGCCGGCGCTTGAGGCCGTCTTGGGGCCGCCACGGCCGGGCCGGGCAGACGCCAAAACTCAGCCCGGCCGGCGCTTGAGGCCATCTTGGACCGGCACGGTCAGGGCGGACAGGACGCCAAAGAACAGCCCGGCCGGCGCTTGAGGCCATCTTGGAGCGGGCGGGTGGCTTCGCGTCGCGCGCCGCACGGGCGCCGTACGCGACGTACGTGCCTCCTCGCGCGCTCAGCACGCTCCGGCGCATCCCCGCCGCGGATTCTCCGGATCGGGTGACTTCGGGGCGTATTGCGCCCCGCCGGCGCTTTGGTCCGCAATGCTTCGCCTGGAGGCGGCCGCCGGGGACGGACGACGGCGGGCGGAGCGGGTGACAGGGGCGGCACACATGGCACGTTGGGCGGAACTGCCCGCCGGGCTCGACCGGCGTGAGCGGCAGCTCGTCGTACAACTGCGGCGGCTGAAGGACCACAGCGGGCTCAGCCTCACCGCGCTCGGTGCCCGCACCGGGTACAGCCGGTCGTCGTGGGAGCGGTACCTCAGCGGGCGCGCCCCCGCCCCGCGCGCCGCCGTCATCGGGCTCGCGGAGCTCTGCGGCGTCGACCCGACGCGGCTGCTCGCCCTGCACGAGGTGGCCACCGAGCACCGGGCCGCCGACGGGCACAGCACCGGTACGGCCGTGCCCGGCCCGGAGCTGGGGCCCGCCGGGCGCTCCTCGGCCGCGGAGCACCCCGAGCCGCCGGGCCCGCCGGGCGGGCGGCGGCGTAAGGCGGTGGCCGCCGCCCTCGTCGTCGGCGCGCTGGCGCTCGGCTTCGCCGTGGGGCTGACCACCGGCCTGGTCGCCGGTTCCGGGCCGCCGCCCGCCGCCGGGCCGGGCCCCGCGGACGGCCCCGACCTGGTGCGGCCGGACGGGGAGCGTTGGCGGCACGGGCGGGAGCACCCCTGCGAGGTCCACCGGCGCGGCGGGCTGCTGCGCGCGGGCCACAGCGACGAACGCACCGCCTACCTCGACGTCAACAGCTCCGGCTGGCATGTCGTCGAGGCGCAGTGCCTGCTGCACCACCACGGGTTCGCCCCCGGCACCGTCGACGGCCTGTACGGGCAGGGCTCCGCGGAGGCCGTCCGGCGCTTCCAGGCCGACCGGCGCATCCCGGTGGACGGCGTCGTCGGCCCCGACACCTGGGGGGAGCTGCGCCGATGACCGCCGACCGGACGGCCCCGGAGTGCCGCCGCCTGCTCGGCGAACTGCGCTCCCTGCGCGAGCGGTCCGGGTACAGCCTGGCCAGGCTCGCCGCCGCCACCCCGTACAGCAAGTCGTCCTGGGGCCGGTACCTCTCCGGCGCCCAGCCCGTCCCCAGGGCGGCCGTGGTGGCGCTCTGCCAGGTGGCGGGGGAGCCGCCGGGGCGGATGCTGGCGCTCTGGGAGCTGGCCGACGCCGAGTGGAGCGGCCGTGCTTCGTACACGGCCCCCGCTCCGCCGGAGCCACCCGCGCCACCCGAGCCGCCGGAGGTCCCGGGCGAGCCGGTCGCGGAGTTGGGTGCCGGGCGGCTGCCCCGGCGGCGCCGGGTGTGGTCGGGGCTGGCGGCGGGCGCGGTGCTGGCGGTCGCGGCCGGGGCGGGCGTCGGGGTGAAGGCGTTCGTCGAACGCGCCCCGCACGCCGCCGCCTCCGAGCCCGGCGTGGAGGAGGGCGCGCACGCCCCTCTCGTGCACGGCTGCACCGGGCGGGAGTGCGACGGTCTGCCCCCTGGCGCGATGGGATGCGACCGGGCCGATGCCGTGGTGACCCTCGCCGAGCACCGCACCGACGAGGGGCGCCGCGTCCAGGTGCGGTACGGGCGGCACTGCCGGGCCGTCTGGGCGCGGGCCAGCGGTCTCCAGGCGGGGGACCGGTTCGCGCTACGGCTGCCCGGGGCGCCCGCCCGGACCGCCGGGCCGGTGGACGAGCGGACCGCCGCCGGGTACCAGGCGTCGCTGATGACCGGTGTACCGCAGCCGGGTACGGCGGCCGGGGCGCGGGCCTGCCTGCTGCCGGTGCACGGCGCCGAGGTGTGCGCCCCCGGGCGCTGACCGCCCCCGTGACCGAGCGGTGGGCGTCGGGCCGGAACGGGAGAAGGGCGCCCGTCCTCTCCCCCGTCGGAGGGCGGGCGCCTTGGTACAGACTGGGCGAGGTGCCATGGGCACCTCAAGGCCGGACGGGGCGCTGTCGCACGGAAGTGACCGTTCCGGCACCGTGTTTCCATCCCGCAACGAGCGCCGCGACGGCGTGAAGCATTCCAGTGGGAGACTAGGGCTGTCTTCCCGGCCCGCTCCCTCGTCGGGGCGTGCGTTGCGCGCGGCGGATGCCTCCGTGCACCCCTGCGCCCCGTGACCGGGAACTGGCATCCTTGCCGGACGCATCCTCGGGGTAGGTCGGAACTCGACCGCGCGACCGGCGGCCGCACTTCCGGAGGGACCCGGTCCGGTAGGTGCGTGGGGGAAATAAGGTGGAGCGGCGGCACCGGGGGCGACCGCACACCGCACGGGGAAGCAGCAGCAGGGCAGGTACGGGGGGAATGGGGGGCACGTCATGGCTCGATGGAAACCACTGCCGGAGGAACTCGATCCGCAGGTCCGCGAGTTCGCGGGACAGTTGCGTCGGCTGGTCGACCGCAGCGGACTGAGCGTCGCCGCGGTCTCGGACCGCACCGGGTACAGCAAGACGTCCTGGGAGCGTTATCTCAACGGGCGGCTGCTCGCGCCCAAGCGGGCGATCATCGCCCTGGCCGAGGCGACCGGCACCAACCCGGTCCACCTCACCACCATGTGGGAGCTGGCGGAGCGCGCCTGGAGCCGCTCCGAGATGCGGCACGACATGACCATGGAGGCCATCCGCATCACCCAGGCCCGGGCGGCCCTCGGCGACTTCACCCCGCCGCAGGGCATCGACCTCGGGCACCTCGGACACCGGGCCCCCAAGGCCGGGGCCCGCGCCAAGGTCGACGGCCCGGACGGCGGCGCATCCCGCGCCGGGACGGCGGCGGGCGTCCGCGAGGCCCCGCCGATACCCTCCGTACCGCGCCGGCCCGGGCCGCCCGGAGCCCCGGTCCCGCCCGGGACCCCGCCCGGCGGTGGCCCGTCCGGCGGGAGCGGCAAAGGCAAGGGCAAGCGCCTGCCGTTGATCCTCGCCGGGGCGGCCGCCGCCGTCGCCCTGATCGCCGCGGGCGGCGCGCTCCTCCTCAGCTCCGGCGACGACCCCGCCCCGCCGCCGGCCGCCAAGCCGTCCAAGACGGCCAAGCCGCTGCCGGCGGGCGTCAAGTGCGCGGGCGCCGACTGCACCGGGGAGGACCCGGAGGAGATGGGGTGCGCGGGCGAACAGGCCGTCACCAGCGCCACCGCCACCGTCGGCACCACCGTGGTGGAGATCCGCTACAGCAAGAGCTGCGAGGCCGCCTGGGCCCGCATCACCCAGGCCGCCGTCGGCGACGAGATCGCCATCGACGTCGGCGCCGAGGCCCAGGAGAGCGCCAAGGTCACCACCGCCTTCGACGCCTACACCGCGATGCTCGCCGTCAAGGACCCGGCCGACGCGAAGGCCTGCGCCACGCTGGTCAGCGGGACGACGGGGTGCGCCACGCCCGCACCTTGAGCGGGCGGGGCGGGCCCCGCGTCCACCGGGGCCGGGGTTGGGGGCGGACCGCGGTTCCGGGAGGGACGGCCCCCACGCGTCCTTCCCTCAGACGCTGAAGCGTTCGACGAGCCTCTTCATGGTGTCGAAGGCGGGCTTGGGAGCGTAGTCGTCGGTGGTGAGCCCGAAATGATGGAACAGCCCCGTGCGGGTGCTGTCGGCGTCGCGCAGTGCGAAATGCGTGGAACCGCGCAGGTGGAGTCGCTCCGACCGGGCGGCGATCACCTTCACGACGGCCTCGACGACGTCGGCCTGCCGGTGCGGGGAGCGGTCGGGCCCGGTGGGCCAGCCGTGCTCGGTGATGTGGAGCGGCAGGTCTCCCAGGCCGGCGGGTGCCAGCACCGAGTCACGGTGATGACGTAGCAGTCCCTCGACGGCGTGCGGGAGGTCGGACGCGTCAACGGGCTGGAAGACATCGGGAAAGAAGTCCAGGCCCGCGTAGTCCGGATCGGTGAGGAAGTCCTCGCCCCCGAGCTCGGTCAGATCGCGGGCGAAGGAGGCTGCCGGCCCGAAGAGGGGGGTCGTGTTGAATCCGATCCTCAGGCCGGTGTGCCCGAGTTCGCGTGCGCGCGCCTTGGCGGCGGAGACCCCGCGCACGATCGCCTCGCGCCCCGCCGGGTGGTAGCCGTCAAGCGTCGGGTTGGACGTGACGTTGGGCTCTTCCGCCACCTGCAAGGTGTTCGTGACGGCGCCGAGCGCCCCCGTGCCCACGTGAGACCCGCCACAGCACCCGCAACTGGCGCCACCCCGGGAGCGCGATAGCCTGACCACCGGAACTCTCTTGATACCAAGAGATCGATCATCCAGCGCCGCGCGACCCGGGTGCCGGATGACCGGCCCGGGCCCGGCCCGGTGGGTCCACCGCACCTGGGGCACGCCCCCACCGCCCGCTGTCTAACGGAGATCGCCATGACCCGCACTCCCGTGAATGTCACCGTCACCGGCGCGGCCGGCCAGATCGGCTACGCGCTGCTGTTCCGCATCGCCTCCGGCCACCTGCTCGGCGCGGACGTGCCGGTCCGGCTCCGCCTCCTGGAGATCCCGCAGGGTCTCAAGGCCGCCGAGGGCACCGCCATGGAGCTCGACGACTGCGCCTTCCCGCTGCTCCAGGGCATCGAGATCACCGACGACCCGAACGTCGGCTTCGAGGGCGCCAACGTCGCGCTGCTGGTCGGCGCCCGCCCCCGCACCAAGGGCATGGAGCGCGGTGACCTGCTGGAGGCCAACGGCGGCATCTTCAAGCCGCAGGGCAAGGCCATCAACGACCACGCGGCGGACGACATCAAGGTCCTGGTCGTCGGCAACCCGGCCAACACCAACGCCCTGATCGCCCAGGCCGCCGCCCCGGACGTACCGGCCGAGCGCTTCACCGCGATGACCCGCCTCGACCACAACCGCGCCCTGTCGCAGCTGGCCAAGAAGACCGGCGCGCAGGTCTCGGACATCAAGAAGCTGACGATCTGGGGCAACCACTCGGCGACCCAGTACCCGGACATCTTCCACGCGGAGATCGCGGGCAAGAACGCCGCCGAGGTCGTGGGCGACGAGCAGTGGCTGGCCGACGACTTCATCCCGACCGTCGCCAAGCGCGGCGCGGCCATCATCGAGGCGCGCGGCGCCTCCTCGGCCGCCTCCGCCGCCAACGCCGCCATCGACCACGTCCACACCTGGGTCAACGGCACCGCCGAGGGCAACTGGACCTCCATGGGCATCCCGTCGGACGGCTCGTACGGCGTCCCCGAGGGCCTCATCTCCTCGTTCCCGGTGACCACCAGGAACGGCGGCTACGAGATCGTCCAGGGCCTGGACATCAACGAGTTCTCCCGCGCCCGCATCGACGCCTCGGTGCAGGAGCTGGCCGAGGAGCGCGACGCCGTCCGCGCCCTGGGCCTCATCTGAGCCACCCCCGGCCTTCGGGCCCCCCGTCTCCCGTGACCGCGCGAGCGCACCGACCACGTGGTCACGGTGACCCAGAAGCAGCCTCCGACCGCCCGTGATCCGGGCGGCCGGGGGCTGCTTCGCGTGCGTACGGCACCACCGGCGGGTGGCCGCCGGCGAGACGGGAGGGCGGGGACGGGCCGGGGTGCCCCCGCAGCGGACTGACGTGAGGAGCCAGAACCCACTACTGGCTCCAGCCTCGTCAGTCTGTGAGGAGGTACACCGGTGCGGCCCCGCCCGCGCCACCCCGCGGACAAACCGCGGACCCCCCAGCCTGGCCGGCGCTTGAGGCCAATCAGTGACCGGCACGGTCGAGACGCGGCGCGGCCAACCCCCAGCCCGGCCGGCGTTTGAGGCCATCTTGATCCGGCACGGTGCAGCGGCGCTCAGCCAAATCCCAGCCGGCCCGGCGCTTGAGGCCATTGGTGACCGGCACGGTCGAGCGGACGGAAGGTCAAAGACAGCCCGGCCGGCGGTTGAGGCCATCTCTGACCGGCACGGTCCAGCGGCGCCCAGCCACATCCCAGCCCGGCCGGCGCTTGAGGCCACCGGAAACGGCGCGGGGCCGAAAGGCAACACCCCCCACACTCCGCCACCCCCACGTGACCGACCGTCGCATCCCCTTTGCCTGATTAAGGCGCGGTATGCCATACGGCGCCGGTGAGCCATCCCACGATGCCCCCTGTTCACGGCATGGAATCCACCCCCAGGGGGCAGGTGCACCGGGCTGCCGTGCAGGCCAGCCGCAGCGAACCCCTTGGATCGAAAGGCAAACACGACGTGTCGGCAGAACAGACCATTTACGTGGACGGAACGTGGCGCGCAGCCGCGTCGGGGGCCGTCCGGGAGATCATCGACCCGGCGGACGCCCAGCCGTTCACGGTGGTCGCCGAGGGCGGCGCCGAGGACGCGGACGCCGCCATCGCCGCCGCCCGCCGCGCCTTCGACCACGGCCCCTGGCCGCGCACACCGGTCGCCGAGCGGGCCGCGCTGCTCCGCCGCGTCGCCGACCTGCTGGTCCGCGACCGCGAGGAGATCGGCCTGCTGGAGAGCCGCGACGCGGGCAAGACCGTCGAGGAGGGCCGCGTCGACGTCGACTGCGTCGCCGACGCCTTCCGCTACTTCGCCGACCTCGTCGTCGGCGAGGGCGCGGGCCGCGTGGTCGACGCCGGGACCGACGAGGTGCACAGCGTCGTCGTGCACGAGCCGGTCGGCGTCTGCGGCCTCATCACGCCGTGGAACTATCCGCTGCTCCAGGCCAGTTGGAAGGTGGCCCCGGCCCTCGCCGCGGGCAACACCTTCGTCATCAAGCCCAGTGAGGTCACCCCGCTCAGCACCGTCGCCCTGATCCGCCTGCTCGCCGAGGCCGGCCTGCCCGAGGGCGTCGCCAACCTGGTGACCGGCCCCGGCCACACCGTCGGTGCCCGCTTCGGCGACCATGACGACGTCGACCTGGTCTCCTTCACCGGCGGGCTGGTCAGCGGCACCAAGGTCGCCCAGGCCGCGGCCGTCTCCGTCAAGAAGGTCGCCCTCGAACTCGGCGGCAAGAATCCCAACGTGGTCTTCGCCGACGCCTGCGCCACCGACGAGGACTTCGACACCGCCGTCGACCAGGCCCTCAACGCCGCCTTCATCCACAGCGGCCAGGTCTGCTCCGCCGGTTCGCGCCTGATCATCGAGGAGTCGGCGCGCGAGCGCTTCGTCACCGAACTGACCCGCCGCGCCGGGCTCATCCGCCTCGGCCGGGGCACCGAGGACGGCGTCGAGTGCGGCCCCCTCGTCTCCCAGACCCAGCTGGAGAAGACCCAGGCGTACGTGGCCTCCGCGCTTCAGGAGGGCGCCGTGCTGCGCACCGGCGGCAAGCAGCCCGAGCCCAGCGACGTCCGCCCGGCCACCGGCTACTTCTACGAGCCGACCGTCCTCGACGGCTGCCACCGCGAGATGCGCGTCGTCCGCGAGGAGGTCTTCGGCCCGGTCCTCACCGTGGAGACCTTCCGCACCGAGGACGAGGCCGTCGCGCTGGCCAACGACACCGAGTACGGCCTCGCCGGAGCCGTCTGGACCACCGACGCGGGCCGTGCCCGCCGGGTCGCCGCCCGGCTGCGCCACGGCACCGTCTGGATCAACGACTTCCACCCCTACCTGCCGCAGGCCGAATGGGGCGGCTTCGGCAAGTCCGGCACCGGCCGCGAACTCGGCCCCGCCGGACTCGCCGAGTACCGCGAGACCAAGCACGTCTACCAGAACCTCGCCCCCAAGCCGGTGCGCTGGTTCGCGGGCTGATCCCGGTCCCACGATTCGTCCGGCCGCCGGGACCTGACCCCGGCGGCCGGACCCGGGCCCCACGGCCCGCCGGACGCCCCGCCCCACCCGGGACGCCCGCCCCGACGTAGAGCCACGACCGCAAGTCCCGCAGCACGCAGGCGGCCGCACCAGGCGGCGACGCCCCACCACGCGCAGCACCTTGCAGGTGAAGGAGGAGCAACCATGCCCACGTACGACTACGTCGTCATCGGCGGCGGCACCGCAGGATCGGTGATCGCCTCCCGGCTGACCGAGAACCCGGACACCACCGTCGCGATCATCGAGGGCGGCCCCTCCGACATCGACCGGCCCGACGTACTCACCCTCCGCCGCTGGATGGGCCTGCTCGGCGGCGACCTCGACTACGACTACCCCACCACCGAGCAGCCACGCGGCAACAGCCACATCCGGCACAGCCGCGCCAAGGTCCTCGGCGGCTGCTCCTCGCACAACACCCTCATCGCCTTCAAGCCGCTCCCCTCCGACTGGGACGAGTGGGAGACCGCCGGCGCCGAGGGGTGGGGCGCCGTGCAGATGGAGGCGTACTTCGCGCGGCTGAAGAACAACATCGTGGCGGTGGACGAGAAGGACCGGAACGCCATCGCGCGGGACTTCGTCGACGCCGCGCAGGGCGCGCTCGGCGTGCCGCACGTCGACGGGTTCAACGAGAAGCCGTTCAACGAGGGCGTCGGCTTCTTCGATTTGGCCTACCACCCGGAGAACAACAAGCGCTCCTCCGCCTCGGTGGCGTACCTGCATCCGTATCTGGACCGCTCCAACCTCCACATCATGCTGGAGACCTGGGCGTACGAGCTGGCCTTCGACGGCGACCGCGCCACCGGCGTGCACGTCCGCACCAAGGACGGCGAGGAGATCCTGGTCGAGGCCGGCCGCGAGGTGCTGCTCTGCGCCGGTGCCGTCGACTCGCCGCGGCTGCTGATGCACTCCGGCATCGGCCCCCGCGCCGACCTGGAGAAGCTCGGCATCACGGTCCGCCACGACCTGCCGGGCGTCGGCGAGAACCTGCTCGACCACCCGGAGTCGGTCATCGTCTGGGAGACCGACGGGCCCATACCCGAGAACTCGGCGATGGACAGCGACGCCGGGCTCTTCGTCCGCCGCGACCCCAAGGGACGCGGCCCGGACCTGATGTTCCACTTCTACCAGATCCCCTTCACCGACAACCCGGAGCGCCTGGGCTACGAACGCCCCGAGCACGGCGTGTCGATGACCCCCAACATCCCCAAGCCGCACAGCCGCGGCCGCCTCTACCTGACCAGCGCCGACCCCGAGGTCAAGCCGGCCCTCGACTTCCGGTACTTCACCGACGAGGACGACTACGACGCCCAGACCCTGGTCGACGGCATCAAGATCGCCCGGCGCATCGCCCGCACCGAACCGCTGGCCGGCTGGCTCAAGCGCGAGGTCGCCCCCGGCCCCGGGATCACCGACGACGAAGCGCTCAGCGAGTACGCCCGCAAGGTCGCGCACACCGTCTACCACCCCGCCGGAACCTGCCGGATGGGCGCCGAGGACGACGAACTCGCCGTGGTCACCCCGGAACTGAAGATCCGCGGCCTGCACAACATCCGCGTCGCCGACGCCTCCGTCTTCCCGACGATGCCGGCGGTCAACCCGATGATCGGAGTCCTCATGGTCGGAGAGAAGTGCGCAGAGATGCTCGGCGGTGACGCCCGATGAGCGTCGCCACCACTCCCAGTACGCCGCCGGGCCAGGACGCCCCCGCCGCGACGGACACCCCCGTCTTCTCCGTCGAGAACCTCTGGAAGGTCTTCGGCCCGAAAGCCGAGCGGGTCCCCGCCGACCCGGCGCTCGCCGCCCTCGACCCCGTCGAGCTGCGCGCCGCCACCGGCTGCACCGCCGCCGTCCACGACGTCAGCTTCGACGTCCGCCAGGGCGAGGTCTTCGTCGTCATGGGCCTCTCCGGCTCCGGCAAGTCCACCCTGGTCCGCTGCCTGACCAGGCTCATCGAACCCACCGCGGGCAAGCTCACCATGGACGGCGAGGACGTCCGCGCCATGGACAAGAACCGGCTGCGCGAACTGCGCCGCCGCCGCGCCGCGATGGTCTTCCAGCACTTCGGCCTGCTGCCGCACCGCACCGTCCTGGACAACGTCGCCTACGGCCTGGAGATCCAGGGCGTCCCGCGCGCCGAACGCCGCGCCAAGGCCGCCGAGACCGCCGCCCTGGTCGGTCTCGAAGGGCTGGAGGGCCGCCGCCCCGGCCAGCTCTCCGGCGGCCAGCAGCAGCGCGTCGGCCTCGCCCGCGCTCTCGCCGTCGACCCCGAAGTCCTCCTCTTCGACGAGCCGTTCAGCGCCCTGGACCCGCTGATCCGGCGTGACATGCAGGAGGAGGTCAAGCGGCTCCACCGGGAGGAGGGCCGCACCATGGTCTTCATCACCCACGACCTCTCCGAGGCGCTGCGCCTCGGAGACCGCATCGCGCTCATGCGCGACGGCCGCGTCGTCCAGCTCGGCACCCCCGAGGAGATCGTCGGCTCGCCCGCCGACGACTACGTCCGTGACTTCGTCCGCGACGTGCCGCGCGAACAGGTCCTCACCGTGCGCACCGCGATGCGCCCCGCCACCGGCGACGAGGCCGGGCAGGGCCCCGCCCTCGCCCCCGGCGCCACCGTCTCCCAGGCCATCGAGGCCGTCGCCCGCACCGGCGAGACCGCCCGCGTCGTGGACAACGGCCGCTGCCTCGGCGTCGTCGACCACCACCGGCTCCTCGGCGTGGTCGCGGGCGCGGACCCCGGCCCCGCCGGCCCCGCCGGTCCGGCCGTGAAGGCGGGGGAGGCGGTCGTCTGATGGCCGCCACCACCGCCCCCACCGCGAGCGCCGCCCCGCCGGGCAGTACCGGCGCCGGGCTCCGCGGCCTCGTCCGCCGGCACCCGGCCCTCACCAAGCTGCTGGCCCTCGCGGTCCTCGCCGCCGTCCTGGTGCCGCTCGCCCACGCCCGCTGGGCGTCGGGCAGCTGGCCCGACGCGCTCACCGTCGACGTCTCCGGACCGCTCGGCTCCGCCAGCGACTGGATCATCGACAACCGCGACAGCCACCCGCTGTTCCTCTACTTCTTCGGCCACGTCTCAGGCGCTGTCGTCCTCTCCGTACGCGCCGTCTACCTGGTGCTGCTCGCGGCCGGCTGGGCCGGGGTCACCGTGGCCGCCGGGCTGATCGCCTGGCGCGTCGCCGGGGTGCGCCTCGCCGCCGGTACCGCCGTCGCCTTCCTGCTCTGCGGCGTCCTCGGCATGTGGGTGCCGACCATGCAGACCCTCGCCCTGATGATCGTCGCGGTCCTCGCCTCGGTGGTCCTCGGCGCCCTGCTCGGCCTCGCGGCGGGCCTCTGGGACCGGGTCTTCCGGCTGCTGCGGCCGGTCCTGGACACCATGCAGGTCCTCCCGGCCTTCGCCTACCTGCTCCCCGTCGTCCTGATCTTCGGCATCGGCGTCCCCGCCGCCGTCCTCGCCACCGTCGTCTACGCCGCCCCGCCCATGGCCCGGCTCACCGCGCTCGGCCTGCGCGGCGCCGACGCGGGCGTCATGGAGGCCGTCACCTCGCTCGGCACCACGGCCCGGCAGCGGCTCTTCACCGCCCGGCTGCCGCTGGCCCGCAAGGAACTCCTCCTCGGCGTCAACCAGACGATCATGCTGGCCCTGTCGATGGCCGTGATCGCCTCCGTCATCGGCGCCGGCGGCCTCGGTGACCGCGTCTACCAGGCGCTCGCCTCCGTCGACGTGGGCGCCGCGCTCGCCGCGGGCATCCCCATCGTGCTGCTCGCCGTCGTCCTCGACCGCACCACCGCCGCCGCGGGCCGCCGCATCGGCGCCGGGGAAGCCCCCGCGGGCGGCCTGACCCCGGCCGTCGGCTGGGCCGTGGCCGCCGTCGCCGCCCTCGCCGTGGCGCTCGGCACCCGGTTCGCCTCCGCCCTGGAGTGGCCCACCAGCTGGACCTACGGCATCGCCGGACCGGTCAACAAGGCCGTCGACTGGATGACCGACCACCTCTACTCCGGGGTGCCCTTCATCGGCGGCACCGCCGACTGGGCCGGGCACTTCACCACCTGGGTCCTCGACCCGGTCCGCGACGGCCTCCAGTGGCTGCCCTGGTGGGGCCTGCTGCTGATCGTCGCCGCCCTCGCCTGGCTCATCGGCACCTGGCGCACCGCGTTCACCGCCACCCTCGCGATGGCCGCGATCGGCGTCCTCGGCGTCTGGGCGCCGTCGCTCGACACCCTCTCCCAGGTCCTCGCCGCCGTCGCCGTCACCCTCGTGCTCGGCTTCGCCACCGGCATCGCCGCCGCCCGCTCCAACCGGGTCGAATCGGCGCTCAGGCCCGTCCTGGACGTCTTCCAGACGATGCCGCAGTTCGTGTACCTGATCCCGGTCGTCGCCCTCTTCGGCGTCGGCCGCGCCCCGGCGGTCGCCGCCGCGGTGGTCTACGCGCTGCCCGCCGTCGTCCGCATCACCACGCAGGGGCTGCGCGGCGTCGACGCCGGAGCGCTGGAGTCGGCCCGCTCGCTCGGCGCCACCAGCGGCCAGCAGATCCGCCAGGTCCAGCTGCCGCTGGCCCGCTCCTCGCTGCTGCTCGCCGTCAACCAGGGCGTCGTCCTGGTCCTCGCCGTCGTCATCATCGGCGGCCTGGTCGGCGGTGGCGCGCTCGGCTACGACGTGGTGTTCGGCCTCGCCCAGGGCGACCTCGCCGTCGGGCTCGTCGCCGGTACCGCGATCGTCTGCCTCGGCCTGATGCTCGACCGCGTCACCCAGCCCACCGAACGCCGCACCACGACGAAGGGGGCCTGACATGAGGCCGATCCCATCGCGCCGGGCCGCCCGCACCGCCGCCGCCCTCACCGCGAGCGGCGCCCTGCTCGCCGTGGCCGGCTGCGGCGCCGCCGACATGACCCAGCAGGCGTCGCCGTACGCCAACGCCGGGGACGGCAAGTCGGTGACCCTCTCCCTCCAGTCCTGGGTCGGCGCCCAGGCCAACGTCGCCGTCGCCCAGTACCTCCTGGAGCAGGAGCTCGGCTACCGCGTCGACACCGTGCAGATCGACGAGGTCCCGGCCTGGGACGCGCTCAGCCAGGGGCGGGTCGACGCCATCCTGGAGGACTGGGGGCACCCGGAGGAGGAGAAGCGGTACGTCGACGACAAGAAGACGATCACCGCCGCCGGGGACGTCGGCGTCACCGGCCACATCGGCTGGTTCGTCCCGACGTACTTCGCGAAGAAGCACCCGGACGTCACCCACTGGAAGAACCTCAACAAGTACGCCGACCAGCTCCGCACCCCCGAGAGCGGCGGCGAGGGCCAGCTGATGGACGGCTCGCCGTCCTACGTCACCAACGACAAGGCCCTGGTGAAGAACCTCGGCCTGGACTACCAGGTCGTCTTCGCCGGCTCCGAGGCCGCGCAGATCACCCAGATCAAGCAGTTCGCCAAGGAGAAGAAGCCCTTCCTGACCTACTGGTACCAGCCCCAGTGGCTCTTCGAGAAGGTGCCGATGACGGAGGTGGAGCTGCCCGCGTACGAGGAGGGCTGTGACGCCGACCCCGACAAGGTCGCCTGCGCCTACCCCGAGACCCCGCTCCAGAAGTACCTGAACACGGACTTCGCGGAGAACGGCGGCGAGGCCGCGGAGTTCCTGAAGAACTTCGAGTGGACCACCGAGGACCAGAACCAGGTCTCCCTGTGGATCGCCGACCAGAAGATGGACCCGCAGGAGGCCGCCGAGAAGTGGGTCGAGGCCAACGAGTCGACCTGGAAGGCCTGGCTGCCGTAACGGGGCCGCCTTCCCCCACTCGTACCGGAGCGCCCCGGCGGATCACCCGCCGGGGCGCTCCGGCGCGTACGCCCCGGACCCCCCCGCCCTTGATCGTCTTTCGGAGTCGGGGAAGAGCGCCCCTCAGCCACTCGGCGGCGAGCGGTCAGCGCAGGAAGCTGCCGAACCGCGCCTTCGTGACAGGACCGTCCACGTGGCCCGGACCGAACGCGGAGCCACCCTCCACGGTCAGCCCCTCACCCGTGCCGCGCAGCGCCCACACCGCGCCCGCCGCCTCGTTCTCCTCGGCCGAGGAGGCGACCAGGTCCCGGTGGCCGTCGCCATCGGTGTCGAGCAGGGCGCAGGCCGCGCCGAAGGCGTCGCCGCTCTCGGCCACACCGGGCACCCCGGCGGTGTTCTGGTGCAGGACCTGGCTGCCCTCACCGGTCACCCCGGTGGCCGAGCCGTGCAGCAGGGCGACGGAACCGGCGTCCTTCAGCCCGCTGAAGTCCTCGCCGCTGATCCCGAGCGCGATCTCGGCCCGCCCGTCACCGGTCACGTCGGCCACCGCCACGCAGGAGCCGAGCCGGTCGCCCTTCTCCTGGGCGCCGTAGAAGCCGGGCAGGCTCTGGTCGAAGGAGTCCTCGCGGCCCGAGAGACCCGAGGCCGAGCCGTAGGCGACGGTGACCTTGGCGGTGGCGGCGCCGCTGCCGGTCACCACGTCGTCGTAACCGTCGCCGTCCACGTCGCCGATGTCGACGGCCGCGTCGTCGCCGCTGCTGCCGATCGGGCCGGCCTCACTGACGTCACGGAAGCCGGTGGCGCTGCCGGTGAACAGGTGGTGGGCCCAGACGCCGTCGCCCTCGTAGAGCCAGGTGACGAGGTCGTCCGAGCCGTCGCCGTCGACGTCGCCGACGGCCTTCGGCTGGACGGGGCCGCCGACGGAGGCCGGGCCGTCCACGCACGAGTCGTCGTCGGCACAGGCCGGGCCGTCGCTGCCGTACCCCCACCACTCGGACCGGTCGAGGAAGTCCAGCTGCTTCGCCGGGGCGCCGTCGCGGGCCAGCGGGCCCTTGAGGAGGCGGGCCTCCTGGGTGACCGGGTCGTCGCCCTCGACTTCGGCGGCGCCGAAGAGCGCCAGGTCCGCCTGGCCGTCGCCGTCGAAGTCGCCCACCTGCGGGGCCTGTCCGAAGTCGGAGACGGCAGTGCCGCCGGTCAGCCCCTTGGGCGAGCCCCACAGGACGACGGCGCCCGGGGTGGCGGTGGCCGAGCCGACCACCAGGTCGCTGTAGCCGTCGCCGTCCAGGTCGCCCTTGGCGAAGGCCTCCCCGAACCGCTGCTTGGCCGTGGCCGTGCCCGGCACCCCCGCGGTCGACCGGCTCACCACCGCGCCGGGGGCGGGCGCGAGGCCCTTCTCGGAGCCGTAGGTCACCGCGACGTACCCGGCACCGGCCTTGCCGGAGACCGTGCCGCCCGGAGCGCCGGTGACGAGGTCCGCGTAACCGTCGCCATTGAAGTCGTCCACGGCCGCGGCTTCACCCTTGTCCGCCGCCACCGCCGTCCCTGGGGCCAGCACGGCCGCGCTCAGCCCGCCGGAGACGAGCAGCGCCGCCGCCAGCGGGACCGCGGCTCTGCCGGACCGCCCGCGCCGGGTCGTAAGGGTGTCGGGGCGTCGCATCCAGGCCATGCCGTCTTCCTTCGTTCGCCGGTCAAGTACACCTGGTACGACGCCGACCCCCCGGGCAGGGTTGTACTCCTCGCGCTCAGCCCTCGCGTCCCGGCAGCTCCCGGGTACGCCCCAGCCAGCCGAGCCAGTCCGCCGACGGGCGGGCGGCGCGCTCGCAGCTCTGCCAGTCGACGGCGAGGAGGCCGAACACCGGCCGGTACGAGCCCCATCCGTAGGTGTCCAGGGCGCTCCGGGCGAGGTACCCCCGCGACGCGCAGCCCGTCCTCGGCGTCGGGCTCGGCGTCGAGGACGCCGGCGACGGCGGCGTTGGCCTCGGCCGTCATCAGCGCGCGTCCGCGCCCGTAGTCGTGACGCTCCGGGTTGGTCTCGCTGGGATGCACGATCCCCGAGACGCCCTCCATGTCGACCGAGACCAGTATCTTCATGGCCCGGAGCGTACGGGCCGCCCCCACCCGGCGCTTCGCCGTGCTCGCCCTACGCCTGGTGCCCGCAGCCGCAACTGGCGCGGCGGACCACCTCGACCGGCAGCACCCGCGACTCCGGCTCGCCGCCCCGGTCCTCGGCCAGGCGGCGGACCAGCAGCTCGACCGCCTCCTCGCCGAGCCGGCGCACCGGCTGCCGGACGGTGGTCAGCGCGGGCCGCACCATGCGGCCCAGCGGAATGCCGTCGAACCCGGTGACCGCGAGATCCTCCGGTACCCGCAGACCCCGGCGGGCGAGGGCGTGCAGGGCGGCCCACGGCCATCCGGTCGTTGGCGAAGAGCACGCCCTGCGGCAGCCCGCCCGGGCCCGCCCGGTCCACCAGCTCCCGCTCCGCCCGCGCGCCTCCGGCCTGCGTCATCGACTGGGGCGACTGCCGGGGAGTCCGGGGCGGACACCCCTTAGTGCGCCTCAACGGTGTCCTGCGCGGGGCGGACCGGCACCTCGGCCGGTGTGTCCGTGCCGGGTGCGGCCGTCCGGCGGCCGGTGAGCAGGAGCAGGGCGATGAGGATGATCTGGCAGCCCGTGATCAAGGCCTGGGTCGCGGGGGTGGTCACGTTCAGCAGGACCATCGTGGTGTTGACGGCGAAGTGCACGGCGATCGAGGCGAGGATGCCGGCTCGCTCGTAGGCGCAGGTGACCAGCATGGCCATGGGGATGTTGCCGACGGCGAAGAGCACGCCGCCCGGGGTGGTGAGGCCCAGGTGGTTCTGGACGGTGCCCTCGATGAAGAAGAGCGGCATGTGCCACACGGCCCAGACGACACCGAGCACCAGAGCGATCTGGAAGCGGCCCATCGTGGCGCGCAGCCGGGGGTAGGCGGTACCGCGCCAGCCCGGTTCCTCGGAGAGCGGACCGGAGATGACCATGCTCACCAGGAACGCCGCGGGGCCGCCCATCCCCTTCATCACGCCCTGCGCGTCCGACCAGCTCAGCGCGGTGTCCCCGGCCGCCTGCCCGATCACCGCGGCGAACAGGACGGCTCCCGAGGCGGCGACCATGAGCAGCGGCGCCTGGAGCAGGGCGGCCGGGCGGAACCGGACCGCGTGTGCCGGGACCGGCTCACCCCGCCGCTTGCGCCGGATACGGATCACCAGGGCACCTGCCAGCGGGCCGAAGGCGCCGAGCAGGAAGGGGACGTACGTGGGGGCGTCCGGGGTCGCCGGTCCGCCGAGGCCGATCGCGGTGCCCCAGCAGGCCCAGCTCACACCGAAAGTGATGATCATGAAGAGCGTCAGGTCGGCGCTGCGGCGATCGGGGCCCGCGGGGTCAGCGGGGTTCGCGGGCACAGTGGTGTCTGATGTGGACATGCCAAGGCGTCCTTCGTCGTGGGCTGTTCGGAGTCGTGGAACGTCGTGCGCGTGGGGTGCCTGTGGGGCTCGCCTCAGGGTGTTGCGCCGTCGTCGACGGGCGGGGGCAGCCCTCTTGGGGTGCGTGGCCCGGGGCGTCGCACCTGGGGGCGAGCGTCATGCCGGTCGTGGTGTGCGTACGGTCCGGGCGGGGTGTGCGCCCGGACCCGGAGCGCAGGGTGACGGGAGATCAGGAGGTGGCGGACCGGCTCTCGGCGGGCGTCTCCCGAGTGGCCGTGGCCAGGTGGCGGGTGAGCCATTCGGCGACGAGGTCGAGCAGGCCGGGGTCGACCGGCTCGCGTAGCAGGCGGCGGTAGGAGTTCAGGGCGGGGCGCCCGAAGTCGCGCCGCAGGACGTGGGTGAGGTCGTCGACGCGATGGGTCTCCGCGCCGCCGGGGACCAGCCGGGCGATCTCCTTCAGGGCGTCCGGGTCGACCTGGAGGTCCTTGTCGCCGGTGACGGCGAGGACCGGGGCGGCGATGACGGCGAGGTCGTCCCGGGTGTCATGGACGAGCATCTCCCGCAGCCAGCGTGCGTTGACCTTGGCTCCGGCCACGCGCGCCACATCCGTCCGGGTCTTCTTCACCCGGGCGAGGATCCGGCTGCCCAGTCCCGCCAGCGGCCGGTGCAGCAGCCGGACGGGAGCGGGCATGCTCCCGACGATCGAGCGTCCCTGCCGGCGGAAGGCGTCCTCGCCCAGGCCGGCGAAGCCGGCCAGCAGCACCACCGCCCGCACGTCCGTCCGGGCCGCCAGCGCCATGGCGTGCAGCGCGCCCTCGCTGTGACCGATCACGCCGATCGCGTCCGCGTGGATGTCGGCCCTGCCCGCCAGGGCGCGCACGGCCGCGGTCGCGTCCCGCCGGTTGTCGGTGAAGCCGGCGGCCCGCCAGTCGCCCGGGGTGGCGCCGCTGCCGCGACGGTCGTAGCGCAGGGTGGCGATCCCGCGCGCCGCGAGGGCCTCGGCCACCGGCCGGGCCAGGTTCACCGGGAGCTTCGGAGTGTTGCCGTCGCGGTCCAGCGGGCCGGAGCCGTGCAGCAGCAGGACGGCCGGGTGCGGGCCGGGGCCGACGGGCAGCGTCAGGCTGCCGGCCAGCGGGGTCCCGTCGTCCGCGGTGACCGTCATGTCGATGTCGGGCAAGGCTCCGCCTCTTTCGTTTCAGGCGCCACTGCGGACGCCGTTGCGAACGCCAACCGTTCTCAACTGCGAGAACGTTATCAGATGTGAGATCATGGAGTTATGGCAACCGCGAATCTCCTCCTCCACCCGGTCCGGATGCGCATCCTCCAGACCCTGGTCGGCGCCGGTGAACTGACCACCGCCCAGCTCAGGGAACGCCTCCCGGACGTCTCACCGGCCAGCATGTACCGGCACGTCGCGACACTCGCCAAGGCCGGCATCCTGGAAGTGGTCCAGGAAAGACCCGTACGCGGGACGGTCGAACGCAGCTACCGGGTCCGCCAGGACGAGGCCCTCGTCGACGAAGAAGCCCGCGCCGGCATGACCAAGGACGACCACCGGCAGGCCTTCACCGTCTTCACCGGGGCGATGATGGCCGACCTCGACCGCTACCTCTCCCGCGACGACGCCGACCCCCCGCGCGAGGGCGTCCTCTACCGGCAGGGAGCGGTATGGGCGACCCCCGAGGAATTCGCCGAACTGGTGGAGGAGTTGGAGGCGCTGGTCGCCCGCCGCACAGGCCACGCACCCGGCGACGGCCGCATCCGCCACATCATCAGCCTCGCCCTGGTACCCGACAAGGCCACCGGAGAGGTAGGGGATGTCTGACAAATCCCGCACGGCGCCCGAGGTGCCCGGCACGCGCCCCCAGGCTCTCGGCTTCGCTCGAGCAGGGAGGTGCCCCCTTCGCCGCACCGGACGAAAGCCCGAGTACGCCCAGTACGAGGACTTCCGCCCGGCACACCGAGAGCACGCACCGGACACCACGGACACCACGGACACCACGGACACCGCACAGGACGTGTCAGAAACCCCCTAAGCCGGCCCCACCCCCGGCGGACGCACCGGATCGCCGGGCGGGCTCACGGATCATCGTCGTGATCGGCGGTGGGGAAGGGGAGCGGAGTACTACCTGCCGGGGCGCTGACCGGCGAGACCGTTTCCACGGGGACCCGGTCGGTGGCGCCTGCGGAACCGGACGCACGGACGCGGGCGTCGCAGTGACCATGGAAGATCATCCGAACGGCACCGCCCTGGCGAGCGGCTCGGAGGACACCCGGGCCCCCGGCTCCGTCATGGCCGAGGGGCTACGGATCACCCGCCGCGACCGGCGCCCCGTGTTCGCCTCGGCCGCTCTGGCGGTCGCGGCGGCGCTGGTCCTCGGCGGCGCGATCGTGGCCGGCGGGTTCGCGGCGTCGTGGGGCCTCTTCCTCCAGGCCAGGCGATCCGCCGAGAGCTCCATCGACTACGAGGAGTCCTACGTCGCGTACGCCGGCCAGTGGGACGGCCTCGTCAAGGTCGCGTTCTGCGTGTACCCCCTGCTGCTCCTCGTCGCGATGGCCCTGATCGCCTGGCTGCTCACCGCCCAGGCCGTGGCCGTGGCGCACGCGCGGGAACGCGACGCGGCGGGCGCGGACCCGGGCGCCGGTCCCGGAAGGCTCACCCTCCGCGCCCTGTGGCGACGCTCCCGTCCGCACCTGGGCGCCGCCTTCCGCGTCCAGTCGCTCACCCTGGTGTGCGCCCTCGGCCCGGCACTGGCTGGCCTGTTCGTCCTGGCCGCCGTCGCCATGGAGTGGGTGCCCGGGGTGGTGTGGCCCACCTACCACGACCCGGCGACCGTGCAGTTCATCCTGGTGGGACGGGTCCTGCCCGTCGTGATCTGGGGACTCGGGCTCGTCCTCCTCGCCCGCTTCGCACCGGCCACCGCCGTACGGGTGGCGGACAACTGCTCGGCGACGGCCGCGATGCGCCGTTCCTGGACGCTGACCCGTACGGCACGGCTGCGCACCACCGGGATCTGCCTGCTGGGCACGGCCGCGGTCGCCGCCGCCTTCGCGGTGCTGAAGTGGCTCGGCACGTACGTGGCGCACTGGGCGGGACTGCTCATGCTGGCCACCACCGACGACAACGTGTGGGTCACCGGCGTCCTCGTCATCATCACCCCGGTCGCGGTGGCACTCGTGCTCCTGCCCCTGGTGCTCGCGCCGATGGGCGTGGTCCTCGCCTGCCTGCGCGCCCGGCTCGCCTGAGGGAGGCGCCGGCCACGGTCGCCAGGCCGGAGTACGGAGCGCGCTGGAGAGCCGTCCCGGTCCTGTCGCGCGGCCACGAGTCCGGCCCGTACCGCCTTGATCGCGTCGGGCAGTTCAGCCCCGTCTGACTCGATGAGTCCCCGGGTTGTCTTGTGCCGGCTCCGTCTGCCGTCTCGCGGCCGACGCCGCGGGTCGCGAGGAGCGCGTGGTCGATGTCCCACAGGGGCAGGGTCAGGTCGCGCCTCTCCGCGGAACATCACGCGAACGGGTGTACCTCGTATCTGATCCGTGCCCCGTCCTCCGCCGCCGCGTTTCACTCTCCCGACCCCCAACCGCGTCGCGGAGGCCCCGTTGCCCCTCACCAGCCGCCCTCACCCCGCCCCGGTGCCCCCGGCCCCGGCCCCGGCCCCTCCGGCGTGCCCCGACCGGGCATGCCGCACCGGCGTCCACGGCCGCCTCTGGAAAGACACGACCTACCTCCGCAACACCCCCGACAACTGGCGCTGGTACTGCCCCCGATGCGGACAGCACTGGGTGCCCACTCGCGAACAGCTCACCCGGCACCGGACGTTGCCGGGGGTGTAGGGGGCCGCGGCAGGGCGGCGGGGCAGCCCCGCACGCGGGGACCCCGGCCCAGGGCCCCCGATCCCCATCGCCTCAGTACCCCCGGTGCGGCCCCCCCCAGCTCAGTGCCCCAGCGACCCAGGCACGTAATGCCCCGGCACGTTGCGCGAGGCGACCGAGAGCCGGTTCCAGGCGTTGATGACGGTGATCGCGGCGATCAGGTGGGCCAGTTCCTTCTCGTCGAAGTGTTCGGCGGCCTTGGCGTAGACCTCGTCGGGGACGAAGCCGTCGGTGAGGACGGTGATGGCCTCGGTCAGTTCGATCGCGGCGATCTCCTTGGCCGTGTAGTAGTGCTTCGACTCCTCCCACGCGCTGAGCTGGATGATGCGCTCGACGGACTCGCCCATCGCGAGGGCGTCCTTGGTGTGCATGTCGAGGCAGAAGGCGCAGCGGTTGATCTGGGAGGCGCGGATCTTGACCAGTTCGCCGATGACCGGATCCACGCCCTCGCGGGCCGCGGCGTCCGCGCGGGCCATCGCCCGGTAGACCTCGGGGGCCAGCTCCGCGAGGGAGAGGCGGGGGGTGTGCTCCGGCAGGTAGGCGACCGCCTTCTCGTCGGAGGGGTTCGTGGCGGCCGCGTCCGTGGTCGTGGTCGTGTTCGCGGTGGTCATGGTGGTGTCCCCGTTCTGCTCCGTCTGTCCTTCTTCGTGCTTCCTGTCTGCGAGCTTAGGAGCGGGGCAGCCCAGGAGTATGGTCCATTTCCGTGACGGAATCATGGGCCAATTTTGGGATCGACCTTCATCTGGAGCCGGCCGGACCGGGGCTGCGAAAAGGGCTCACCGACGCGCTGCGGGAGGCCGTGCGGTCGGGCCGCCTCGCCCCCGGTACGCGGCTGCCCTCGTCCCGTACGCTCGCCGCCGATCTCGGGATCGCCCGGAACACCGTCGCCGACGCGTACGCCGATCTCGTCGCGGAGGGGCACCTCACGGCGCGGCAGGGTTCCGGGACGCGGGTCGCCGAGCAGGCGGGCCCGGCCTCGTCGGCGCCGCGCCGAAAGCGGTCGCCGAGGGTGCCCGAGCGGGCGGGGCCGGCGCACGACCTGACGCCAGGCACCCCGGACCTCTCGGCCTTCCCGCGTGCGGCCTGGGTGAAGGCGGCCCGGCGGGCCCTGACCGACGCGCCCAACGAGGCGTTCGGGTACGGCGATCCGCGCGGGCGGCCGGAGCTGCGGGCGGCTCTCGCCGAGTACCTCGCGCGGGTCCGGGGGGTCGTCGCGGACCCGGAGCGGATCGTGGTCTGCGCGGGGGTGGCGCACGGGCTCAAGTTGGTGACGGAGGCGCTGGCGGCGCGCTCCGGCCGTTCGGGGCGTACCGCCGTCGCCGTGGAGACGTACGGGCTCGGCTTCCACCGGGAGTGGTTGGGGGCGGCAGGGGTGGGGACGGTCCCGCTGCCGTTCGACGCGGACGGGACCGATCCGGCCGGGCTCGGTGCGGAGCGGGCGGCGTTGCTGACGCCGACCCACCAGTTCCCCATGGGCGGCACGCTCTCCCCGGCGCGGCGGGCGGCCGTCGTGGACTGGGCGCGGCGGACCGGCGGGCTGATCCTGGAGGACGACTACGACGGCGAGTTCCGGCACGACCGGCGGCCGGTCGGCGCCCTGCAAGGGCTCGCCCCGGACCGGGTCGCCTACCTCGGTACCGCCAGCAAGGCGCTCGCCCCCGGCCTGCGGCTCGGTTGGATGGTGCTGCCGCCGGGCCTGGTGGACGAGGTGCTGGCGGCCAAGGGGTACGCCGACAGCTGCGGCGCGCCGGACCAGTTGACGCTCGCCGAGTTCCTGGCCTCCGGGGCGTACGACCGGCAGGTCCGCCTGATGCGGCTCCGCTACCGGCGCCGCCGCGACGAACTGGTGGCCACCCTCGCCCGGCGCGCCCCCTCGGTGCGGGTCGGCGGCATCGCGGCGGGCCTGCACGCGGTGCTGCTGCTGCCGCCCGGCACCGAGAGCGAGGTGCTGCGGGCCGCGGCCTGGCACGGGCTGGGGGTGCAGGGGCTCTCCTGGTTCCGGCACCCGGAGGCGGGCGGCTCGGCCGGGCGGGCGCCGGACGGCCTGGTCATCGGGTACGGGCGGCCGCCGGACCACGCCTGGCAGAGCGCCCTCGAAACGCTCTGCCGGTGCCTCCCCTAGGGGACTTCACGGACACCTCTGGGCGTTCCGGAAAGCCCGGGTCGGCCCTGCGGCGGGTCCGCTGTCAGGTGCAGCCCGGCCGGGATGGCGGCGAAGGCGTCGCGCAGCCGGGTGAGCAGCACCTCGCGCCCGCCCGCGCCGTCCTGCCCGACCCAGCCGCGCGCCGCGACGCTCCACGCGGTGGTGGCCAACTCGGCGAGGACCTCCGGGCGGAGGTCGTCCTGGTCGAGGGCGAGCCGTTCGGTGAGCGCGGCGGCCACCCGCTTCTCGACGCCGGTGCGGTGGTGTTCCACGTAGGCGAGCAGGGCCGGGGCGGTGAGGACCAGGCGGCGGGTGGCGACGTACCGCTCGTCCCAGTCGGGCGGCAGCGCGGCGGTCGCCTCGGTGAGGGTGTCGCGCAGTCCGGTGAGGACCAGCCCGGACAGGGCGCGGTCCGCCAGCGCGGCCTCGAAGGCCCGCCACATCTCCGCCTCCGCCTCGATTGCCACCGCCTCCTTGGCGGGGAACGCGCGGAAGAACGTACTGCGGGAGACCTCGGCCTCGGCGGTCAGCGCCTCCAGGGTCGTCGCGTCGAAGCCGCCTTCGGTGAACATCCGCAGGGCGGTCGCGGCGAGCGTCCGTCGGGTGCGCAGGCGCTTGCGTTCGCGCAGGGGGAGCGAGCGGTCGTCGGCGGGGGGCGGGGAGGGTGGCATGGGGACAGCTTAGGGAGCGGGTGATGCTCGGACCCGGAGGTGATTCCGGCTCGTTCGGTACTGGCTCTCGAACGAGACTGGGTGTCATGATGGCTCACGGTCCGGGTGCCCGGACCGGCAGGGCCGTCAGCGAGGAGTTCCGCCATGACCGACGCACCCCTTCCCTTCGGCCCGCAGCTCGTCGGGCGGGTGGAGAAGTCCCTCAACGCCTTTTTGGAACGGCAGTTGGCCGGTACGGGGCTGTCCGAGCGGCAGTGGGTGGCGCTGCGGCTGACGGTGCTGGGCGGCCCCGCGCCCGACCGGGCCCGGCTCGCCGCCCGGGTGGCGGGCGTCCTGCGGAGTGGGGAGGCGGCGGCCGGGGAGTGCCTGGCGGCGCTGGAGGAGGCCGGGCTCGTCGGCGCCGGCGAGGACGGGACGTACGAGGGATACGGGGCGACCGGTGCGGGCAGCGCGTTCCACGACCGTGTCTCGGCAGCCAACGCCCGCTTCACTGACGCCCTTTGGGGTGATCTCCCCGCCGACGAGCTGGAAACCGCCGCCAGGGTCCTCCGCACCGTCCTGGCCCGGGCGGACCAGGCCCTGACCGCCACCACCTGACCCTCTCCGCGCCCGCGCCGTGCGCACCCTCACGACGGGGCGCGTACGGCGGAGGCGAATCCCAGCCGTCCCGCCCGAGCTGCATGCGCCCCGGGGCCACCGGGCGGCCATCCCACCGCCAGTTTCCGGCCATGGCGGAACCATGCGCCCTCCTGCGGGGTCCCTTCTGAGAGCGGCGACGTAGGCTGCGCATAAAGGCGAGACCCGGTCAGGACGCCCCCGTCAGGGCGCCGTTGGCCGGACGGCACCGCCGGGGCGGGGCCGGGTCCGGTAGGCGCTCCGCCAGGGCGGCGGCTGAAAAGGGCCGTCGGCCGCAGGGGAGGACGCGTGTCCTGGGCGGGGCCGCAGGGGAGACGAACGGGGAGCTGAGACAAGCATGGCCGAGAACATCACTGTGCCCGCCGTCAGGGCACTGGACGCGCCCGTGGCCCGGCCGGCCGCAGGCCCGGGCAGCGGCCCGGCGCCGCAGGGCGGGCCGGTCGCCGGGGAGCGTCCCGCGCCGGTCCGCCTCACCCACTCCGCGCCGGGGGAGAAGTCCGGTACGGGCGAGGGGAGTCCGGGCGACCGGAAGAGGAAGGCGGGCCGCCGCCGGGTGCGTTCCAGCACCGTCGCGCTGGGGTCGATGGGCGTGCTCGCCGCCGCCCTCGCCGCCTGCGGCTCCGAGCCCGACCGCCGCTGCGTGGACCGCGACAGCTACTCGTACACCGGCGGTTACAAGGTGGTCGACTCCAGCCAGTGCCGGAACGGTTCCTCGGGTTCCACCGGGGGGACCGGCTCGTCCGGCGGGGGTTCCGGGAGCGGGCGTTACGGCAGCGACCGGGGGAGCAACGCCGGGTGGTACTACGGCGGCGACAGCAAGAGCGGGTACGCCAGCGACGGGTCGTTCAACAAGAGCTCGGTGAGCTCCGGCGGCTTCGGCTGCTCGGGCAAGGGCAGCGGCGGCGGCTGACCGCCCCCTCGGGCGACCGCGCCGGAGCCTTTGGGGCGGGCGCCCGTCCCGCCGCACCACCGAGCACGCCCGGGCGCGGCCCGCCACACCCGCGCCCGGGCCCGTATCCCTGCCCGTGCGGGCCGCGCCGCCCGCGTACAGGACGGACCACCACCATGCAGCGCCACACCATCGAGCCGCGCCCCGGCTGGCAGGAGACCGTCGAGGCCCAGGGCGTCATCTACCCGCTGACCCGCTACCCCGACGACTCGCTGCGTCCCTACTGGGACGAGAGCGCCTACTACTCCTTCAGCCTGCCGGAGGTCGAGGCGCTGGAGGAGGTGGTCGAGGAGCTGCACGCGATGTGCCTGGCCACCGCCGCGCACATCGTCGAGAAGGACCGCTTCGCCGACCTCGGCATCACCGACCCGCGCCTCGCCTCCCTCGTCACCGAGGCCTGGCACCGGAAGGCCGAACTGCCGTCGCTCTACGGGCGGTTCGACCTCTGGTACGACGGGTCGGGGGCGCCCGCCAAGATGCTGGAGTACAACGCCGACACCCCCACCTCGCTGGTGGAGGCGGCCAGCGCCCAGTGGTTCTGGATGGAGGAGCGCTTCCCCGGCGCCGACCAGTGGAACTCCCTGCACGAACGGCTGGTCGACGCCTGGCGCGCCCAGGCCGCGCTGCTGCCGCCGGGCAGCCCCGTGCACTTCGCGCACACCATCGACGACGAGTGCGGCGAGGACCTGATGACCGTCGCCTACCTCCGCGAGACGGCGATCCAGGCCGGGCTCGCGACCGAGGCGATAGCCGTCGAGGACATCGGCTGGGACAGCCTCTCGCACCGCTTCGTGGACCAGCGGCTCCGCTTCATCCGCAGCTGCTTCAAGCTGTACCCGTGGGAATGGCTGGCCACCGACGACTTCGGCCCGCACGTCCTGGACACCCTGGACAACGGTGGTGGCACCGGCTCCACCCTCTGGATCGAGCCCGCCTGGAAGATGCTCCTCTCCAACAAGGCCCTCCTCGCCATCCTCTGGGAGCTCTACCCCGGCCACCCCAACCTCCTCCCGTCCTACCTCGACGGCCCGCGCGAACTCGCCACCACCACCGGGTACGTCACCAAGCCCCTGCTCGGCCGCGAGGGCGCCGGGGTCACCCTCCACCAGCCCGGCGAGGCGCCCGTGCCCGCCCCCGGGCCCAGCTGCTACCAGCAGCTCGCCCTCCTCCCCGACCTGTCGACCCCGGCCCCGGGCGCCCCCAGCCCCACCAACCACGTCGTCCTCGGCGCCTGGGTCGTCGCCGACGAGGCGGCGGGCCTCGGCATCCGCGAATCGGCCGGACCCGTCACCGACGGCTACGCCCGCTTCCTCCCGCACGTCATCCTCTGACCGCCTCCCCCACGAGAGGGCCCCGGTGCCCGAACTCCAGCGCCTGCGCGCCGACCACGCCCCCGCGCTCCTCGCCTTCGAACGCGAGAACCGCGCCTGGTTCGCCCGCACCATCAGCGACCGGGGCGACGCCTACTTCGCCTACTTCCCCGCCCGCCACCGTGCTCTCCTCAGCTACCAGGACGAGGGCACCGACCACTTCCACGTCCTGGTCGCCGACGACCGCACCACGATCCTGGGCCGCTTCAACCTGATGGACATCACCGACGGCCAGGCCGAACTCGGCTTCCGCATGGCCGAGTCGGCCACCGGCCACGGCCTCGCCACCGAGGCCGCCCAGGCCGTCTGCCACCTGGCCGCCACCACCTACACCCTCACCTCCCTCCGCGCCCAGGCAAACCTGGACAACCTCGCCTCCCACACCGTGCTGACCCGCGCCGGCTTCACGGTGACGGGGGAGACGGTCCTGCGGAACGGGACGGCGGGGCGGCGGTACGTGAAGGAGCTGGCGGGCACCCCTTAGGGGGCTTGCCCGTCCCGTCGCGCGCTCCCACGCGATACGGCACACCTTGATGCGCCGGTTCCACGCCGTCCCGTGGCGGGGTGGCCGTGCCGAAGCTTGGCCGCATGAAGGATTTTCGCAAGTACTGGGGCTGGGTCGTCCTCGCCGTGCTGGTCCTGGGGTGGATGACGCTCAGCTTCGGACCGGTGACGTTGTTGCTGTTGTCGGGGGCCAGTGCCTTCTACTGCTTCTTCAACGTGCCCTTGGTCTGCGGTGCCGAGGTGCGCAACGGGCTGTCGTGCCGGAACAACTGCTACGGGGCACTCATGGGTTGCCATCTCCGGCAGCACCGCTGGCAGAAGTTCAAGATGCTCTTCTGGCGGGCCCAGTGGGGCAGGCTCCGGCGGGAGTTGTTCCAGCGGACGAACACCGTACTGGCCACGCTGGGCGGCGTACTGGCCGTGACGTCGGGCGTCGCCGCGACCCTGCAACCGCTGTTCGGGGGCGGCTGGTAGTCCGGACTGCGGCGGAGGGGGCGGGACCGTGCCGGTGCCACCCCCTCTTGAGTGCCCCCTACGCCATCCCCAGCACCCCCCGCAGCTCCCCGACCCCCCAGTCAAGGTCCTCGGCCGAGATCACCAGCGGCGGGGCGATGCGGATGGTCGAGCCGTGGGTGTCCTTGACCAGGACGCCTCGGTCCATGAGGCGTTCGGAGATTTCGCGGCCGGTGCCGACGGCGGGGTCGATGTCGATGCCGGCCCAGAGACCGCGGCCGCGGACGGCGCGGACCGGGCCGTCGGCCTTAACGAGGTCGGCGAGGGCGTTGTGGAGACGGGTGCCCAGTTCGGTGGCGCGGGCCTGGTACTCGCCGGTGCGGAGCATCGCGACGACCTCCAGGGCCACGGCGCAGGCCAGCGGGTTGCCGCCGAAGGTGGAGCCGTGCTCGCCGGGGCGGAAGACGCCGAGGACGTCGCTGCCGCCGACCACCGCCGAGACGGGGACGACGCCGCCGCCCAGCGCCTTGCCCAGCAGGTACAGGTCGGGGACGACGCCCTCGTGCTCGCAGGCGAAGGTCTTGCCGGTGCGGCCCAGTCCGGACTGGATCTCGTCGGCGATGAAGAGGATGTTCCGCTCGCCGGTCAGCTCGCGGACCCGGCGCAGATAGCCGGCGGGCGGCACCAGCACGCCCGCCTCGCCCTGGATCGGCTCCAGCAGCACGGCCACCGTGTCGTCGGTGAGGGCGGCCTCCAGGGCCTCGGCATCGCCGTACGGGACGATGTCGAAGCCCGGGGTGTACGGGCCGTAGTCGGCGCGGGCCTCCTCGTCGGAGGAGAAGCTGACGACGGTGGTCGTCCGGCCGTGGAAGTTGCCGGAGGCGACGACGATGCGGGCGGCGCCGTCGGGGACGCCCTTGACCCGGTAGCCCCACTTGCGGGCGGTCTTCACCGCCGCCTCGACGGCCTCCGCGCCGGTGTTCATCGGCAGCACCATCTCCTTGCCGCAGAGCGCGGCCAGCTCCTCGCAGAAGGCGGCGAAGCGGTCGTGGAAGAAGGCGCGCGAGGTGAGCGTCACCCGGTCCAGCTGGGCCTTGGCGGCGGCCAGCAGGCGGGGGTTGCCGTGGCCGAAGTTGAGCGCGGAGTACCCGGCGAGCAGGTCCAGGTACCGCTTGCCCTCGACATCGGTCATCCAGGCGCCCTCGGCGCTCGCCACCACGACCGGCAGCGGATGGTAGTTGTGCGCGCTGTGCGCGTCGGCGGCGTCGATGGCCTCGGCGGTCGCGGAGCCGGGAGCGGGGGAGGAGTGCGTACGAGACACGGGATCTCCGTTCGTCCTGCGGGTGAGGCCGGGGTGGCGGCCCCCTTTCTATCGTCGCTCGCGGCCCGCGCCCGGAAACCCGGCCGCGCCCGGCGAGGCGGTCGGCGCGCCCGCCGCGAACCGGCGCGCGGCCGCCTTTGCCCAACCGTGACCTGCCCGGCGCCCCGACTCGTCCGCGCCTGCCCGGTTATCCGGCGAAATTCCGCGCCGCGGCGACCCGTTGCCCGTGCGCGACCGGGGCGTTGGAGAAGTTGTGCGGTGGTCGCTGTGCTCACCAGGGCGTGCGGTCGCCGGGACGGCGCGAAAAGGGAAGTCGACATGGCCGGTGAACGGCGAGGAGCGGCAGGAGAGATATGAGCGCGCTGGATTTCTGTGCCGAGGTACTGATCGAGGGCCGCATCAGGGGTGCCGGTCTCGGCGACTCCATGGCGGTCTGGGACCGGTGCATGGGCTACGAGTACACCGACGGCCTCAGCCGCGGGCGGCTGCGCCGCGACTACGGCCTGGTCGAGATCATCTTCGAGCAGTACGACACCGGCTGGCACGCCACGGGCATCGAGATCCAGGCGTACCGCCTCGGCCGGTTCGGCGTCGGCATCGTGCCGCAGGTGCTCGCCTCGTACTTCGGTACCGTCGAGAACCGGGTCAACGCCAAGGAGCTGCTGGAGACGGTGGCGGCCAAGGGGTTCGGGATCGAGGCCGTCCACGAGGAGGGCGCCCGCACCCACGCCTACCGCGTCGACAGCAGCGGGGGCGTGGTCTATGTGCTGATGGCGGAGACGCGCAGCATGAAGGTGCCGTCGGTGGGTGACGTGTGGACGGTGGTGCTGGAGCTGCCCGACGAGGAGTGAGCCGCGGAAGGGCTGGGGCGACGGCGGAGCGGCCCGCGCGGCAAGGGGTGAGGGAACGGTTCCCCTCGCCGGCCGCGCGGGCCCACGCCGTCAGTCGGCGCCCTTCCGGTCGGGGTCGTCCTCGGCGCTGGGAAGCTCCCCGTGGCCTTCGTACCAGGGGTTGACCCAGCCGCAGACGGCGCAGGAGTAGCGGCCGTTCACGCCGAAGATCTCGGTGCCGCACTGGCGGCACTCGGTTCGGGTGATCTCGCTGGGGCTCATGAACGGCCAGCCTAATCGGGCCGGGTGGGGAGGGAAGGGGGCGCGGGGGAGACCCGCGGCAGCGCGGGGAGGGCGGTCGGCGCCGGGGCGCGCGCCGGGAGCGTGGCGGCGAGGATGGCTGGAAAAGGCCCCTTGCCCGGGCGGGGGCGGGCGCCAACAATGCGCATGTCAATTCGTCACCCCGCTCCCGTGCCGCGCCCCCCACCTGTCCGGCACGGGTCTCAGAGAGGGTCCCCCACATGAAGAAACCCCTCGCCGGAGCGGTGCTCGCCGCCGCCCTGCTCGGCGCCTCCGCCGCCCCCGCTGTCGCCGCGCCCGCCCCGGCGCCGGCGCCCGCCGCCGTCGACCTGGCCGGCACGGTCGCCCTCAGCAACTGCTCCGGCTCCGTCGTCCGGACCCCGTCCTCGCAGGCCGACGACCCCGCGCTGGTCCTCTCCAACGGTCACTGTCTGGAGACCGGGTTCCCCGCGCCCGGCGAGGTCCTCGTCGACCGGCCCTCCTCGCGCACCTTCACCCTGCTCGACGGCGCGGGCAACGGCGTCGGCACCCTGAGCGCCGCCAAGCTGGCGTACGGCACGATGACCGACACCGACGTCTCCCTCTACCAACTCGGCGAGAGCTACGCCGAGATCGAGAGCTCCTACGGCATCGAGGCGCTGGAACTCGACGCCGCCCGGCCCACCGAGGGGACCGCGATCACCGTCGCCTCCGGCTACTGGAAGCGGACGTACAGCTGCGACATCGACGGCTTCGCCCACCAGCTCAAGGAGGGGGAGTGGACCTGGAAGGACTCGGTCCGCTACACCGGCGCCTGCGAGACCATCGGCGGCACCTCCGGCTCCCCGGTGATCGACGACGCCACCGGCAAGGTCGTCGCCGTCAACAACACGGGTAACGAGAGCGGTGGCGAGTGCACCGACAACAACCCGTGCGAGGTGGACGAGAACGGTGAGGTGACCGTCCGCGAGGGCGTCAACTACGGCCAGCAGACCTACACCCTGGTCCCGTGCATCGGCCCCCGCAGCGAGATCGACCTCACCCGCTCGGGCTGCGCCGTGCCCAAGCCCTGACCCGGACCGCGCGTCCCCCGGCCGCCCCCGGCCCGCCGGCCGGAGGCGCCCGCGCGCGTCCGTACGTCCGGACCAGGCCCCCGGCGCCGGTTGGGCCACCGCGATCTCCAGGCGGGCCGCCGCTCCGGCCCGGTGAAACGGCCCGGTCCACGGCGGCCGTCGCCGCCCGCGCCACCGCTCGGCGCCGTGCACGGTGACCCGCTCCGGAGCCGACGCCATGCGCGCGTCGGCGCGCAGGACGGCGTCCGGGACGAACAGGGAGACCAGCGCGATGAAGCCGCCGCCGCGCGTGTCGGCCAGGAAGGCGTCGACCGCCTGCCGCCGCCGGGCCGGGGACGCTTGCCGGGTCGAACGCCCGTAGCGGCCGCCGCGGGCGCCGGGAGGCGCGTCGGACTCGCGCCGCTTGGCGTTGGCGAAGGCGAGAAGCCCGTGCGCGCCCCGGCGGAGACCACTTCGCTGCCGGAGGCCCCGCCGCGCCTGGCGGTGCGCCTCGCGTGCCCCCGATGACGCATTCGTGGCGAGCGGTTTGCCCCGGCGGGCGTGAAGAAACGGAAAGGGAGCGGGTCGGGGTGGGGTCGCCGTAAGGGTGATGGTCGGTTTTGTCGGTGCGGACGTGCGGGGTGTGCGAGGTGTGCTCTCGGCGGATGTGCGCGGAAAGGCGACATGCCGGGACACCGGTTTGCGTCCTGAGTCGCATTTCAGGGATCTGCCGGCGACAAAAGATATGCGCCTATGCGCCATTTTCCTCTTCGGTGAGAAAACGACGTGTGCGTCGGGTTTTCGCGATCATGCCCCGCCGCGCACGCGGCTCGCATCGCACACCAAAAGCGGGGTGGCAGGATCGGAAATCCTGCCACCCCGCTCGGTGGCTGTCGCGTCACCCGGCCCGTCGAACCGCTCACCCGCCGGAAAAGCCGGTACCGGAAACAGGACCGGGCCCGGTCCTGAAACGCGGAACGGGAAAGCCGGACCGGAAACCGTGGACCGGAAGAAGGGGAGGCGCGGTGGGCCCCGCCGGGAGGGGGAGTAGGGGGCGGGGCCCACGCGCCGGTCTGAGGCCGGGGAGCGGCCGTCGGGTCCGCCGTGCGCCGGGGCGGCGTGGCCCCGGGACGGTGCGGTCGCCGGGCGGCGCGCCCGGGCCGGGCGGTGTCAGCCGCGTCGGGAAGCCCCGGCCGTCAGGCCGCGGAGCCGCTGTGCGGCCCGGCGCAGCCGTCCGCCGGGGCGTGGCCGTCTGGGTCGGGAGACCCTCGGGTCGGAGGCCGCCGGGGAGGCCGGCCCACCGGGCCGGAGCGCGGGGGCGCCCGCCTGGCCGGTCAGCAGCCGACCCGGCAGGAGGCGGGCGGCGAGCCCGCCCCGGCGCCGCATCGCGCGACCCCGGCGATCAGTCGCGGAAGGCATCCTTGCCCTTTTCCTTCGCCTGCCTCAGGTCGCCCTTGGACTGCTCGGCCCGGCCTTCGGCGGCCAGCCGCTCGTTGCCGACGGCGCGGCCCAGGGTCTCCTTGGCCTTGCCCTTGGCCTGCTCGACGCGGCTGCGGCCCTTCTCGTTCCTCGCGTGCTTCTCGTCCATGGTGTCTTCCACTCCTTCGCGAGAGGTCTTGAGGATCTCTGCGGGGGCGCCTGACCCCCGAGCGGGGCCGCAAACGTCCGCGCCGAAATCGGCGGCCCACTTCCGTCGGGGCCGCGTCACCGGCCCGTAGCCGTACGCGTGCTCACGCGCGTATGCGTTGGGCTGCGGGCGGGTGCTGAAGAAGCGTCCGGGTGTGCGCTTTTCCGCCCGGTCCGATCGCCCCGTCACCGGCTCCCCACTCCCGCTTCCCGCCCTTTGCCGATCTGTGAGGAATGTGTCGGGAATCTGTTCGGTGATCCGGGGCACATGAGCTCTCGACCGGGAAAACGGATAATCCGGAGGTTGATCAGAATGGTTCCCCTTCTTCTTGTTCTGCTGCTCGTCGCTCTTCTTTTCGGTGGTGGATTCGCCCTCGACATCCTGTGGTGGATCGCCGCGATCGTCCTGATCGTGTGGATCCTGGGCTTCGTCTTCCGCTCCGCCGGCGCGGGCGGCAAGCGCGGCCGCTGGTACCGATGGTGACCAGTGCCTGACGGCGTCCCGCCCGGTGTCCCCGAGGCGGTGAACGGGATCCCCGCCCCCGAAGGGCGGCATGAGCCCCGCACGGCGACCCGCCGCGCGGGGCTCACCCGCGTCCGGACGCGCGCCCCGTTCCGTGAGCCGTGCGCCCGTCGTGCCCCCGGGGGTATGACGGGTCCGATTCCGGGCGGCCGCGCGGACCTGAGACAATGGGCTCATGGCTTCTGATCGTCCTCGCGTGCTCTCCGGAATCCAGCCCACCGCAGGCTCGTTCCATCTCGGCAACTACCTCGGCGCGGTGCGCCAGTGGGTGGCGCTCCAGGAGACCCACGACGCCTTCTACATGGTGGTGGACCTGCACGCGATCACGATCCCGCAGGACCCGGCCGAGCTGCGCGCCAACACCCGGCTCGCCGCCGCCCAGCTCCTCGCCGCCGGGCTCGACCCCGAGCGGTGCACCCTCTTCGTCCAGAGCCACGTGCCCGAGCACGCGCAGCTCGGCTGGGTGATGAACTGCCTCACCGGCTTCGGCGAGGCCTCGCGGATGACCCAGTTCAAGGACAAGTCCGCCAAGCAGGGCAACGACCGCACCACCGTCGGTCTCTTCACCTACCCGATGCTGATGGTCGCCGACATCCTGCTCTACCGGGCCGACCAGGTCCCCGTCGGCGAGGACCAGCGCCAGCATTTGGAGCTGACCCGCACGCTCGCCGAGCGGTTCAACGGGACGTACGGCGAGACGTTCACCGTCCCCGACGCGTACATCCTGAAGGAGACGGCGAAGATCTACGACCTCCAGGACCCGACGGCCAAGATGAGCAAGTCGGCCGCCAACCCCAAGGGCCTGATCAACCTCCTCGACGAGCCCAAGGCGACCGCGAAGAAGATCAAGAGCGCCGTGACCGACACCGGTACGGAGATCCGCTTCGACCGCGCCGAGAAGGCCGGCGTCAGCAACCTCCTGTCGATCCTCTCCACTCTCACCGGCGAGACAATCGCCGAACTGGAGGAGAAGTACACCGGCAAGGGCTACGGTGCGCTGAAGACGGACCTCGCCGAGGTCATGGTCGACTTCGTCACGCCGTTCCGCGAGCGCACCCAGGCGTACCTGGACGATCCGGAGACGCTGGACGCGATCCTGGCCGAGGGCGCCGAGAAGGCCCGCGCCGTCGCCGCCGAGACCCTGGCGCAGACCTACGACCAGCTCGGCCTGGTGCCCGCCAAGCACTGAAGGGCCCCGGCCGCCGCCCACCGGCGCGGCGGCCCGGACCCGGCGGGCGCGCCCGCACCCGAAGGTGGTGCCGTCCGGCAGAGGACGGCACCGCCACCTTCGAAGGACAGGAGTACGACGTGGGGACCGTAACGCTCGGCGTTTCGCTCGCGGTCCCGGAGCCGCACGGCAGCCTCCTCCAGGAGCGGCGCGCCGGCTTCGGCGACACCGCGGCCTACGGCATCCCCACGCACGTCACGCTGGTCCCGCCGACCGAGGTGGACGCGGCCATGGTGCCCGCCATCGAGCAGCACCTCGACGAGGTCGCCGCCACCGGGCGGCCCTTCGCGATGCGGCTCAGCGGCACCGGCACCTTCCGCCCGCTCTCCCCGGTCGTCTTCGTCCGCGTCGCCGCCGGCGCCGACGCCTGCACCTGGCTCCAGAAGCAGGTCAGGGACGCCTCGGGGCCCATCGCCCGCGAGCTGCAGTTCCCGTACCACCCGCACGTGACCATCGCGCACGGCATCGCCGAGGAGGCGATGGACGAGGCGTACGAGGCGCTGAAGGAGTTCGAGGCGAGCTGGACCTGCACCGGGTTCGCCCTCTACGAGCAGGGCCCGGACGGCGTCTGGCGCAAGCTCCGCGACTTCCCCTTCGGCCGCGAGGGCGGTTCGGCCGAGCCCGTCCTGCCGCCGCAGAACTCCACCAGAGGTACGCTGCCCGCCAGTTGAGGCGGACCACCCCGGCCCGCCCGGGGGAGGGGACCATGGCGCGCCGCACCGCTCTCGCGGGAGCCCTCACCGCACTCACGCTGGTACTGACCGGCTGCGGAACAGGCGCCGGCGGCAGCGACGACGCACCGGAGCGGGCCAAGGGCTCCACGCCTCCCGAAGGCGTCCCGACCGGCTGGCGCCTGGACCACGTCGGCGACCAGGACGGCGAGCTGACCGACCTGGCCGCGCTCGGGCCCGACGACCTGTGGGCCGTCGGCTTCGACAAGAGGAACGGCGAGGCCACCGGCCACCATCTGCTGCGCGACACCGGCGACGGCTGGCGCCGTCAGGCCCTGCCCGAGGCGCTCGCCGACGCGCCCTATCCGCCGCGGCTGGACGCCGTGGGGCCCGACGCCCTGTGGGCCGTCGGCGCGGGTGCCGAGCAGGGCGACCCGCCGTCCATCGCCCAGTGGCGGGACGGCCGCTGGTCCACCGTCACCGCGCCGCCCGACGGCGACCTGCTCGACCTGGCCGCCTTCGGCACCGACGACGTGACCGTCCTCCAGGACCCCCGACTGCCCGACCAGGACGACGGCGAGGGGAACATCACCACCGACGACCGCTCGCAGGTCGCCCACTGGGACGGCTCCCGCTGGACCACCACCCTGCTGCCCACCGCCGCCGCCGCCCTCGACGGCACCTCCGGCGACGACCTGTGGGCCGTCGGACACCGCTCGAAGGGCCCCGGCATCGGCGGCGACGGGCAGGAACTCACCCAGACCGCCGCCCTCCACTACGACGGCACCCGCTGGCACACCGTCGACACCCCGCTGCGGCGGTTCGCGGACCCGGTCCCGCCCGAGGCGGGCGCCGCCCTCGGCACCGTCCTCGCCGTCGCGCCGGACGAGGTCTACGCGTTCGGCCGGCACTCCTTCAACCACGGGGAGATGGAGGACGAGCCCGCCGACGAGCAGCTCCGCCTCCGCTGGGACGGCAAGCGCTGGCGCGACCTGCCCGCCCAGGACGGCGAGTGCGGCAGCCGTACCCCGCTGCTGGTGGACGGCGACACCGGCACCCTTTACGACGGCCACTGGTACCAGGCCGCCGACGGCCCCTGCTACAAGCTGAAGCGCCCCCGTCTCCCCACCGGCGGCGAGGTCCGGAAGGGCGCCCGCCAGCAGCTCTGGCTCGCCGAGACCGCCGCCGTCCCCGGCACCGACCGCATCGTCGCCGTCGGCCACCTCTCGGTCATGCAGAGCGGCAACCCCTTCAGCCGCCCCGTCGCCCTGCGCGCCAGCCGCTGACCACCGCCCCACCCCGCCCGCCCCGCCCCGAGGAACCCCCGCCTGGCGGAGTGGCCGGTGCCGCTCAGCGCGGGCCGGGGCAGCGCCGTACGGCGGGCGCGTGGAGGTGACTTGCCCTGCCCGTCATGCCGGCCGGGACCCGTCGGCGCTCGAGCGCGGCGCCCGCCCTCAGCCCGGGGACCGGACCGGCGCCCCGGCCCTGAGGGGCCCGGCCTGCCAGGTCATTCCTTGATGGTCCCCATCCCGGCCCCCTCAAACGCACATGACGACGCGCCCGAGCCGCGCCGACCACGCGCGGGCTACCCGGTCTGCATCCGCTTCGAGCCCGTGGGCTCGGAACCCGCTTGGGCCGTGGAGCAGGCGTACGTGGCCGTCAACCCCCGGGGCAAGGTCCGCCACCAGTTCTCCAGCCCCCGCCTCGAAGGCGGGCAGGGAGAGGTGGACCACGTCTGGCCCGGCGACGAGTACGGGAAGCAGATCCACCTCAAGCGCGTCGAACCCGGCATCGACACCACCTCCGCCTGACGCGCCGACAGGGGGGCGGTCAGAGGGCGACGGGGGCGGCCCCCCCGTCGCCCCGCCGCCGGCGCCGGGTGGGACCATCCACCGCATGCGCACCGGCACCCGACCTCTCGACCTCGACCAGGCACCATCCTCGGGAACGTCGCCCGCGCCCGGCGGCGGGCGCACCCGCTGACACCCGCCGCGCCAACCCGCGCACCCGCCCCCCGCCGAGGAGTCACACCCATGCCGCCCGCCCCCCTCCCCGCCGACCTGCTGGACCGCGCCGCCCTCGTCGTCGGCCCCGGCACCGCCCCCGCCGTCGCCGAGGACCTGGCCGCGCTCACCGGCCGTCCGGTCCTCGTCCACGACGCCGAAGGGCGGCTCACCGGAGCCTTGGGGGCCGAGGACGCCCCGCTGATCCTGGTCGGCGCCGCCCTGCCGCCCGCGCTGCGCGGCGACCCCCGGGTCCGCTGGTTCCACAGCGTCAACGCGGGCGTCGACGCCCTGGTCGACGGCGGCTGGCCCACCGGGGTGCTGCTGACCCGCACCGTGGGCCGGATGGGCGAGCGCATCGGCCAGTACACGCTGGCCTGGGTCCTCGCCGACTGCCAGGGCGTCCCCGGCCACCTCGCCCGCACCGCCGCCCGCACCTGGTGCCGTGAGCCCTCCGAACTCGCCGCCGGACAGACCGCCTTGGTCTACGGCACCGGCCGCATCGGCACCGCCGTCGCCGGGGCGCTGCGCGCGGTGGGGGTGCGGACGGTCGGCGTGGGACGCGGTACCCACGCGCCCGGCGGCCCGTTCGACGAGCGGATCACCGCCGAGGAGGACGGGGAACGGCTCGGGCAGGCCCGGTTCGTGGTGGACGCGCTGCCGCTGACCGAGGCCACCCGGGAGTTCTTCGGCGACGCCCGCCTGTCGGCGCTGCGCGGCGCCACCTTCCTCAACGTCGGCCGCGGCGGCACCGTCAGCCTCCCCGCCCTCTCCCGCGCCCTCACCGCCGGGCACGTGGCCGGCGCCGTCCTCGACGTGCTGGCCGATGAGCCCCCGGCACCCGGCCACCCCGTCTGGGAGCTGCCCCGCACCACCCTCACCTCCCACTCGGCCGGGATCACCGCCGACAACGACATCACCGCCGACTTCCGATCCTGCTGGGACGCCCTGCGGGCGGGGGAGGCGCCGGAGCTGGCGGTGCGGGTGGGGCGGGGGTACTGAGGAGTGGACGTACGGTCGGCCCGGCCGCGCGGTCCGGGTTTCTCGGGTGCGGCGCGTGAAGACTCCGGCTCGAACGGCGGGCGCAGACACGATCAACAGGTGATGTAGCCATATATGTCACTGGTTCGGGTGGGTTAGCCCATCAGGGTCTCGTCCCGCGGACCGGGCGGATGTCAGCCTCGGAGGGCGAGCACGCACGGCTCGCGGGAAGGACTGTCCGTGATCGAGACCTTGGTCGTCACCGAACCGCCGCCCTTCTACTGTCCACTGGAATCGCGCCCCCACCCCCGCGCCCTGCTCGTCGAGCAGCGCGCCGTGGAATGGCTCCGCACCTGCGGGATGTGCGCGACCGATGCCGAGTACCAGCGGGCCGTCGGCTCCCGCAGTGTCGATTTCTACGGGCGGTTCGTCCCCTCGGCCGAGGACGACCGTCTGCTGGCGACCGCGTTGTGGGTGTACTGGGGCTTCGCCTTCGACGACGCGCGGTGCGACGAGGGGGCGCTGAGCACGCGGCCCGCTGAGTTCAACGCGCTGGCCGGCCGGGTGCAGCGGGCCCTGGAGGCGCCGTCGGTCCGCGACACGACCGAGCGCTACGTGCCGCCGCTCCAGGACATCGCCGACCGCTTCCGGAGCCTGGGGACGGCCACGCAGTTCAGCCGGTTCGCCGCGGCGCAGCGCGCGTGGCTCTCCGGAGTCTCCTGGCAGATCGGCAGCCGTGCGCTCGGCCGCATGCCCTCGCTCGACGAGTACCTGGCCATGAGGCTCCTCTCCTCGGGCGGCGAACCCACTTTCGCCATGGTGGAGTTGGCTCTCGGGGTGGAGGTGCCCGCCGCGGAGATGCACCGGCCGGCGGTGCGCGCGCTGACCGAGATGGCCATCATGGTCGCCGCGCTCGACAACGACCGGCACTCCCTGCTCAGGGAGATCGGCGAGGGACAGGACATCAACGTCTACAACGTCCTGGCGCACGACTCGGACCTGTCGGCGCAGGAAGCCGTCACGGCCGCGACCGGTCTGCGCGATCGCGTCCTGACGCGTTTCCTGGTGCTGCACGAGCAGGTGAGCGCGCGGGCGAGCCTCGAACTGAGGACGTACCTGCTGGGGCTGTGCGACGGCATCCGGGGCAACGTCGAGTGGGCGCTCCGGGTGCCGCGGTACCGCGCGCCGGACGCGGGACCCACGGGTGCGGAGAGAGCGCTGCCGGTCTGCGTGGACGCGCCGAGCGACAGCACCAGAGGGCCGGTCCCCGCGCCGTCGGTCGCCTGGTGGTGGGACGACCTCGTGTAGTGCCCCGCCGCGGGCCGCGGCCCGGCGGGAAGGGGGAGCCGAATACCGGGCGGCCGGTGGACGGCACCGGCCTCGGAGGGAGGAGGCGGTCTGCGCCCTTCCCCCGAGCGGCCGGCCCGTCCTGCTCCTGTGCACCGAGACGAAGGAGGAACGCATGGCTTCCCTGTCCACGGTCCAAGACGGCGGTGTCGACGACGTCCTGGACCGGTGCCGTCGCCTGGTCCGCCCGGCGCTGCGCTCGGTCGTCGACCAACTCCATCCGCGGACCGGCCTGATGGTCCGCTACTCCTTCGGCTGGTGCGGCGCCGAGGGGATCCCGTATCCGCGGGGCAGTTCGGGCGCGGGGAAGGGGGTCCGCCAAGTCCTCGCGGTGCTGGCCGCCGAAGCCGTCGGTGGGTGCGCCCGGGACGCCGTGCCCGGTGCGGTGACGGCGGAACTCGTCCACGCGTTCAGCCTCGTCCACGACGACGTCATGGACCACGACGAACTCCGGCGCCACCGGCCGACGGTCTGGAAGACGTACGGTACGGGCCCGGCGGTCCTGACCGGGGACGTGCTGCTGACCCTCGCCGTCGACACCGCGGCCCACTCCACCGGGCCGCACTCGCCGCAGGCCCTGCGCCTGCTGAGCGACTGCCTGCGCGCGCTCATGGACGGGCAGACCGAGGACCTGGCCTTCGAGGAGCGTCCCTGGCGGGGACCCGACGCGGTGACGGCCGCGCAGTACCGGTCCATGGTGGTGAACAAGACCGGCGCGCTCCTCGGCTTCTCGGCCGCCGTCGGCGCCCTGCTGGCCGGGGGCACCCCGCAGCAGGTCAGGAGCTTCGACGCGGTCGGCCGGGAGCTGGGCCTCGCCTTCCAGATCACCGATGACGCGCTGGGTGTCTGGGGCGACCCCGCCCGGACGGGGAAGCCCGTCGGCAGCGACCTGCGCCGGCGCAAGAAGTCGCTGCCCGTGATCAGGGCCCTGGAGAGAGGCGGCGGGCACGCGCGCCGGCTGGCCGAGCTGCTGGAGAGCGAGGGGAGCCTCGACGACGAGCGGGTGAGGCGGGCGATCGACCTGCTCGGCGACGCCGGCGGCCCCGCCCTCGTGCTCGACGAGAGCCGGGCGGCTCTCGAACGTGCGCAGGCGGCGCTGGCCTCTCTCTCGCCGGCTCCCGGGGCCGAGGCGGAGCTCAGGGCGCTGGCGCGCTACCTGGTCGAACGGGTCCGGTGACAGGCCCCGGCCTCCTGCGGGGCGGACAGGGACGACGTCCGAAAGAGACGTGGGAGGCGGCGGGGGCGCGGGATGGGCCGCGGGATTCCCGCTTTTCCGGGGTGCTCTCTTGCGAGGGAATTAATTTCGGCCTTCGGGCAGAAATGTCTCTTGTTCCGGATTTCCTGTGCAAGGGCGCGGGAATGCTGCAAACGTCATCCACGAAAACAATCCCGGAGTCGTCTGTGCAGTCGCGGTCCCGGGGTGGAAGTGAGGACTGATATGGCTGACATCGAGGAAATCACCGTCGAATCGGTGACCGGCGACCAGCCGGGTGCGGGCACCGACGCCCTGGTCTACCTGGGCCTCGGGGGGCGCGAGTTCCTGCTGGACAACCACGGCGAGGACGACTTCCGCCGCGGCGAGGTGAACGTCTTCCGCCTGGGGCGCGGCAGCACCGTCACCCATCCCTCCACCAACGACCCCGCCGTCCCCCGGCTGACCCTCGACGACCTCGACAGGTACCCCCTCTACCTCCGCATCAACGCGCAGGTGGAGGAGGACGACTGGCTGTTGGAGAACGTCTGGGTCACCGTCCGCGCCGACGGCCCGGACCTCCGGTACGGCCGGTACATGCTCGACGGGCCGGGCCGCGGCCGCAGCATCTGGCTGGGGCTGCGCGACGGCTGCGTCCTCCACCTGGGGCCCGTCGAGCGGTGATCCCCGCCGCATCGCCGACCGCTCCGGCGGCCGGTGAGGGGCGAACCACCGCCTGGCCGACATCCGCGCCCGGCCGACACCCGCGCCCGGCCGACGGCCGTGCGGCCCTTTGTCCCGGCCGGCCGGCGAGCCAAAGGGTTCGAAAAGGAAAACGAAAAGGAAGAGGGAAATGGCCAAGAGTACGAGTGACACCTTCCGGGACCTTCTCGGTGGTATCACGGACGATCTCAAAGAGGCGTTCGACGACATCATCGACTACGGCGAGCGGGAGAAGCGGTGGGACCGCGGACGGGAAAGGCGGAGGGACGGTCACTGGCGGCACCGTGAGGACGACGGCTGGTGGCGGTACCGCGAGGACGACGAACCCTGGCGGCAGCGTGAGGACGACGGCCGCCGGCGGTGGGACGAGGACCGCTGGGGCCGGGGGCGGGGGCGCCGGTACGACGACGAGGACGAGCGCGACCGCGAGGACCGGCGTCCGCGCCAGGCCGCACGGGGCCTTCCCCGCCAGAGCGGGAGGGGCGAGGCGGACACGCAGGCTGAGCTGCGGGAGACCGTCGATGCGCTGAGGGCCGAACTCAGCAACGCCGTGGAGTCGTTGCGAGAGGCGTCGGACGCGCGTGGCGCCGGCGGCGGTCGGGAGTCACGGCGCCCCTGACGCTCGCCCTGTCCGTACGTCTTCGCTCTGTCTATCGTCGAGGCGGTCCTCATGGTGAGCAGCGGCCGTCTGAGTCAGGTGTCCCGGGTGGTGCGGCAGCTAGCGGCCGACGAATGGTCCAGAGCCCTGCGCGACCGCCACCGGACGCACCAGGGGCCCCTCGACGAGCAGGCGGACCGCAGGAGGGAGCGTGCCCAGAGCCTGCGGCGGGCCTTCGAGCAGCTCGGCCCCTTCTACATGAAGGTCGGCCAGATCCTCTCCACGCGCCCCGACATCGTGCCGGAGTACGTGATCCCGGAGCTGGAGAAGCTGCACGACGGTGCCGCGGTGCTGCCCTTCTCCGCACTGGAACCCGTCCTGCGGGCGGAACTCGGCGCCCGGTGGGCCGACAAGGTGCGGGACATCGACACCGAACAGCCACTGGGGGCGGCCTCCCTCGCCCAGGTCTACCGTGCCACGCTGGCGGACGGGCGGGCCGCGGTGGTCAAGATCCAGCGCCCGGGCGTCCGCGACACGGTGGCCCAGGACATGTCGATCCTGCGCCGGACGGCACGTGTCGGCGGACGGCTGGCGCCCCGCTTCACCGCCGTGATCGACATCGAGGCCATGCTCGAAGTCCTCTTCGACGCCATGCGGCCGGAACTGGACTTCACCGTCGAGGCACGGAACATGCGGCAGGCGACCGGGCTCGCCGCCCCCTTCGAGCACCTGGCGGTGCCCGAGGTCCTGCTGGCCACCCCCCGGGTCCTGGTCCAGAGCCTCGCGCCGGGCCGGTCGATCCGCCACGCCGAGCACGACGCCTTCGACGCGGACGAGCGGCTGGCCATCGGGAAGGATCTGCTGGCCTTCGTCTTCCGCGGGTTCTTCGTCGACCGCTTCTTCCACGCCGACCTGCATCCCGGCAACGTCTTCGCCGCCCCGGGGGAGAAGGCGACCCTGATCGACTGGGGCATGGTGGGGCGCACCGACCGGCGCACCGGCATGCTGCTCATGCTGATCCTCCTGGCCCTGGCGCGGAACGACGGCCACGGCCTGGCCAAGGCGTGGGTGGAGCTGGGCCACGCCACCCCCTGGGCGCAGACCGGCGCCTTCGCCTCCGACATGGCCGTCCTGGTGCCGCAGATCGCCGAGGCCAGCCTGGAGGAACTCAACTTCGGCGTCACCCTCACCCGCATCCTGACCTGTTCCACCAAGCGCGGCATCCGGACCAGCCCCTCGGTCGCCGTACTCGGGAAGGCCTTCGCCAACATCGAGGGCTCCGTGCGCCATCTGGCACCGGAGCTCTCGCTCATCGACGTCTTCAAGGGCGAGATGCGGCACGTCATGCTCTCCTTGGTGGCCGAGACCGTCTCGATGGAGCAGCTGGCCAGCACCGCGCTGGAGCTGATGCTCGGCATGGGCACCATGGCCGGACAGGTACGCGGCCTCGTCCACGACCAACAGCGGCTCGGCCTCCCCGGCGGGCGCTGAGCCCCGCCGGTGCGCCGTCAGTGGCTCAACTCCGGCGCCGCCAGCAGCTCCGGCGCCCCCTCCAGCCACTTCCGGTACGGGCCCGCTCGCAGGGCCGCCGCGCGGTAGGCGGCGGTCAGTTCCTCGTAGGCGGGGCCGGCGGCCGGGCAGCGGGGCGGGGTGGCCAGGAGGAGGCGGACAGCGAGCGGGTCGTCGCGGAGCGGGCGGATGACCATGTCGTCGCGGGGGCCCGAGGTGGGCTGGCAGGGGGCGACGGCCTCGCCGAGCGCCACCAGGGAGGCGGTCGTGAGGTAGTCGCCGTGCAGGACCGGCGGGTCGATCCCGGCGGCGGCCAGGACGCGGCGTACGCCGTCCCACTCGCCGTCCACCGACGGGTCGACCATCCACCGGTCGTGGGCGAGGTCGGCGAGGTCGACCACCGGGCGGGCGGCGGCCGGGTGGTCCGGGGCCAGCGAGATGAACTGCGGCTCGCGCTCCAGCAGGGTGTGCTGCACCAGCCCGTCCGGGACGCGCAGCGGACTGCCCTCCACCTCGTGGACGAAGGCGAGGTCGAGCCGTCCGGCGCGCAGTGAGCGGAGCAGCACGGTGGCCGAGACGTCGACCTGGAGGGTGATGTCGGTCCCGGGCATCCGCGCCCGCAGCCTGCGCAGCCAGTCGCCGACGATCCGGCTCGCGGTGGAGCCGATCCGCAGCCGGGGCCCCGGGCGGCCGAGCGCGGCCGCCTCCGCGCGGGCCTCCTCGACCAGCACCGCCATCGAGTCGACCACCGTACGGGCGCGGGAGAGTACGGTGCGGCCCAGCAGGGTCGGGCGGCAGCCGTCGTGGCCCCGGTGGAAGAGTTCGGCGCCGAGGCTCTGCTCGATGCGGCGCAGTTGCGTGGTGAGCGCGGGCTGGCTCACGCCGAGTTCACGCGCGGCACGGCGCACGCTGCCGGTGTCGGCGATGGCGCAGAGCGCGCGGAGGTGTCTCACCTCAAGCTCCATGGCCCGAGGCTAGAAGCGCACCGCCCGCCCCGCCAGTGGCCCCAAGCACGCCAAATGCCCACAACCACCAGGAACTGGCCGGGGGTTGGCGAGAAATATAAGACCGGGTTATCGCAGGTTGGCATCATGTGCCCGGCGCCGGTGCGCTCCAGACTCGTCACCGGACCGAACTCCTCGGTCCGGTACGGGGCGGCCCCACTCCGCCCGTGCCGCGGACAGTCAGGAGACCCCCACATGCGCATGACCCGGACCGCCTCCGTCCTCGCCGGGCTCGGCCTCGCCGCCGCCGCCGCTCTCGGCTCGGTCGCCCCCGCCTCGGCGGCCGCCGAGGCCTCCACCCCGCGCTCGGTCGCCGCCTACGAGGCGTCCACCGAGAACGCCGCCGCCACCCGCGCCTTCCAGGAGGCGGTGCTGAAGGCGGTCGCCGAGAAGCGCGCCGCCAACCCGGGCGCGCAGGCCGTCACCGTCACCTACGACGCCTCCGGCGCCCCGACCTTCCGCTCGCAGATCGCCAGCTCCACCTCGATCTGGAACGGCTCGGTCTCCAACGTCCGCCTCCAGGAGGGCTCCAACGCCGACTTCACCTACCGTGAGGGCGACGACCCGCGCGGTTCGTACGCCAGCACCGACGGCCACGGCCGCGGCTACATCTTCCTGGACTACGCCCAGAACCAGCAGTACGACTCGACCCGCGTGACCACGCACGAGACCGGCCACGTCCTCGGCCTGCCCGACACCTACTCCGGCCCGTGCAGCCAGCTCATGTCCGGCGGCGGCCCCGGCCCGTCCTGCACCAACGCCAACCCGGACGCCACCGAGCGCGCCCGCGTCGAGCAGCTCTGGGCCAACGGCCTCGCCGAGGCCGTCGCCGAGGCCCGCTCCTGACCCCGCCTCCGGCGGCTCCGGCCGCCGCGTGACACCCCTGCCGCCGCACCCACGCGGCGGCGAGGACGGCTCCCTCCCCCATGGGGCGCCGCCCGGGGCCGCCTCCCGCGCCCGCGCGCGAGGGGCGGCCCTTTTCGCGTACGCGGGACCGGGACGCTCAGACCGGCAGCCGCCGGAAGAGCGGCCGGGGCAGGTGCCGTACCGCCGACATCACCAGCCGGAGCCCGCCCGGCACCCACACCGTCTCGGCGTTCCGGCGCAGCCCCAGTTCGATCGCCGCGGCGACCCGCTCCGGGGTCGTGGTGAGGCGGGCGTCACCGCGCGGCGCCCCCGGGCCGAGGACCGTGCCGGGGCGGACCACCATCACCTGCGCGCCCGTGCCGTACAGGGCGTCGCCGAGGCCCTGCGCGAAGGCGTCCAGGCCCGCCTTGGACGAGCCGTAGATGAAGTCGGCGCGGCGGGCCCGCTGGCCGGCGGCCGAGGAGAGGACCACCAGCGTGCCGTGGCCCTGCTCCTGGAGCGCGGCGCCGCAGAGCAGGCCGGCGCCGACCGCGCCCGTGTAGTTGGTCTGCGCCACCCGGACCGCGTCCAGCGGGCGGCTCTCGTCGCGCGCCTGGTCGCCCGTGACGCCGAAGGCGAGCAGTGCCACGTCCACGTCACCGGAGGCGAACACCGGTCCAAGCGACGCCTGGTGGGAGGCGGGGTCCAGCGCGTCGAAGGCCACCGTACGGACCTCCGCGCCGAGCGCCCCCAGCTCCTCGGCGGCCTTCTCCAGCGCGGGGCATGGGCGCCCCGCCAGGTGGACCAGCCGGGTCCTGCGGGCGATCAGGCGCCGCGCGGTGGCGAGCCCGATCATCGAGGTACCGCCGAGGACCAACAGGGACTGGGGCAGACCGAAGGCGTCCTTCAACGCGCCGCTCCTTCGCGGGTGTCCCGGCGGCCGGTTCACAGGCCGAGCCGCCGGGCGAGGTCGGAGGTGAAGACGGAACGCGGGTCCACCGCGGCCCGCAGCTCCCGGAAGTCGTCCAGCAGCGGATACATCACCGGCAGCAGTTCCGGCCGCGGCCTGCTGTCCCGGGCCAGGCAGACCCGGCCCCCGGCGGCGGCCACCGCCTCGTCCAGCTCGTCGAGGAGGGCGCTCAACCCCGGCGTCCCGGCGGGCAGTTCCAGCGACAGCCCCCAGCCGCGCGCCGGGAACGACAGCCACCCCGGCGACCCCTCCCCGAACCGCTTCAGCAGCCCCGGCCCGCTCGCGCACCCCCGCTCGGCGACCCGCCGCACGACGTGCCGCACCACCTCCTCCTCGCCGTGCCCGACCGCGCACCGGTACGCCACCGCGCCCGCGTCCCGCCCCAGCGCGTGGCCGCCGTCCAGCACCGGCAGGGCGGCGGTCAGCCCGCGCAGGGCCCCGGCGCGGCTGCGCGGTGCCGCCCGGTGCCGCAGCTCCTGGAGGAGGCCGAGGGCGCGGCGGCCCAGCGGCCGGTCGGAGGCGAGGCGGGGGACGAGGCCGGGCGGGAGCTGCGGCGGCACCGGCAGGTGCGGCCGGGCCGCGAGCGGCCTGCGGGCGAGGCGGGCCGGGAGCGCCTCCGGCGGGGCGTGGTCGGCGTGGAGCACGACGCCGCGGCCGGTGGCGGCGCCCCGGGCGAGCAGGTCGACGCGGGCGGTGGCGTAGGTGTGGCGGGCGTCGGCGTCGCAGAGGCGGGCCATCAGATCGTCCAGGCCGGTGGCGCGGGACGAGCCGGTCAGCAGCAGGGCGGTGGAGACCGGCTGGAGCTGGACGGTGGCGGTGAGGACCACTCCGGTCAGGCCGAGGCCGCCGGTGGTCGCGTCGAAGAGCGGCGTACCCCGGTCCACGATGTGCACCGCACCGTCGGCGGTGAGGAGTTCGAAGGCGAGGACGTGCCGGGCGAAGGAGCCCGCGCGGTGGTGGTTGGCGCCGTGCAGGTCCGCGCCGAGGGCGCCGCCGACCGTGATCCGCTCCGTCCCCGGCGGCACCGGCACGAACCAGCCCAGTGGCAGCAGCAGTTCGGCCAGGCGGTGCAGGGTGATCCCGGCGTCGCACAGGACGGTGCCGCCGGACGCGTCGATGGCGTGCACCCGGTCCAGGGCGGACATGTCGAGGACGTCGCCCCCGGCGTTACGGGCGGCGTCCCCCGGTACCCGGCCCCGTCCCCGGGCGATGGCGCCGCGCCGCCCGCAGTCGCGGACGGCCTCGGCCGCCTCCTCGTAACTGCGCGGCCTCAACAGGCGGGCGGCGGTGGGGGTGTTTCGGCCCCGGCCGGTGAGCGGAACGGTGGTGTCGACAGCCATGTCGGCGACCGTATCGCCCGGATGAGGGCTGTTCATGCCGGAACATCCCGAGTTTCACTGAGATGGTCCATTCATTGAATTGTCGGCGCTCGTGCCGTAATTGTGGGGGTGTGCGAGCCGTGCGGCCGCGAACAGAGGGGGTAGGCGGAGAGCGTGGACTGGCTGACGAGACTCCCGGTGGTCGGGGTGTGGATGACACGGCTCACCCGTACCCATCTGTGGCGTACCTACGAGACGCTGGACCGCACCAAGTGGTCGCAACTGGCCGCCGCGATGACCTACATCAGCTTCCTCGCGCTCTTCCCGCTGCTCACCCTCGTCGCCGCCGCCGCCGCCTCCGCCCTCTCCGGGGACCGGCAGCGCGAACTCCAGGACCAGCTCGCCGAGCAGGTCCCCGGCATCTCCGACCAGCTCGACATCGCCTCCCTGGTCGACAACGCCGGGACGGTCTCCCTCATCGCCGGTGCCCTGCTGCTCCTCACCGGCGTCGGCTGGGTCGGCTCCATCCGCGACTGCCTGCGCGCCGTCTGGGAACTGCCCGACCTGGAGGGCAACCCGGTCGCCCGCAAGGCCAAGGACGTCGTCGTCCTGGCCGGCCTCGGCGCCGCCGGGATCGTCTCCCTGGTCGCCTCCACGGCGGGCGGCAGCGCGGTCGGCTGGATCGCCCGGCAGATCGGCCTCGACGAGACGGGCGTCGGCGCCGTCCTGCTCCGGCTGGCCGCCTTCGCCCTCGCCGTCCTCGCCGGCGTCCTCGTCCTGCTCTACGTCCTCACCCTGCTGCCGGCCGTCCAGCCCCGGCGCACCGCCCTGCTGGGCGCGGCCCTGATCGGCGCGGTCGGCTTCGAACTCCTCAAGCTGCTGCTCGGCGGCTACATCAGCGGGGTCGCCGCCAAGAGCATGTACGGCGCCTTCGGCGTCCCCATCGCCCTGCTGCTCTGGATCAACTTCACGGCCAAGCTCGTCCTCGTCTGCGCGGCCTGGACGGCCACACCGCTGCCGGAGGGGGAGGACCGCGAGGGCGGCGCCGGCGGTTCGGGTGGCGGGGCGGACGGCAGCGGCGGTACGGGCGGTGAGTCCGGCTCCACTCGCGCCCCCGCGCCCGGCGCCACCGCGGCCCGCCCTGCCGGAGGCGGCCCCAGGCGCGAGCCCTTCGAGAAACAGCCCCGCCCCGGCCCCGGGCGGGCGGCCCGGCTCAGCGGCGCCTGCGCCCCGTCCCCCGCCCGGGCAGCGGGCGCCGCCGGTTGATCACGTACACCCCGGCCCCGAGCAGCAGCAGTGAACCGCCCGCGACCGCCAGCGCGGTGCCGACCCCGGTCGACCCGGCGGACGCCGCTGCCTGGGCCTCGCCCCCGGCGGCCGGAGCCGGCGCCCCGCCCGCCGCGCCCTCGGGCGTCTCCTTGCCCACAGCGGCCTCGGCGCTGACCGGCGGGACCAGAGTGCCGACCGGATCGGCCTTGTCGGCCGCCTTGAAGCCCCAGTCGAAGAGGCGGGCCGTCTCCTGGTAGACGGCCTGGCTCTCCCGGCTGTCCGGGTTCATGACGGTGACCAGCAGCACCCGCCCGTCGCGCTCGGCGACGCCGGTGAAGGTCGCCCCCGCCTTGGTGGTGTTGCCGTTCTTCACCCCCGCGATCCCCTCGTACCGGTCCAGGCCCATCGCGCCGGTGAGCAGGCGGTTGGTGTTCTGGATGCCGAAGTGCTCGCGCTTCTCGCCCTTCTTCTTCTCGCCCGGGAACTGAGCGCTCACCGTCGAGCAGTACTCCCGGAAGTCCTTCTTCTGCATCCCCGACCGGGCGATCAGCGTCAGGTCGTAGGCGCTGGAGAGCTGGCCCTTGGCGTCGTAGCCGTCCGGGCTGACCACATGGGTGTCGAGTGCCTGGAGCTCCTTGGCGTGCGCGTTCATGTCGGCGACGGTCTTCTTGACGCCGTCGTTCATCGCGGAGAGCACGTGCACGGCGTCGTTGCCCGAGGAGAGGAAGACGCCGAGCCACAGGTCGTGGACGGTGTACGTCTGGTCCTCCTTGACGCCGACGAGGCTGGAGCCCGCGCCCACGTCGGCCAGCTCCTCGTCGGTGACCAGGTGCTTCTCGTCCTTGGGCAGCTTCGGCAGCACCGTGTCGGCGAAGAGCATCTTCAGCGTGGAGGCGGGGGGAAGCTTCCAGTGCGCGTTGTGCGACGCGAGGACGTCACCGCTCTCGGCGTCCGCGACGATCCAGGACCGCCCGGTCAGCTTCTTCGGGAGCTTCGGCACCCCCGGCCCGGCGTTGACCTGCGTACCGGCCTGGCCCAGGCGGGCGCCGCCGATCTGGGACATCTTCCCCGGCGGCCTCGCCTTGTCATCGTCCGGCTGATCGGCGGCAACTGCCGGGAACGCGGCGGAAAGAGTCATCAAGGCGGTGGAGGCGACCAGCACGGTGGTCTTTCGCAAGGCAGGCACGACCGAGAACGTACAGGTACGGGCGAAGGCTGTCTGCGCCCCGGTCTCCCGGACGGGTACCGCCCCAAGAGGAACGGTTGCCACCGGCTCCCCACCCCGGCTCGGGGGAGCGGAACAGGGCCGCGATACTGGGCGTATGAAGCTCAGCCGCCCGGTCTCCTGGTTCCTTCTCGCCTTCGGGGTGTGGAGCTGGTTCATCTGGGTCACTTTCGTCAAGAATCTCTGGAACGACGCGAGCGGGCTCGCCTTCGACGCCGCCGGTGACCCCACCGGCTACTTCTGGGTCCACCTGCTGCTCGCCGTGACGTCCTTCCTTCTGGGGACGGCCGTGGGCGTCATCGGGTTGCGCGGTCTGCGCGCCCTGCGACGTGAGAAGAACGCCACGCCCGCCGACGCCCCCACCCCGCCCGGCCCCACCCCCTGACCCGAGGACCGAACGAGCGCCATGAACCTCCTCTTCGTCTTCGTCGCCTGCGCCGTCCTGGCCTCGCTGGCGGCCCTGCACTGGTACGTCTGGCGCCGCATGGTCCGGGACACCACCCGGCCCGGCTCCACCGTGCGCCGCGTCGCCACGGCGCTCTTCGTCCTCGGTCCTGTCCTGGTGGTCGCGGCCTTCGCCTCCGGCCGCTCCGGCCTGCCCTTCCTGCTGAAGCAGATCCTGGCCTGGCCCGGCTACCTCTGGGTCGCCGTCTTCATGTACGTCACGCTGGCGCTCCTCGTCGGCGAGCTGGTCCGGCCGGTGCTGCTGCGCGTGCGCGCGCCGGGGGAGAAGGGGCGGGCGGCCTCGGCTCCGGCCGCCGCGCCTCAGCCGGGAGCGGGCGCCGACGGGCCCGCCGACCCCGCCGACACGGTGGACCCTGCCGACCCGGCGGAGCCGGCCGACTCCACCGGCACCGCCACCGCGGCCGGGCCGGCCGGCACCGAGGCCCGCCCCGGCACCGCCTCCGGCGGCTGCGCCGTGGCCGAGCCCGCCACCGAGGCGCCGGCGCCCCCGGCCCCGCCCGCGGGCACGCTGCCGCCCGGCGACCCCGACCCGAAGCCCCGGCCCACCCCCTCCCGCCGCCTCTTCGTCTCCCGCATCGTGGGCGGCACGGCCGCCGCCGTCGCCCTCGGCACGGTCGGCGCCGGGACGTACGGCGTCCTGCGCGGGCCCAAGCTCAAGCACGTGACGGTGCCGCTGGCCAAGCTGCCGCGCGCCGCCCACGGCTACCGCATCGCCGTCGTCAGCGATGTCCACCTCGGCCCGATCCTCGGCCGGGGCCACACCCAGCGGATCGTCGACACGATCAACTCCGCCCAGCCCGACCTGATCGCCGTCGTCGGCGACCTGGTCGACGGCACCGTCGCCGAACTCGGCCACGCCGCCGAACCCCTCGCTCAGCTCCGCGCCCGCGACGGCAGCTACTTCGTCACCGGCAACCACGAGTACTTCTCCGGCGCCGCCGAGTGGGTCGACCACGTCCGCGAGCTGGGGCTGCGGCCGCTGGAGAACGCCCGGGTGGAGAAGGCCGGGTTCGACCTCGCGGGCGTCAACGACGTGGCCGGCGAGAGCGAGGGCCAGGGCCCCGACTTCGTCCGCGCCCTCGGCGACCGGGACCGCTCCCGGGCCAGCGTCCTCCTTGCCCACCAGCCGATCGTCATCGACGAGGCCGTCGAGCACGGCGTCGACCTCCAGCTCTCCGGCCACACCCACGGCGGCCAGCTCTGGCCCGGCAACCTCGTCGCCGGCCTCGCCAACCCGACCGTCGAGGGACTGGAGCGGTACGGGGACACGCAGCTCTACGTCTCCCGCGGCGCGGGCGCCTGGGGCCCGCCGGTGCGGGTCGGAGCCCCCTCCGACATCACGATCGTCCAGCTCGCCGCCAAGCGGAGCTGACCCGTCCGACCCCTTCGGCAGGGCGTGGGCGGCCGTTTCCGCCCTCCCCCCTCCGAACAGCGGGCAGATGCCCGCCGGGCCGCTCCGGAGTGATCCGTGGGCGGCCCGCGGTGTTTCCGTGACGCACATGACGTTGCGTCATGTGACGAAAATGTGTGCACTGTGGGGATGACGGAGTCGGTTGTGCTGAGACGCAAGGCGTTCCGGCTGCCCCGGCACCCCGCTTCGGTGGGCGAGGCCAGGCACCGGACCGGGGACCATCTGGGCAGCTGGGGGCACCCGGCGGGGAGTGCGATACGTGACGAAACCGTGTTGATCGTCTCCGAGCTGGCCGCGGACACCGTGCTCCACGGCCCCCGCGACGAGCCCGACTTCGAGGTCGCCGTCACCGTCCTCGCCCACGGCTCCTGCCTCATCGAGGTCTCCGACGGCCTCCCCGACGAGGCCGTCCTTCCCGCCCCGGAGCCCGGCCCCGCCAGTAGGCTCCCCTCGCCCGCGACTCCTCCCGACGAGATCCTCCCCGGCCACGCCCGCACTGTCGTCTCCGCCCTCTCCGAGGCGTGGGGCGTCCGCGACCGGGGGCGGTACGGGAAGACGGTGTGGGCGCTGGCGACGGTGGGGGCGTGACGGGGCGGGCCGCCCGAAGCACGGGCTCAAGCGCCGGCCGGGCTGGTTGTGTGCCGGGCTCGGCTCGGACTGGGCCGAGGCGGGGTGGCCTCAAGCGCCGGCCGGGCTGGGGATTGCCGGGCGCGGGGCGTTCTCCGGGTGCCGCCCTCAGGGGTGGGAGGGGGGTGCCTTCTCCGGGGGTGCCGCGCCTGCCGAGTCCGCCGCGCTTGCCGAGTCCGCCGCGCCTGCCGCTTCCATCGCGCTCGTGGCGTCCGTCGTCCCCGTGCCCTCCGTAGTACGGGCCTGCCTCCGGCGCTCCTTCGTGCTCAATGTCTCGCTGGCCCCCGGCAGGAAGTCCATCAGCAGTTCGTGGACCTCCCGCACCAGCGGCCTCAGCACCCGGAACCGCGACAGGGTGACCCCCCGCGCCGTCAGCCGGGCGCCCCGGACGGCCAGGCGGCGGGTGCGTTCGGTGTCGGGGGAGGAGTCGAAGACCCAGTAGAGGACCAGGCCCATCTGGGCCAGCCACATCAGCTCGGGGAGGACGGGGGCCAGTTCGGCGGGGGGCTTGGTGCGGGAGCCGGTGAGGACCTCGCGCTGGATGGCGATGGCGGCGTCGCGGGCGGGGGAGGAGTCGGTGGAGAAGGGGCTCAGGGGGCTCGCGGGGTCGGCGGCGTTCTTGAAGAACTGGGCGGCGAACTCGTGGTACGGGGCCGCGATGTCGAGCCAGGCCGTCAGTACTCCGGCGAACCGCTCCTCCAGGCCGGTCTCCCGTGCCAGGACCGGGGCCACGGCCGCACGGTGTTCGTCGGCGATGCGGTCGTAGAAGCCCTGGACCAGGTGTTCCTTGGAGGCGAAGTAGTAGTAGGTGTTGCCGGTGGAGACGCCGGCCTCGCGGGCGATGGCGCGCATCGTGGTCTTGTCGAAGCCGCGCTCCTGGAAGAGGCGCAGGGCCGTCTGCAGGATCAGGGCGCGGGTCTGCTCGCTCTTGGCGGCCCGGCCGTCCGCCTCCTTGGCCGGCGCGGCCGACGGGGCGGCCGCCCCCCGCGCGCTCGCCCCGTCGTGGTCCTCGCTGCTCTTCTTCCGTGCTGGCACGCGGCCGAGCCTAACCGTCAGCAGGGCAGGCCGTGCCGTACCCCGGGGGCTCGTGCACCCAGCCCGTACGCGGCTCGTACCGCCAGCCGTCGGCGGCCGGGTAACTCGCCCCGCCCCACTGCCGGGAGGACTCCCGCAGGCGGGTGGCGGCCAGTGCCGCGCCCCGGGCCAGGCGGGCGCCGGAGGCGGTCGTGGCCAGCCGGTGGGCGAGGGCGCGGTAGCCGTCCAGGGCCCACAGGGCGGTGATCCAGGCGGCCGTGCCCCGGTAGACCTGCCCGCCGTCGCCCACCACGGTGATCTCCTCCAGGGTGGCCGCGTGGTCGAGGCCGGGCAGCAGCCGTTCGGCCCGCTCGGACCCGGCCGGGACGAGGTCGAGCGGGACGAGCTGGCGGCGGCGTTCCAGCCAGCCGCGCAGCTGGGTGCAGAGCGGGCAGGCGGCGTCGTACAGCACGGTGAGCCGCCGTACGGGCCGCTGGGAGGCGGGCATTCACGGATGACAGTAGACCTTTTGAACATGTTCAACAAGCGGTGCCGCCGCCTCCGCCGCAGGCTCCGGACACGCCGAAGGCCCCGCCCCCGGACGTACCGGGAACGGGGCCTTCGGGCCGGGCGGGACTCAGTAGCGGCGCGTGATGAGCGCCTTCTTGACCTCGGCGATCGCCTTGGTGACCTCGATACCGCGCGGGCAGGCGTCCGTGCAGTTGAACGTGGTGCGGCAACGCCACACGCCGTCCTTGTCGTTGAGGATCTCCAGCCGCTGCTCCCCGGCCTCGTCACGCGAGTCGAAGATGAAGCGGTGCGCGTTGACGATGGCCGCGGGGCCGAAGTACTGGCCGTCGTTCCAGAAGACGGGGCACGACGAGGTGCACGCGGCGCACAGGATGCACTTGGTGGTGTCGTCGAACCGCTCGCGGTCCTCGGCCGACTGCAGCCGCTCCCGCGTCGGCTCGTTCCCCTTGGTGACCAGGAACGGCATGACGTCCCGGTACGCCTGGAAGAACGGCTCCATGTCCACCACGAGGTCCTTGAGGACCGCGAGCCCCTTGATGGGCTCGACCGTGATGGGCTTCTCCGGGTTGATGTCCTTGATCAGCGTCTTGCACGCGAGGCGGTTGCGGCCGTTGATGCGCATGGCGTCGGAGCCGCAGATGCCGTGGGCGCAGGAGCGGCGGAACGTCAGCGTCCCGTCCATCTCCCACTTGATCTTGTGGAGCGCGTCGAGGACCCGCTCCTTGGGGTCGATCTCCAGCGCGAAGTCCTCCCAGGTGACCTCGTCGGAGACCTCGGGGTTGAACCGGCGCACGCGCAGCGTGATCGTGATCAGGTGCGACGCGGTGGCGTCCGCGACCGGCTTGTCGAGTACGGGGGTAGCCATCAGTACTTACGCTCCATCGGCTGGTAGCGGGTCTGGACGACCGGCTTGTAGTCGAGCCGGATCGACTCCGTGCCGTCGTCGCCGACCTCGCGGTACGCCATGGTGTGGCGCATGAAGTTGACGTCGTCGCGGTTGGGGAAGTCCTCGCGGTAGTGACCGCCGCGCGACTCCTTGCGGGCGAGGGCCGACTGTGCCATGACCTCGGCCAGGTCGAGCAGGTTGCCCAGCTCGATGGCCTCCAGCAGGTCCGTGTTGAAGCGGCGGCCCTTGTCCTGGACGGAGACGTTCTTGTAGCGGGCGCGCAGCTCGGCGATCTTGTCGACGGCCGTCTTGATGGTCTGCTCGGTGCGGAAGACCATGACGTTGGCGTCCATCGTCTCCTGCAGCTCGGTGCGCAGGTCGGTCGCCCGCTCCGTGCCGTTGGAGTCCCGCAGCCGCTCGACCTGCTCGATCACCTGGGCGGCCGGGTCCTCCGGCAGCTCCACGAAGTCGTTGCTGTGGGCGTACTCGGCGGCGGCGATGCCCGAGCGGCGGCCGAAGACGTTGATGTCGAGCAGCGAGTTGGTGCCGAGGCGGTTGGCGCCGTGCACCGAGACGCAGGCGACCTCGCCGGCGGCGTACAGGCCCGGGACGACCGTGGTGTTGTCCGCGAGGACCTCACCCTGGACGTTGGTGGGGATGCCGCCCATGGCGTAGTGCGCGGTCGGCTGGATCGGGATCGGGTCCGTGTAGGGCTCGATGCCGAGGTAGGTGCGCGCGAACTCGGTGATGTCCGGGAGCTTCGCGTCGAGCTGCTCCGGCGGCAGGTGGGTGAGGTCGAGGAAGACGTGGTCGCCCTCGGGACCGCAGCCGCGGCCCTCCCGGATCTCCGTGTAGATGGAGCGGGAGACGACGTCGCGCGAGGCGAGGTCCTTCATGACGGGCGCGTACTTCTCCATGAAGCGCTCACCGTCCTTGTTGCGGAGGATGCCGCCCTCACCGCGGGCGCCCTCGGTGAGGAGGATGCCCATGCGCCAGATGCCGGTCGGGTGGAACTGGAAGAACTCCATGTCCTCCAGCGGCAGGCCCCGGCGGAAGCAGGCGGCCTGGCCGTCACCGGTCAGGGTGTGCGCGTTCGACGTCACCTTGAAGAACTTGCCGGTGCCGCCGGAGGCGTAGACGACCGACTTGGCCTGGAAGACGTGGATCTCGCCGGTGGCCAGCTCGTAGGCGACGACGCCGGCGGACTTCTTGACCCCGTCGACCTCGGTGATGAGCTGGTCCAGGACGTAGAACTCGTTGAAGAACTCCACGCCCTCCTTGACGCAGTTCTGGTACAGCGTCTGGAGGATCATGTGGCCGGTGCGGTCGGCCGCGTAGCAGGCCCGGCGGACCGGGGCCTCGCCGTGGCTGCGGGTGTGGCCGCCGAAGCGGCGCTGGTCGATGCGGCCCTCGGGCGTCCGGTTGAACGGAAGGCCCATCTTCTCCAGGTCGAGGACCGCGTCGATGGCCTCCTTCGCCAGGATCTCGGCGGCGTCCTGGTCGACCAGGTAGTCACCGCCCTTGACCGTGTCGAAGGTGTGCCACTCCCAGTTGTCGTCCTCGACGTTGGCGAGGGCGGCGGCCATGCCGCCCTGGGCCGCGCCGGTGTGGGAGCGGGTCGGGTACAGCTTGGTCAGCACGGCGGTGCGGCTGCGCTTCGTCGCCTCGATGGCGGCGCGCATGCCGGCGCCGCCGGCGCCGACGATGACGGTGTCGTACTTGTGGATCTTCATGTCGGTTGCCTCAGCCCCGTGCCTAGCGGATGTTCGGGTCGAAGGTGAAGATCACCAGCGTGCCCAGCAGAATGGTGAACACCGTGGCCGTGTAGAGCAGGCCCTTCAGCCACAGTCGGGTGTTGGCGCGCTCGGCGTAGTCGTTGATGACGGTCCGCAGGCCGTTGGCGCCGTGCAGCATCGCCAGCCAGAGCATGGCCAGGTCCCAGATCTGCCACCACGGGGACGCCCAGCGGCCGGCCACGAAGGCGAAGCCGATCTTGGAGACGCCGCCGTCCAGCACGAGCTGGATCAGCAGGTGGCCGATGACCAGGACGACGAGGACGACACCGGACAGGCGCATGAAGAGCCACGCGGCCAGTTCGAAGTTGCCGCGGGTCGACTTGGGCGTCTTGCGGGTCCGCTGACGGGGCGGCTCGATGATCGGCGCGGGGTTGTCGACGTCGTAGAGGGAAGCGCCCTCGACGGGGCCGACGGCGGCGTTGGTCTCAGTGGACATCGGCGTCAGCTCCCGAACAGTTCGCGTACGGCGTGGCCGAGGACGGGGTACAGGGCCCCGACCATCAGAACGAGCCACACTCCCACCACGGACCACAGCATCTGCTTCTGGTAGCGGGCGCCCTTCGACCAGAAGTCGACGGCGATCACCCGCAGGCCGTTGAGCGCGTGGAAGAGCACGGCGGCGACGAGGCCGTACTCCAGCAGGGCGACGATGGGCGTCTTGTAGGTGGCAACGACCTCGTCGTACGCCTCAGGGGAGACGCGGACGAGAGCGGTGTCCAGCACGTGTACGAACAGGAAGAAGAAAATGAGGACGCCGGTGACTCGATGAGCCACCCAGGACCACATTCCTTCCCGGCCGCGGTACAGCGTTCCAGCCGGCACGGAAGAACCCTCCGGGGAAAGGATTTGGGGCCTGCCGGCTTCCTAGGTCGGTCTTGGCCCGGCCGGGTACGGTCCACCGGCCCCGGCCATCGTAGCGACGTGTTGTCGGTTCCTCCGCGCGGGGGGCTTCCCTGTGATCAAACTGGCACGTACGGGCTATCAGGACGCCCCGAATCCCGTGATTCCGGGCATGCGGCGTCTTCTGGCGACCCGTGCGGCCGGGCCGGGCCCCGCCTGCCGGGAGCCGGGAGTGCGCCGGATGGGTGAAGCGCGGCCGCCGCCCGGCGTGCCAGCCGTCCCCGGACCAGTCGCCGCAGCTCCTCGGCGGCCACCGGCAGCTCCGCCTCCGCCGGGTGGCCCAGCCGGGCGCGGATCGCCGCGAGCCGCAGATCCAGGGCGCGGGCCGGGGGCTCGCCGTCCAGGCAGACGACGAAGGGGTAGCCGAAGCTCTCCGCGTACGCCTTCTGGGCGTAGTCCAGCGCGGTGTCGGCCGCCGAGTAGCCGCTCGGCGGGGCCGCGCTCCGGGAGCCCTCGCCGGTCAGCGCCGCGCGCAGGGCGTCGGGCGGCAGATCGTAGAGCGCCTCGTCGCTCGCGGCGAGCAGGGCGGGGACGTCCGGGTACGGGCGGTGGGCCGCCAGCCGCTCGGCCCACTCCGGGCAGGCGCAGCAGGCCAGGAGCGCGGCGACGGCCCGGTCGGCCGGGTCCGAGTTGAGCCGGGCGAGTCCGGGCGGCACCGTGGGGTGGCCGGGTACGGCCGGGGCGTGGGTGCTCCGGCCTGGTTCTGCGGGCAGCGTGCGCTCCTCGTGCGGGGGCGGGACAGCGCCGCCACGCTAGCGAGGGATGACGGAAAGAGTCCGACGCATGCGCGAATTTCATCCGAACGGGAGAGTTTCGAGACGTTTCGTGGACGGCCGCACGCTGCGCTGACACCCCCAACCGGGCGATTTCCCGTCCCGACCGGCGCCCGGGCGTGTCCCCCGCGCCCCCCGCGCCTCCGCCCGCCCCGCCGGCCGGGTGACCCCGCACCCCACCCCGCCGTTCACCCGGACGGCCCAGCCGCCGCCCCCGACCCTCCCGGCCCCCTTCCCCACGACGTACGGAGCCCCCATGGACGCCGACCGCCCGCGCGAACCGCAGGACCCCGAAGGCCCCGGCACGCCCGGCGGCGGGTCGAGCCCGGCCCGGCCCCACGGCCACCGCCGGCCACCCGGCGGCGGGCGGGCCCGCTACCTGCTGGGCATCGCCGCGGTCGTCGTCGCCGGGGCCGCCGCGCTGACCATCGCGGCCTGGCCGCACGAGGACCGGGCGCCCGACGGCTCCACCCCGGACAGCGGTGCCGCCGAGGCGCCGGTCCGCGACCCCTCCTCGTACCCGGTCTCGAAGGAGCCCGGCACCGTCCCCTCGGTGCGGGAGCACGAGGCGGCGCGCGGGCCCGGGTGGAAGCCGGGCGACGGCAGCCGGGTGGTCATAGCCGACGGCGAGCTGGCCGACGAGGGACGGCTGCTCGCCCGTGAACTCGGCGTCGACTACGGCGGCGAGGAGGAACCGGAGCGCGGCGACGTCCGGCTCGACGTGGAGGGCGACAGCCGCGGCGGGCCCCAGTCGTACGAGATGCGGGTGGCCGGCGGGCAGGTCCGGATCACCGCGCCCGACCAGGCCGGTGTCTTCTACGGGACCCGCACCCTCAAGCAGGCGCTGCGCACCGGGTCGAGTGCCCCCGAGGGCGTCGTCAAGGACGCGCCCGCCAAGCCGCAGCGCGGCTTCATGCTGGACATCGCCCGCAAGCCGTACCCCGCCGGGTGGATCGAGGACCGGATCCGGGAGATCGGCGACCTCAAGTACAACCAGCTCTCCCTGCACTTCTCGGACGACCAGGCGTTCCGCATCGAGTCCGAGAGCCACCCCGAGGTCGTCTCCGACGACCACCTCACCAAGGACCAGGTCCGCCGCATCCTCAAGGTGGCCGCCGAACGGCACATCACCGTCGTCCCCGAGATCGACTCCCCGGGCCACCTCGGCGCCGTCATCGAGGCCCACCCCGACCTCCAGCTCCGCGCCGCCGACGGCGACACCCCGCGCGGTGCCATCGACATCGCCAACCCGGACTCCGCCCGCATCGTCGACGACCTGCTGAAGGAGTACGCGGAACTCTTCAAGGGCTCCTACTGGCACCTCGGCGCCGACGAGTACCCGGCCCTGATGGCGCAGGACCCCGAGCAGTCCTACCCGCGGCTCGCCCGCGCCGCCCGCGAGGAGCACGGGCAGAACGCCCGGATCGAGGACCTCGCCACCAGCTGGGTCGCCGACCGGGCCGCCACCCTGCGCCCCTTCGACCGCACCCTGAAGGTCTGGAACGACGGCCTCTTCGCCGACACCGAGGTGAAACCGCCGAAGGACCTGGAGGTCGAGTACTGGACCGGCAAGGAGATCGGCGCGCGCCCGCCGACGGAGTACCTGGAGGAGGGGTTCAAGGTGATCAACATGAACGACGAGTACCTCTACTACGTGCTCGGCGAGCCCCAGACCTTCACCTATCCCACCGGTGAGCGCATCTACCGCGAGTGGACCCCGCGCGTGCTGCGCGGCTCCGAGCCGGTCGCCGCCCGCTGGGACGACGACATCCTCGGGGCCCGCTTCGCCGTCTGGGGCGACATCGCCGACGCCCGGACCACCGGCCAGGTCGCCGACGGCATCCGCATGCCGCTCGCCGCCCTCGCCGAGAAGGTGTGGAACAGCGGGGAGCCGGAACCGAGCTGGACCGAGTTCCGGCAGCTCGCCCGGAAGGCCACGGGCGAGGACTGAGCCGCAGGGGCGCGGCCGGCCCCCGGAAAAGAAGCTTCCCGTCGCGCCCCCGCTGCCTTACTCTTCGCAGGTCAACGCCCCGTCCCCGCCGGACTGCCGCTCGCGGACGGGGTTTTCCGCTGTGCGCGGCCGCACGCCTCGGGGGAGGGGCGCGGGCGCACGGCTCCACCCGTGGGGGGTTCCTTCGCCATGCTCTGCCTCAGATGCCGCACCAACGGCGCCGTGCTGCCCTCGCCGCACTGCACGCTCTGCGCCGACGCCCACCGGCTCGACGGCCGCACCCACCTCGACGGCCGCAGGCCCGTCCCCGTCTCCGGCGACGCGGTGCTCCGCTCGCCGGCCGGATTCGGCTGGGCGGTCGTCACACTCTTCGCGCTGGTCGGCCTCGCGGACCTGGCCGGCGCCGTCCTCGACCTGCGGATGGCCGGGCTGGTCGACAGCGTGACCGGCGGTGACTGGGCGGCCGAGGAGCGCTGGGCCGAGACAGAGGACGTCTCCGTGTGGCTCGCCACCTTCTGGGGCCCGGCCTACCTCGCCAGCATCGTGCTCTTCCTCCTGTGGTTCCGCCGTACGCGGGTCAACGCCGAGGTCTTCGACCCGTACGGCCACACCAAGGCGCGCGGCTGGGCGATCGGCGCGTGGTTCGTGCCGGTGGTCAGCCTCTGGTTCCCGCGCCGGATCGCCTCCGAGACCTGGCACGCCTCCGTCTCCCCGGTCGACCGGCGCGGCACCCTGCTGCTCAACCTCTGGTGGGGCACGTTCCTCCTCGACACCGTGCTGAGCAACGGCTCCACGCGCGTCCTCAACCGCGCCGAGGAACTGGAGGCGATCGCCCGCGGCTACCGGATGGTGGCGTTCTCCGAGGCGTTCAGCGTCGTCCACGCCGTCATCGCCGTCCTCTTCGTGCTCGCCCTGACCCGCCGCCAGAACGCCCGCGTCCACCACCCGTGGCCGCCGGCGGCGCCCGTCCCCGGCAGCCACGCGCCCGAGAAGGTCTGACCCCGGCGCGCGCCGCGCGGCCCGCATCCCCTCGCCGCACGGGATGCGGGCTTTCGGTGGCGCCGCCCACCCGGATGTGCTGAAGTCGCCGCAGGCCGCCGGGGGCGCGGCGGACCGCCGCGCCGAAGGCGCGGGGGTCCGCGCGTCCCACGGCCCCCGGCCGGGAACGCCCGCGCACCCGCGAGGCGTCCCTGCCGGTGGGAGTCACGCACACGAACGCGGGGGAGCAGGGTTATGGGGTACTGGGGCTATTACGTCGTGGCGAGGAGCGCCGCTCCGCTCGACACGCTGGCGGCCCTGCGGCCGGTCGGCGCCACGCTGAGTCTGCTGGAGCGGCGCCCCGACGACTGGCAGATCTGGGAGTGCCCGACCGAGGGCGGCCCCACCGACATCGGCAGCATGAACAGCCTCGCCGAGGAGACCGGCCACCCCGCCCTCTTCGGTTACGTCATGGACAGCGCCTGCGTCGTCATCGAGGCGGCCGGGCCGGAGAGCGGCACCTGGACCGCCTGCCTCGCCCGCGACGCCATGGCCACCCGGCTGGGCGCCGACGGCCTCGCCGTCGAGGACTACTTCCTGGAGCCGCCCGACGCCGCCGACCACGCCGTCGCCTGGGCCGCCGAGACCGGCCGCGAGGCGGCGTACCGGCCGCTGCTGGACACCTTCACCGCCCCGGCGGACCCGTTCGCCGAACCGCTCTTCTTCCGGTTCCTGGACCGGGTGGGGGTTCTGTCCATGTGAGGCGGAACCGCACGGGCCGGCCGCCCGATCGAGAACGAGGCGGAGCGAGCATGTCGTACGTTGCGGTCGGCGCACGCGGTCTCCTCCGCGACTCCCGCCCCTGGTTCACCGTGGCGACCGGGGCGGACGGCGGGCATCGGAGCGACAATTTCACGTCCGCCTGCCGGACGTCGGCTGCCCCCGCCCACAGGGAGACCGCCGGCCTGGTCGGCCTTCCCGGGCGAGCAGAACGACGGCCGGGGCCGCCACCCCCCACAGGAGTGACCCCGGCCGTCGTCGACGCGAGTCGCGGGCGACCCGTCACTCTGCTCTGCGCCGTCGGTGCGTTTTCTGTCACACCCCGCTGTGTGACGCGGCGACAGCGGGGTGTGCGGGACATGGACGCCGGGGGCGTGCAGGTCGTAGCGTGCTGGTCCGCGCGGGCGCGTCGGCGCCAGGGGGTGTCTGGGCCGGGAGTGACGGCACGGCCGACTAGTGGGGCAGGATGAGGGAGTGCTGGGGGACGACGCGGAGCTGACCGCCGCGGTTCACGCGGCGCAGGACGGGGACGAGAGCGCCTTCCGGACTGTGTACCGCGCCGTGCAGCCGCGGCTGTTGGGATACGTACGGACACTCGTCGGGGACGCCGACGCCGAGGACGTGGCGTCCGAGGCGTGGTTGCAGATCGCGCGCGACCTCGACCGGTTCAGCGGTGACGCCGACCGGTTCCGGGGCTGGGCCGCGCGGATCGCCCGCAACCGCGCCCTCGACCACATCCGCATGCGCGGCCGCCGCCCCGCGATAGGCGGCGACGAGAGCGAACTGACCGGCCGGGCCGCCGAGACGGACACTGCCGGTGAGGCCATGGAGGCGCTGTCGACCGGGGACACCCTCGCGTTGATAGCCCAGCTCCCGCAGGACCAGGCCGAGGCGGTCGTGCTCCGTGTCGTCGTGGGCCTGGACGCCAAGAGCGCCGCCCACACGCTGGGCAAACGCCCCGGCGCCGTACGCACCGCCGCCCACCGGGGCCTGAAGCGGCTCGCCGAACTCCTCGCCGACCGCACCGGCCGCGCCGAGGGCGCCCCCGGCTCCGTACCGCCCCAGAGGTCGCCGCACCGATCCCCGGCGACAACCGTCAGTGTGACGCGAACACCTCCGCGGACGCAGGAAGATATGTGATGGCCGACGAGCACCACGGATGGCCGACCAAGGACGCCACCGAACGTTTGCTGCGCGGCGAGCACTCCGGCCCCGCCGCCGCACCCCCCGACCCGCCGGAGGCCGCCGCGCTGCGGGCCGCCCTGGCCACGCTCACCACGCCCGGCCCGGCCGACGCGGCCGCCGCCCGCGAGGAGGAGGCCGTCGCCGCCTTCCGCACCGCCCGCCGGGGCGCCGACGCGGGCGTGCTGCGGCTCGGCGGCCCCGCGCGAGCCGCCTCGCGGTGGGGGCGGCCAGTGCGGTTCGGGATGGCGGTCGCGCTGACCGGGTTCATGATCGGCGGGGTGGCCATGGCCGCCGGTGCCGGTGTGCTGCCCTCGCCGTTCCGCGGTCCCGAGACCCCGGTGCCGGCCGCCTCCGTCTCCGCCGGCAGCGAGTCCCCCGAAGTCCTCGCCTCGCCAGAGCCGGACCCGTCCGACCCGGCCTCCTCCGCGCCGCCGGAGCCCCCGGCCGAGCCGAGCCCCACGGAGGGGGAGCCGACCCCCGGCCCGGAGACCACCGGCCCGCCCACCGGCACCCCCACCCCCGAGCGGACCCCCCGCCCCGGCCGGACACCGTCCCGGGACGGCGGCTGGGACTGGGAGGAGCGCACCGAGATCGCCTGCCGGGCCTACCAGGACGGCACCATGGACGCCGACCACCGGCGCCGCCTGGAGCGGCTGGCCAAGGGCGGCCCCGGTGCCATCGAGCGGTTCTGCCGCGGCGTCCTCGACGCACCCCGCCAGCGGCCCCAGTTGGGCCTGCCGAACGTGCCGCTGCCGCTGCCCGGCTCGGGCGGCGGCTCCGCGGAGGGGGCAGGCCCGGATTTCGGTTTCGCCCCGCCCCCGGAGACCGGTGACGGTGAGGACGCGGACGGCGGGGCGGCACCGGAGGACGGTGAGGGGGCGAGCGGCGAGCCCACCCCGTCGCCCTCGGCGAGCGCGACCCCCTCGCCCGCGCCGTCCGGGGAGTGACCCGGCGCCTTCGGCCCGCCGTCAGGCGGGGGAGGCCTTGCGGAACTGCTCGATCAGTGCCGAGTAGCCGCTGTCGGCGTGGCCGTCGGCCACCGCCCGGTCGGCCAGGAGCTGGAAGAACCGCGGCAGTTCGGCGTTGACGCCGAGCGCCTCGCTCTCCTCGGCGAGGTGGCGCATCGCCTCCTGGTGGACGGTGAGGGCCGCGTCGCCCGCCGGGTAGGAGCCCGCGTCGACCTCGGGTGCGGCGGCGGTGACGTATCCGGCGACCACGCCGGTCATCCGGGCCGCCAGCGGGGCGAAGCTCTCGGCGCGGACGCCCGCCGTGCCGAGCAGGGCCGCGCCGTGCAGGAAGCCGTTGAGGACGCCCCACATGATGCCGAGCAGGGACAGCTCGTGGAGCGCGGCGAGGCCGGGATCGGCGGCGAGGTACGCGGTGCCCGCCGGGCTCAGCGCGCGCAGCACCGGCTCGTGCGCGCCGTAGGCGTCGCGCGGGCCGCTGTAGAGCAGGACGGCGCCGTCGGTGGCGATGTCCTCCGGTACGGCCATGATCGCGCCGTCGAGGAAGGCCGCGCCCCGCTCCCGCGCCCAGGCGGCGTTGGCCCGGGCCTGGGCGGAGGTGCCGGTGGTGAGGTTGACCAGGGTCCGGCCGGCCAGGGCGCCGTCCAGCGGGTCGAGGAGCTGGTGCACGGCCGGGTCGTCCGAGACGCAGACGACCACGAGGGGACCGGCCGTGACGGCCTCCTCGACCGACCCGGCGAGGGTGGCGCCCCGGTCGACCAGTTCGGCGGCCTTCCCGGGCGACCTGTTCCAGACGGTGGTGGGGTGGCCCGCCGCGACGAAGGCGGCGGCCAGGGCCCGGCCCATCCGGCCGAGGCCGAGCACGGTGACGGGGGTGGCGGGTGCGGGGTCGGTGCTGCTGTGCGGGGTCGCGGACATCGCGAGGTCTCCTCCGGTGGGTGGCCCGGGCGCGGGCGTCTCGGGGCTCCGCCGTCCTGGCGGGCGCCGTCCTGAGGAGATGGTCGGGGCTCACACCGGTGTGAAGGTCAAGGGGAAAGCCGGACCGGGCGCGGGAGTCCGGGCCGCCGGGCCGCGCGGCGGCGCCCCGGGGCAACCGGCTCCGGGGCGGCCCGGCGAGGGTGGCGGCGCACCCGTGGCACACCGGTGTGACACTTCGCGGGCGTACGGCGCAGTAGGAAGTGAGCCGACTGGTCATCGGCGTGGCACGAGCCGGGGTTCCCCCCGTACCTCTTGGCTCGGTGCCGTCGGGGGGGGGGGGGGCCAGGTGCCCCCGCGCCGCCCCGCCGCCGAGCACGAACCCCCCCCCCCCGGGGGGGGGGGGCCGG
>NZ_JBHXJE010000001.1:204303-225665 GCF_042723275.1 Streptomyces sp. NPDC058373 | reverse complement strand
GCGGCTTCTGTGTGTTTACCGAGCCTGGGGGGCCCCCCCTACCCTCTGGGCGGGGTGCGGGCGGGGGGGGGGGGCCAGGTCCCCCCGGTCCCGCCCGCGCCTCTTCACTCTCCGCCGCCCTGACGGGGGCGGCTTCCCGGTCGCCGGGCCTCAGTAGACGATGACGCGGTCCCCCTCGCGCACCTGGTCGAAGAGGGCGGCGACCTTCTTCCTGTCCCGGACGTTGACGCAGCCGTGCGAGGCGCCCGCGTACCCCTGGGCGGCGAAGTCCGCCGAGTAGTGGACGGCCTGGCCGCCGCTGAAGAAGAGGGCGTACGGCATCGGGGTGTCGTAGAGCGTGGAGTGGTGGTCGCGGGACTTCCAGTAGACCTTGAACGCGCCGTCGCGGGTGGGGGTGTACTGCGAGCCGAACCGCACGTCCATCGCCGCGCGCACCTTGCCGTCGACCATCCACGCCAGCGAGCGGCTCTTCTTGCTGACGCAGAGCACCCGGCCGGTCAGGCAGCGCTTGTCGGGCTCGGTCAGCGGCAGCGTGGTCGGCGGGTGGAGCTCGTCCTGGGTGGGCCGGGCGGTGCCCGCGCGGAGCCGGTCCCAGGTGACGGCGTCGGTGGCGCCGGTCACCGGCAGCGCGCCCCGGCGCTGGAAGGCGGAGACCGCCTCGCTGGTGACGTCGCCGTAGAAGCCGGTCGGGGAGCGGCCGAAGAGCCCCAGCGAGGCCAGCCGCGCCTGGAGTTCGCGGACCTGCTCGCTGGCCTGGCCCGGCCGCATGAGGACCGCCGGGGCGGCGGGCTCCGTCGCGGCAGGGGCGGGCGGCGGCGCGGGCTTCGCCGGTGGAGTGGTGGGTGCGGGGGACGACTTCGGTGGTGGCGGTGGCGGGGAGGGCGTGGGTGGGCGGGCGTCCTCGGTGGCGGGTGCGGCGGGCGGGGGCGGTGGTGCCGGGGTCAGGCCCGGTCCGGCCGCCGCGTCGACCCGGCAGCCGGCGACGGCCAGCAGCGCCAGCGCCGCGACCACCGCTCCGGCCACCGGTCTTCCTCGTCCTGCGCGCCCTGTGGGCATGGAGTGCACCCTCCCCCTCGCGTCACGGCGGCGGAGACGCGCCGCGCGGCCCGTGGGCGCGCGGACGTGCCCGCTCCTGGCCCCTCCATGCCCCGCCGGGACGCCGGTGGAACCTTCCGCGCGCGGGGTGTCCCGAACCCATCCCGGAGGCGCCCGTTCCACTTCGTGGAACCGGGAGGTGCCCACCCGTACGGCCGTGCGAAACTCCGCTCATGCTGGGTGTCACCGATCTACCGACCTACCTCGCCGGGCTCGCCGTCATCGTGCTGCTCCCCGGCCCGAATTCGCTCTACGTCCTCTCCGTCGCCGCCCGGCGCGGACCGAGGACCGGGTACGCGGCCGCGGCCGGGGTCTTCACCGGTGACGCGATCCTGATGACCCTGGCGGCGGCCGGCGCCGCCTCGCTGCTGCGCACCACCCCGCTGCTCTTCACCCTCGTGAAGTACGCCGGCGCCGCCTACCTGACCTGGATGGCGGTCGGGATGCTCCGCAGCGCCTGGCGGCTCTGGCGCGACCGGCGCGAGGAGACGGGCCCGGAGCCGGAGGCGGCCCCGGCGGAGGCGGCCCGCGAACGCCCGTACCGCAGGGCGCTGGTGGCGAGCCTCCTCAACCCGAAGGCCATCCTCTTCCTGCTGTCGTTCTTCGTGCAGTTCGTGGACCCGGCCTACGCCTATCCCGCGCTCTCCTTCCTGATCCTCGGAGCCCTGCTGCAACTGGCCAGCTTCGCCTACCTGTCCACGCTGATCTTCGCGGGGCACCGGCTGGCCGCCGCCTTCCGCCGCCGCCGGAGCCTGTCGGCGGGGGCGACGACGGCGGCCGGGGCGCTCTTCCTCGGCTTCGCCGTGAAGCTCTCCCTCAGCGGCGTCTGAGCGCCGGCGCGTCCCTCACCCCACGGCCTTCGCCAGCCGCCGCGCCCGCCGGGCCAGCCCGCGCACGGCCCGGTTGCGCGGCACGAAGGCGAGCCGGTCCGGGACGCCGCCGGGCAGCGCCAGCGCGGTGAGGCGGCGGCGCTTGAAGTAGCGGGTCAGCGCCGGGCCCCGCCGCAGCACCGCCAGGTGACGTTCGGCAACCGGGCGCAGCTGGGGGTTGAGGGCCGGCTGCATCGCGAACCCGACGGTGGTGACCAGGTCGGCCAGCCCCTCGGGCAGCCCCGCCCCGTCCGGCCCCGGCGGCGTCCAGGCGGCGACGGCCCCCGCGTCGTCCAGCGAGGGGAGCAGCGCGTCGACCAGGGTGACGGGCACCCGGTTGCTGTTCTGGTAGGGGGTGAGGCGCTCCAGGAGCAGGCCGGTGCCGGTGCGGGCGACGGGCAGGCCGTAGCAGACGGCGGCGGTCAGCAGCGCCGTGGAGAAGCACCCGGCGACCAGCGCGGGCCGCAGCCGCTGGAAGACCACCTCGGCGAGGACCGGCTCGTCCAGCACGCCGAAGCGCACGCCGAGCCGGCCGGCCTCCTCCTCCAGCGCGCGGGTCCACCCGGCGGGGGCCGAGGGGTGCGGCTTGAAGACGACGCTCCGGTGACCGAGGGCGGCGGCCCCGCGCAGCAGCCGCAGGTGGAGCCGTTCCTCCTCGTCCGGGGTGAGCACCTCGATCGCCGAGAGGTACTGGCCGAGCAGGAGCGCGGGGGAGGCGTCGCCCGCCTCCCCGGCCGCCTCGGCGGCGCGTACCGAGGACGGCTCCTCGGCCAGTTCGCCGAGGACCTTCACGAACTCCTCGGTGGGCACCACCTCGGGCTCGACGCCGAACTCGCGCAGCAGCAGCGGGCGCAGGCCCGGGACGAGGTCGAGATGGAGGAGGCGGGCCACCCGGGTGCCGATGAGCGGGTCGAGCTTGGAGCGGGTCGGGCCGTAGCTCATCAGGCCGTCGGCGTAGAGGTGGACGGGGGCCTCGGAGAAGATCCGGACCACCGCCTGGGACGGGTTGGCCTGGAGCGACTCGCAGGCCAGCTCCAGCGGGCCGTCGCCCAGCTCCCACGCCGCGCGCACCGCGCGCTCCCACAGCGGGCAGTCCTGCTCGCGCGGGGACCAGCCGGCCGGGTGGAAGGGGCGGAGGAAGTCGTTCCAGGAGTGCACGGCGTCGAACTCGCCGCCGAGCGCCGCGAACCCGGGCATCGCGTCGAGCGGGGTGCCGAGCTCCGGGACGGCCGAGGTGTCGCTGACCACCAGGATCCGCCGGTGCTCGGCGCGCGGCCCGAACTGCCCGGCGCGGATCGCGGCCACCACGGTCGCCGCCGCGTACTGGGTGGCGGCGAGGAAGAGCTGGGTGGAGCCGGGGCGGACGGCGGCGCCGGGCGGCGTGGGGGAGGCGTTCGGCGTCTTCATCGGGCCGCCTCCTCGCGCACGCGGGTGGCGGGGACGGCGGGCGCCGCCGTGGCGGGACGGGCGAGGGCCTGGCCGCGCCGGACGCGGCGCAGGCGGGCGGCGCGCTCGGGGCCGAGGGCGTACAGGGTGGAGCGGAGGATGTCCTGCGGCAGCCGCCGCAGGGCCGCCGCGCTCTCGGCGCGCAGAGTCCGGGCCACGGCGGGTTCGAACCTTTCGATGGATTCCAGGTGGTGCGCCATCACGGCGCAATACGTACGAATGGCTTTCGGCAGGAGTTCCGCCGCCCGTTCATGGCCCGCGGTCTCCTCGACCACCTGGTCGAACGCGCGCAGGAAATCGAGTTGCCGCACATCACCGATCTGTGTGAGCGAGGAGGAGACACCGCGCCGGTAGAAGACACCGAGAAGGCCGGTCACCGCGAAGGACTCCGCCTCCCGGTGCAGCCGCCAGATCCACGGGCGGTCCTCGGCGGTCCGCAGCCCGTCCCGGAACCGCAGCACCCCGGAGTCGAGCAGCCGCCGGTGGTAGATCCCCGCCCAGGCGTACGGGTAGTCGACCGAGGTCGAGCGGTCGGCGGGCAGTATCGCGTCGACCGGGCGCAGCGGCACCTCCCGGCGCCCGTGCGGCATCCGGTGGATCCGGCGGACCTTCCCGGTGGCCTGGACGTGGTCGACGCGGACGAAGTCCGTGCCCAACCGCTCGGCCGCGGCGAGGAGTTGGCCGCAGTAGCCGGGGGCGTACCAGTCGTCGCCGTCGAGGAAGGTCAGGTAGGTGCCGCGGGCCGCGTCCAGACCCGTGTTGCGGGCGGTCGCGAGGCCGCCGTTGGCCTGGTGCGGGAGCAGGACGGCACCGGGCACCTCCTCGGCGGCCCGTTCCAGCAGGTCCCGGGTGCCGTCCGACGAGCAGTCGTCGACCAGGAGGAATTCGACATCGTCCCGCGCGTTCGCCTTCAGGCTGCGCAGGGTGTCGGGCGCGAATTGCCGCACGTTGTAGAACGGCACGATGACGGAGAGCTTGACCACGGAAACGACGCTAGAGGGCACCTCCGACCCGGTCCGCGACACCCACGGGTACACCGGGTGAACGTCGGGCGGCCGGCTTGTTAACCCGCCCTCCGAATTTCCCCGCCGAGCCGCCCAATTCCTTTCGTCGGTGCGCTGTTAACCCTTTGTTGCCATCCCGTTGGGCCCTTTGGCGCCGACCCTTCCTAGCGTCGGCGACGTGCCAGCAAGCAACCACCGAACCCCGCGCATCGCCGTCCTCGCGGATTCCGACACCCGCTGGAAATGGGGTGCCCTCACCGCCGGTCGGCTCGCCCCCGAGGGCGCCGCCACCGACGGCTACCTGCTGCGCGGCCGCGCCACCCCGACCCCGCGCCAGCTCGCCGAGGTCGGCCTGAGCCCCGACGCCCTCGCCGAGGTCTCCCTCGCGGGCTTCCTCGCCGAACTCCGGCGCCGCCACGCCACCCCGGCACCCGGGGCCGACCCGGCCGGCGCCCCCTACGACCTGGTCGTCCTCGCCCTGGTCGGCGGCGCCGTCCAGGCCGCCCTGCACGGCCTCGCCCGCCTCGGCCAGGACCACGGCGTGCGCCCGGTCGTCGTCACCGGCTACGTCGGCGTCGTCTACGAGAAGCTGGCCGACGGCCTCCTGTTGCGCCACGGCGCCGACCTGGTCCTCGCCAACTCCGCCGTCGACGCCGACCGCTTCCGCGCCGTCTACGAGGGCGTCGGCGCCGACAGCACGGCGGTCACCGAGGCCGCGCTGCCCTTCCTCGGCGGCGCCCCGCACCGCCCGGCCGAGCCGGCGGACCGCCCGTACACCGTGGTCTTCGCCGCCCAGCCCTCGGTGCCCGCCGGCCGCGCCGACCGCGCCCACCTGCTGGACCGGCTCATCGGCCACGCCCGCGCCCACCCGGAGCGCGAGGTGCTGCTGAAGCTGCGCTCCAAGCCCGGCGAGCACACCACGCACCTGGAGGAGATCCCCTACCAGCGGCTCGCCCGCGACCGGGCGCCGCTGCCGGAGAACTTCCGCCTCGTCCACGGCAACATGGGCGAGGTCCTGGACCGCACCGACCTACTGGTCACCGTCAGCTCCACGGCCGCCCTGGAGTCCCTGCACCGGTCCATCCCCACCGCCGTCCTCACCGACCTCGGGGTGCGCGAGGCGCTCGGCAACCACCACTTCATCGGCTCCGGCTGCCTCACCTCCTTCGACCGGCTCGACGAAGGCCACGCCCCCGCCGCCGACCCGGTCTGGCAGGACCGCAACGGCGTCGCCCCCGGTACGGCCTACGCCACCGCCTTCGACACGGCCCGCGCCCGCACCGCGGCCCTGCTGACGCGGTCCGAGGGCGAGGAGCTCCCGCCGATCACGCCGTACTACACGCGGCGCACCGCCCCCGGCTACCTGCCCGGGCTGCTCGCCCGCCACCACCTCGCGCCCGACGGCTCCCCGCTGCCCGGCGCCCTCGACCCGCCGCCCGCCGAGGGGCTGCGCGGCACCGTCCGCACCGCCGTCAACGGCGCCGTGCGCGGCGCCGCCCGCTCCGCCTACCGGCACGGCGTGCAGAACGTCGCCCCTCTCGTCCGCCGCCTGGGCCGGCTGTGACCGGCACCGGTGTACGCCCGACACCCCACGGAGACCCCATGCGCGACCCCGCTCCCCGCGTCCTCGCCGTCATCCCCGCCCGGGGCGGCTCCAAGGGCGTCCCCGGCAAGAACCTCGCCGAGGTCGGCGGCGTGCCGCTGGTCGCCCGCGCCGTCCACGCCTGCCGCACCGCCCGGCTCGTCAGCGAGGTGCTGGTCTCCACCGACGATGCGGCCATCGCCGAGGCCGCCCGCGCCGCCGGTGCCGCCACCGTGGAGCGGCCCGCGCCGCTCTCCGGCGACACCGCCACCAGCGAGGCCGCGGTCCTGCACGCCCTGGACACCGACGAGGCCCGCCACGGCCGCCTCGCCGACGTGGTCCTCCTCGTGCAGTGCACCAGCCCCTTCCTCACCGCCGACGACGTCGACGGCGTCGCCGCGGCGGTCCTGGAGGGTGCCGACACCGCCGTCACCGCCGCCCCCTTCCACGGCTTCCTCTGGCGGGACCTCGCCACCGGCGCCACCCCGAGCAGCGGCCACGGCGTCAACCACGACGCCGCCCACCGGCCCCGCCGCCAGGACCGCCCCGAGGACCTGCTGGAGACCGGCGCCGCCTACGCCGTGCGCGGCGAAGGCTTCCGCGCCGTACGCCACCGCTTCTTCGGCCGCACCGCGCTGGTCCGCACCGACCCCGCCCGCGTCCTGGAGATCGACGACCCGCACGACCTCGCCCGGGCCCGCGCGCTGGCGCCGCTCCTCGACCGGCACGACGCCCCCGGCGGCCGACGGCCCGGCCCCGGCGACGTCGACGCGGTCGTCCTCGACTTCGACGGCACCCAGACCGACGACACCGTGCAGATCGACGCCGAGGGCCGCGAACGCGTCAGCGTCCACCGCGGCGACGGCCTCGGCATCGCCGCCCTGCGCGACGCCGGGATCCCACTGCTCATCCTCTCCACCGAGCAGAACCCGGTGGTCACCGCCCGCGCCCGCAAGCTGCGCATCCCCGTCCTGCACGGCGTCGACCGCAAGGACGAGGCGCTCAAGCAGTGGTGCGACGAGCAGGGCGTCGACCCCGCCCGCGTCCTCTACGCCGGCAACGACGCCAACGACCTGCCCTGCTTCGCCCTGGCCGGCTGGCCGGTGGCCGTCGCCAGTGCCCACGAGCCGGTACGCCGCGCCGCCCGCGCGGTGACCACCGCCCCCGGCGGCCGCGGCGCCGTCCGTGAGATCGCCTCCTGGCTGCTGGGCCCCGACCTCAGGAGCCCGCACCTCCCGAACCCCGGCACCGCCGACCCCCGGCCCTGACCCGGCTCACCCCGACCGAACCCCTTCCCGTACACAGACCCACCACGTGAGGAACGACCCATGAGCATCCAGAGCACCAACCCCCGCCTGCGCACCCTCGGCACCCGCGCCGCCGGTCCCGGCCAGCCCGTCTACGTCACCGGCGAGATCGGCATCAACCACAACGGCGACCTGGAGAACGCGCTCGCCCTGATCGACGCCGCCGCCGACGCCGGCTGCGACGCGGTGAAGTTCCAGAAGCGCACCCCGGAGATCTGCACCCCGCGCGACCAGTGGGACGTCGAACGCGACACCCCCTGGGGCCGCATGACCTACATCGACTACCGCCACCGCGTGGAGTTCGGCGAGGACGAGTACCGCGCCATCGACGCCTACTGCAAGAAGCGCGGCATCGACTGGTTCGCCTCCCCGTGGGACACCGAGGCCGTCGCCTTCCTGGAGAAGTTCGACGTCCCCGCCCACAAGGTGGCCTCGGCCTCCCTCACCGACGACGAGCTGCTCCGCGCCCTGCGCGCCACCGGCCGCACGGTCATCCTCTCCACCGGCATGTCCACCCCGCGCCAGATCCGGCACGCGGTCGAGGTCCTCGGCAGCGACAACATCCTGCTCTGCCACGCCACCTCCACCTACCCGGCCAAGGCCGAGGAGCTGAACCTGCGGGTCATCCACACCCTCCAGGCCGAGTACCCCAACGTCCCGATCGGCTACTCCGGCCACGAGACGGGCCTGCAGACCACGCTGGCCGCCGTCGCCCTCGGCGCCGCCTTCGTCGAGCGCCACATCACCCTGGACCGCGCCATGTGGGGCTCCGACCAGGCCGCCTCCGTCGAGCCGCAGGGCCTGGCCCGCCTGGTCCGCGACATCCGCACCATCGAGGAGTCCCTCGGCGACGGCGTCAAGCAGGTCTACGAGTCCGAGCTCGGCCCGATGAAGAAGCTCCGCCGCGTCCCCGGCGTCATCGCCGAGACCCAGGCCGAGGCCGGCCGTGAGCCCGCCGCAGTCTGAGCCCCGCCCCGGGCAGCCGGGGACCGAGCCGCCCGGGCCGGGCCCCGCCTACGGCCGGCCCGCCCGCCGGGGCCGGGGAGAGGGCGAGACGCTGGCCTTCGTGGAGAGCCCCGTCCAGCTCCTCAACGTCCTGGAGTGGGCCCACGCCTCAGGCCAGGCCCCGGACCGCCTCACCCTGGTCGTCCTCTCACCGCTCGACCCGATGTCCCGGGGCCAGCTCCGTCGCATGGCAGAGCTGGCCCGGGGCGAGGGGATCGAGGTGCGCTGGGAGGAGGCCAGGGGCGGGGCGACCGCGCCGCTGGCCACCGTGCGGGGCCTGGCGCCACGCCTGCGGGCGGCGGGGCGGGTCGTCATCGGTGACCCCTTCTCCCGCTACGTCCAGCTGCTGCTCGCCCTCAGCCGCGCCCGCGACCTGGTCGTGGTGGACGACGGCACCGCGACCGTGGAGTTCCTCGCCCAGCTGGCCCGCGGCGAACGCCTCGTCCGCTGGCACCGGCGCGGCGGCCGCCGGGGCCCGCGGGAACTGCTGCTCGCCCCGGTCTCCGCCGCCGCCCGGCGCCGCCTCACCCCGGGCGGGCGGCACCCGAGAATCGAGGTGTTCTCGGCGATGCCGGTGGACGCGGCGCCCGAGGGGCTCACCCTCACCCGCAACACGCTCGCCTGGACCCGCTCCCGCTTCGGCCCGCCCCGCCTCACCGGCGGCGCCGACCTGGTGGGGACCTCGCTGGTGGAGACCGGCGTCGTCGACGAGGCCCGCTACCGCGAGGCCGTGCGCGCCCTGGTCCGGGCCCACGGCGTCACCCGCTACTTCGCCCACCGCCGGGAGAGCGCCGCCAAGCTGCGCCACCTCACTGACGGAACCGGCCTGGAGGTGGTCCGCCCCGACCTGCCGCTGGAGCTGATAGCGCGGCGCGGCCCGACCGGCCGCACCCTGCTCAGCTTCCCCTCGACCGTGGTGCACACCCTGCCCCTGGCGCTGGCCGGGACCGGGGTGCGGATCGCCGTCCTGGACATCGACCCGGCCTGGCTGACCGGGCACGCCTCACCGCGCGCCCAGGGGTTCCTCTCCGGGGTCACCAGCAGCGCCCGGGCGGCGCACCGCCTCACCTCCGTACCCTTGAACCCGTGAGACGCCCGCGACGGCCCGGGTGTCCGGGCCGCTCCGCCGCACGGTGCCCACCAGGTGAGACGGATGCCCATGCGATCCGGCCCGGCCCGACAACGCTCCCCATGGCTTGAACAGAACGCCATCACCGCAGGTGAACGCAGGACAAAAGAAGCTTTCATACCCTCCGTGTCCGCACGGTAAGCATCCGAGGCCGGTTTTTCTTACGTCTTTCCGGCTGAAGTTTTGTTGATCGATGGTGAGTTGGCTCCCGCGGCGGCCTAACCTTGCCAAGGTGAACCAACTGATGTCCCGCGAACCCGGTGCCCCTGCCCCTGCCGAGACCGCCCGCGACCAGGCCGCCGACGTACCGGCCGCCATCGAGCTCGCCGGCGCGCTCCCCGACCGGCTCTGTGCCGAGCTCATCGCCTTCCGGCGTGACCTGCACATGCACCCGGAGCTCGGCAACCAGGAATTCCGGACGACGCTGGCCATCAAGACCCGGCTGGAACAGGCCGGCCTCACCCCCCGCGTCCTCGACTCCGGCACCGGCCTCGTCTGCGACATCGGCACCCGCGCCGAGGGCGACGAGCGCGGCATGCTGGCCCTGCGCGCCGACATCGACGCGCTCCCCATCCCGGACACCAAGGCCGATGCGCCCTACCGCTCGACCGTCCCGGACCGCGCCCACGCCTGCGGCCACGACGTGCACACCACCACCGTCCTCGGCGCCGGCCTCGTCCTGGCCGCCCTGGACCGCGAGGGCAAGCTGCCCCGCCCGGTGCGGCTGCTCTTCCAGCCCGCCGAGGAGGTGCTGCCCGGCGGCGCCGCCGACGCCATCGAGAACGGCGTCCTGGACGGCGTCGGCCGCGTCCTCGCCGTCCACTGCGACCCCAAGGTCGACGCGGGCCGGATCGGCCTGCGCGTCGGCCCCATCACCTCCGCCTGCGACCGGCTGGAGATCGCCCTGGACGGCCCCGGCGGCCACACCGCCCGCCCGCACCTCACCACCGACCTGGTCACCGCCGCCGCCAAGGTCGTCACCGACGTGCCCGCGCTGGTCGCCCGCCGCGTCGACGCCCGCTCCGGCCTCGCCGTCACCTGGGGCCGCATCGACTCCGGCCACGCCTGCAACGTCATCCCGCAGCACGCCGAGCTCTCCGGCACGGTCCGCTGCCTCGACCTCGACGCCTGGCGGCTGGCCCCGGACCTGATCCACGCCGCCATCGACGAGATCGCCGCCCTGTACGGCGCCAAGTCCGAGATCACCTACATCCGCGGCGTCCCGCCGGTAGTCAACGACCCCGCCGCCGCCGACCTCCTCCACACCGCCATGGCCGCCCGCCGCGGCGCCGCCTCCGTCGAGGGCACCGAGCAGAGCCTCGGCGGCGAGGACTTCTCCTGGTACCTCGAACACGTCCCCGGCGCCATGGCCCGCCTCGGCGTCCGCCGCCCCGGCGACCCCGTCTCCCGCGACCTCCACCGCGGCGACTTCGACGTGGACGAGGAAGCGATCCGTGTCGGCGTGGAGATGTTCACGGCTGCGGCCCTGCTGGACGCGGGGGAGCGGGGCTGAGGAGCGGGGCGGCAGCGCCCCGCGGGACCCCGCCACTCCTGAACCCTCCGGTCCGCCGGTGCGGGGCGGCTCGGCGCCACCACCTACGTGGTCCCCGCCCTCACCATGGTGATCGCCTGGCCGGTGCTGGGCGAGCTGCCCGCTCTGCTGGCCCTGGCCGGGGGCGCCCTGTGCCTCCTGGGCGTCTGGATCTCGCGCCGTGACCCGGCGCCGAAGCCCGGCGAGGCCCCCGCCGCCGAAGCGGTCACGGCCCCCGAACCGGTGGCGGCGCCCACGGGCGAACCGGAGCAGCCGACCAAGGCGCAGCAGGTCGGCTGACCCGCGGGGCGGACCGCCCTCCTCCCGCACGACACCGGCGCCGCGGCGCGGTACGTCCCCCTCGGGCGCGTACCGCGCCGCGGCGCCGCTGCGGCCTCACTCCTCGCGGCGCCGCAGCAGGACGACCACCATCACCAGGCACCCGGCCATGACCAGTACGGTCAGCCACGGCGGAACGTTCTCCGTCCCCTGCTGAGCCAGGGTGTTCAAACCATCGAGCCCATTCATGACGTCTCCTCGGAAGTCTCCCGGCGCACGGGCCGCACGCGAACGGGCGCGCGGCGGCGCGGAGGTACAGGGGGGAGGGGCGGGGCGAGCGGGGTGCCGGGAATCCTTACCCGCGCTTCCTCGTGCCGCTCCCTTTGTCCGCGTGTGCCCCCGGACCGGGCGCCGAACCCGGGGCCCGAGCGGACCGGGCGCCCGGCCTACTCCCGAAGTCCCTGCTGAGCAGCCCCGTTGGCCGATGCCCCAGGCCACAGGCGCCGGTCATGATCGAGGCGGTGGACGGCCGGAACGGCGCACAGGGGGAGACGTGGACGACAGGGAAGCGGACAGGGGCGCGGCGGACGTGGAGCCGGTCGACTGGGTGGAGATCCCGGCGGGGTGGCTGCTGCGCGGCACGCCCGCCGAGGCGATCCCGGAGGTGGCCGAGCGGTACGCGCGTACCGGCGTCCCGGTGGAGTGGTACCGCAAGGAGGCCCCGCGCAGCCGCGTCCACGTGCCCGGGTTCCGGCTCGCGCGGACGCAGGTCACCGTGGCCCGGTGGGCGCCGTTCGCCCGGGCCACCGGGCGCCCGCTGCCCCAGGCCCCGCCGGACCACCCGGCCACCGGCGTCACCTGGGAGGCGGCCACCGCCTACTGCCGATGGCTCGGTGAACGGCTCGGCAGCCCGGGGGAGATCTGGCTGCCCACCGAGGACGAGTGGGAGCGGGCGGCCCGGGGCGACGACGACCGCGAGTTCCCCTGGGGCGACACCTACCGCACCGGCCTCGCCAACCTGGCCGACCTCGGCCTCGGCACCACCACCCCGGCCGGGTCGTTCCCCGAGGGCGCCGGCCCCTTCGGTGTGCTGGACCTCGCGGGCAACGCCGACGAGTGGACCTCCACCCTGTACGCCCCCTACCCCGGTGCCCCCACCGAGGTCCCCGCCACCGAGGAGTGGGCCTTCGACCCGCACATCACCCGGGGCGGCGCCTTCCGCCACGACATCGACCTGGCCCGCTGCGCCCGCCGCCACGGCGCCTACGAGCGGGACCTCACGGCGATCGGCGTCGGCTTCCGGCTGGCCGCCCCGGCCGTGCGGGACGCCGGGTAGCGGCCCCGCCCGGACACGCGGCGTCCCCTGACGCCCCGCCCGCTCCCGCCGTCCGGGCCTAACCTTCCGTCATGCTGCACTTGCGGATCATCACCCCGGGCGACCGCACCGAGGAGGCCGTCACCACGCTGCGCGGCGTCCCCGGCACGTACAACCTGATCGTCCTCCCCGGGGCCGCCCGCGAACCGGAGGGCGACGTGGTCCTCTGCGACGTGGCCCGCGAGTCGGGCGACGACGCGGTGCACGCCCTGCGCGAGCTGGGCGTCGACACCGACGGGTCGATCACGGTCGAGAACATCGACCTGACGGTCTCGCAGGGCGCCGACCGGGCCGAGAAGGAGGCGCCGGGGGACAGCGCGGACGCCGTTCTGTGGGACCAGCTCGCCGAGACCACCCACGAGGAGTCGACGCTCTCCGTCACCTACCTGGGCTTCATGACCCTCGCCACGATGCTCGCCGCCTGCGGCGTGGTCCTCGACAACGCCGTGCTGATCGTCGGCGCCATGGCCATCGGGCCGGACTTCGGCCCCCTCGCGGGCGTCTCGGTGGCCCTGGTGGAGCGGCGCCCCCGGCTCGCCGCGCGCTGCCTGATCGGCCTGGTCACCGGTTTCGCCGCGGCCATAGGGGCGACGGTGCTGTTCAGCCTCGCCATGGACGCGGCCGGGCTCTTCGACGCGAGCCAGCTCACCGACCAGCGTCCGACCACCCAATTCATCGTGTCGCCCGACGCGTTCTCCCTGATCGTCGGCGTCCTCGCGGGTGTCGCCGGGACCCTCTCCCTCACCTCCGCCAAATCCGGCGCCCTGGTCGGCGTCGCCATCTCGGTCACCACCATCCCGGCCGCCGCCAACGCCGCCGTCGCCCTCTCCTACGGCAACTACGCCCAGACCCGCGCCTCCACCGAACAACTCCTCCTCAACCTCTTCGCCATCGCGGTCGCGGGCACGCTGACGCTGCTGGCGCAGAAGTGGCTGTGGCGGGTGATGCGGGGCAAGCGCGCGTGACCGCGCTCCGGCGGACGGGGCACCGCGCGCCGAAGGGGTGAAGGGAGACCGGACACCGGCCGCTCCCCGGCATCCTGTCCCCATGGCGGAACTCAACGGCGTACCGGCCGACCGGGACCGGATGACGGCCCTCGCGCTCACCAACTACGGCCACTTCACCACGATGCGCGTCGACGGCGGCCGCGTCCGCGGACTGGCCCTGCACCTGGACCGGCTGGCCCGGGACTGCCGGGCCCTCTTCGGCACCGAGCTGGACCTGGAGCGCGTACGGGCCCTGGCGAGGCGGGCGGTACCCGCCTCCGGCGACCCGGTCACGGTCCGCGTCACCGTCTTCGACCCGGGGCTGGACCTTGGCCGCCCCGCCTCGGCCGCCGACCCGCACGTCCTGGTGACCTCCCGGCCCGCTGGCGGCGAGGAGCTGCCGCCGCTGCGCGTCCGCTCCGCCCGCTACGTACGCGACATCCCCCACGTCAAGAGCATCGGCCTCTTCGCCAACCTCTACCACCGGCGGCAGGCGCAGCTCGACGGCTACGACGACGCCCTGTTCGTCGCGGCGGACGGCCTGATCTCGGAGGGCGTCACCTGGAACATCGGCTTCCACGACGGCGATCGCGTCGTCTGGCCCGAGGCCGCGTGCCTGCCCGGCGTCACCCGGGAACTGCTCCGGGCGGCCCACGACCACGAAACGGCCCCGATCCGGCTGGCCGAGGTGCCCGGGATGCGCGCCGCCTTCGCCACCAACGCCGCCGTCGGCGTCCGCGCGGTCAGCGCCGTCGACGGAACCCGGCTGCCCGACGCGCACCCGGTGGTCGACGCCCTGCGGGAGGCGTACGCGGGCATCCCGGGCGACGTGCTGTAGCGCGACGGCCGGGCTGCCCCACCCGCGCCGCGATCACCCGCGTACACGCCATCGCCTCCACCCGCCCCGTGGGGGACAAGGGGCGGGTCGACGCGGGCGACTCCTCCGCGTTAGGGGAAGTCCGGCAAGACGCCTGACTGCGGCCTGCGGTACCTCCGGTCCTCAGGTGGCAAGACGTTCCCGCTCCAGGCCACCGTCACCTGGGAGATCGCCTGGACCGGCAGCGGGGGCGCGGGCGGCGACCTGCCCGACGGCACGTTCGGCGCCGACCAGGCGATCACGGTCGAGGAGATCCAGTCGGTCAACCGGTGATCCGGGCGGAGCGAGGCGGGGCCGCGCCAGGGGGGAGGCCCCCCGGGCACGGCCCCGCCGTGCTGCCGGGGGGACCCCCCGTTCGTATGCGATCCCCGCGTACGCCCCGGCGCGATTCCGCCCCCGAAGCGCCCCGGCCCCGCTCCGCGTAACCCCCCGGAAACCCCGCACCACCACCCCCCGCCACCGACCCGACGCCCTCCGTCAACCCGCCGTCCCCTTCCGCGACGTGGCCGGTTCGCGTCGAATCGATAACGGCTGCGGAAGGGGGCTTTCCCTGACATCTACGCGCGTTACGATGCGGCGAAACCAGCGCCGGGAGCCGGCGCTCTCGGGTCAGTGGAAGGAAACCCTCGTGCGCCGGGTAACCAGGATTCTCACCGCGGGCATAGCAACCGCGTCTCTCGCGTTCACCGCCACCGCGTGTGGCGAGTCCTCCACCGAGGCGTCCTCGGGCGAGAACAACGGCATCGGCCTCGCCTACGACGAGGGCGGCCGTGGCGACCACTCGTTCAACGACTCCGCAGCCAAGGGCTACGACAAGGCGAAGAAGGAGCTGAAGCTCGGCGGCAAGGAGATCACCGCGAAGACCGGTGAGACCGAGGCCGACCGCTACCAGCACCTCGCCGACCTCGCCGACGCGGGCTACAACCCGGTCGTCGCCGTCGGCTTCGCCTACGCGCCCTCGGTGACCAAGGCGGCCAAGAAGTACAAGGACGTCGACTTCGCCATCGTCGACTCCGTGGTCGACCTGCCCAACGTGACCAGCCTGGTCTTCAACGAGCACGAGGCCTCCTACCTGGCCGGCGTCGCCGCCGCCCTCAAGTCGAAGACCGACCGGGTCGGCTTCATCGGCGGCACCGACTCCGTCCTCATCAAGAAGTTCGCGGGCGGCTTCCAGCAGGGCGTCAAGGACACCAACCCCAAGGCCAAGCTGGACGTCCAGTGGGTCAAGGAGGGCAACGACACCGCCGGGTTCGGCCAGCCCGACCGCGGCAAGGAGATCGCCGAGGGCATGCTCGCCCGCGACATCGACGTGATCTACTCCGCCGCCGGTGCCTCCGGCTCGGGCGCGATCGAGGCCACCGCGAAGAAGAAGGGCACCTGGTCGATCGGCGTCGACGGCGACCAGTACAACTCCGAGCCCCTCGCCCCGTACAAGGACTCGATCCTGACCTCGGCGGTCAAGAACGTCGACATCGCGGTCTACGACTTCGTGAAGTCCATCGAGGACGGCAAGAAGCTCACCGGTGTCCAGTCCTTCACCCTGGAGCAGGGCGGCGTGAGCCTCGCCTACTCCGGCGGCTTCATCGACGACATCAAGCCGAAGATCGAAGAGGCCCAGAAGAAGATCTCGGACGGCTCCATCAAGGTCACCGACACCTACAAGGGCTGAGCCCGCGAGGGCCGCGCCCAGGGGGTGTCCGGCACATCCGTCGGACAGCTGACGGACACCCCCGGCGGACCGATTGCCGCCCGCGGGCCACGCCCCGCGGCGGCCGTCGCGCCGCCCGCCCCACCGGCTCCGGCCGGATGGGCGGCGCGACGTCCACCCCCCAAGTGAATCCCCGTAAAGCCCCCCACTCCCAGAGACCGGGCGCGGCAGCCGGACCACTCACCCGGGCACCTCCACCGGATCCCGGGCACGGTCACACCCTCGGCGGCCGGACCCAGGGGCCGGCCCCCAACCGGCCCGCAGCGGCCCGGACCCGGGGCACGCCCCACGGCATCCCCGGGTCCGTTCCGTGAACGGCCGGACCCGGCCGCCCGAGTCCCCGCGCACGCACACCCTCGTACGCCGCCGGGGAGCGCACCGACCCCCGGTGCGCGGAGTCCTCGTACGGCCCGTCAGCCGTACCGCCCGCGTCGCGCGGGCCCGCCCGCAGCGAGGGCGAGTCCGCGGGCCGCACCCAGCCACCACCCTCCAGCCAGCCAGGAGCGCGTCATCAAAGCCGCCAGCGCCCCCCAGGGCGAGCCTCCCACCGGCGACACCGGCTCCGGCTCCGCCGGTGCCGACATCGCCGTCGAGCTCCGCGGAATCACCAAGCGGTTCCCCGGAGTCGTCGCCAACCACGACATCGACATCACCGTCCGCCGCGGCACGGTGCACGCCCTCGTCGGCGAGAACGGCGCGGGCAAGTCGACCCTGATGAAGATCCTCTACGGGATGCAGCGTCCCGACGAGGGCACCATCACGCTCGACGGCACCCGGGCCGACCTGCACTCGCCCGCCGACGCCATCGCGCGCGGCGTCGGCATGGTCCACCAGCACTTCATGCTGGCCGACAACTTCACCGTGCTGGAGAACATCGTCCTCGGCGCCGAGAAGCTGCACGGCATCGGCGCCAAGGCGCGGCGGAAGGTCGTGGAGATCTCCGACGCGTACGGCCTGGGAGTGCGGCCCGACGTCCTCGTGGAGGACCTGGGCGTCGCCGACCGGCAGCGGGTGGAGATCCTCAAGGTCCTCTACCGGGGCGCGCGCACCCTGATCCTGGACGAGCCCACCGCCGTCCTGGTGCCGCAGGAGGTCGACGCCCTCTTCGACAACCTGCGCGAGCTGAAGGCCGAGGGCCTCACGGTCCTCTTCATCTCCCACAAGCTCGGCGAGGTGCTCTCCGTCGCCGACGCCATCACGGTGATCCGGCGCGGCACCACGGTCGCCTCGGTGGACCCCGCCGAGACCACCGCCCGGCACCTCGCCGAGCTGATGGTCGGCTCCGCGCTGCCCACGCCGGAGACCCGCGAGTCGACCGTCACCGACAAGGCGATGTTGGCCGTCGAAGGACTCACCGTCCTCGACCCCGAGACCGGCCGGCCCGTCTGCGACGACGTCACCTTCACCATCCACGCCGGTGAGGTCATGGGCATCGCCGGTGTCGAGGGCAACGGCCAGGCCGAGCTGGTCGAGGCCGTCATGGGCATGCGCGAGGCCACGGGCGCCCTGCGCCTGGACGGTGAGGACATCTCCCGCACCCCGACCCGCCGGCGCCGCGAGGGCGGCATCGGATACATCCCCGAGGACCGCCACCGGCACGCCCTGCTCCTGGACGCCCCGCTCTGGGAGAACCGCATCCTCGGCCACGTCACCGAGGCCCCCAACTCCAAGGGCGGCTTCCTCGACCCGGGCGCGGCCCGCCGCGACACCGAGCGGATCGTCGCCGAGTACGACGTGCGCACCCCCGGCATCGAGGTGCCCGCCTCCTCGCTCTCCGGCGGCAACCAGCAGAAGCTGATCGTCGGCCGCGAGATGAGCCACCACCCCAAGCTGCTCATCGCCGCCCACCCGACGCGAGGCGTCGACGTCGGCGCGCAGGCGCAGATCTGGGACCAGATCCGCGAGGCCCGCCGCGAGGGCCTGGCGGTGCTGCTGATCTCCGCCGACCTGGACGAACTGATCGGCCTCTCCGACTCGCTGCGGGTCATGTACCGGGGCCGCCTGGTCGCCGACGCCGACCCGGCCGCCATCACCCCCGAGGAGCTGGGCTCCGCCATGACCGGCGCCGCCTCCGGCCATCTGGAGGACCCGGACGGGCCGCCGGCCGGCCCCGGCGCCCGCGCGCCCGAGGCCGGCTCCCGCGAGCCGGCGGGCGACGCCCCCGGCTCGAAGAACGACGACCACCCCCGCGAGGACGGTGACACCCGATGAAGCGCTTCTCCGTGGAGCGCGTGCTGCTCACGCTGCTCGCGCCCGCCCTCGCGCTGGCCGCCGCCTTCGTCATCACCTCGATGGTGCTGGTGGCGACCGGCAAGGACCCGGTCACCGCCTTCTGGGTGATGTTCGACTACGGCACCAAGTCCGACAGCCAGGTCTTCATCCTCAACAAGGCCACCACGTACTACCTCGCCGGACTCGCCGTCGCCATCGGCTTCCGGATGAACCTCTTCAACATCGGCGTGGACGGCCAGTACCGTCTGGCCGCGTTCTTCGCCGCCGCCGTCGGCGGCGCGCTGGAACTGCCCGTCCTGGTGCACATCCCGCTGATCATCCTGGTGGCGATGCTGGTCGGCGCCATGTGGGCGTCGATCGCCGCGCTGCTCAAGGTCTACCGGGGCGTCAGCGAGGTGATCTCCACGATCATGCTCAACTCGCTGGCCACCAGCTTCATCGGCTACCTGCTGGTCGAGGACCGGCTCGCCGTGCTGCACAAGGACACCAACAGCGTCTCCACCCAACCGCTGCCCGAGTCGGCGCAGTTCTTCTCCTTCGACATGGGCGCCGACGGCGAGATCTGGGGCTTCATCCTCGTCGCGGTCCTCGCCGGACTCGGCTTCTGGTTCCTGCTGGGCCGCACCCGCTTCGGCTTCGACCTGCGCGCGGTCGGCCGCTCCGAGGAGGCCGCCAAGGCCAGCGGTGTCGGCGTCAAGCGCATGGTGATCACCAGCATGGCGCTCTCCGGCGCCGTCGCCGGTCTCACCGGCCTGCCGCTGCTGCTCAACGACAGCCACCAGTTCACCAGCAACTTCCCCACCGGCATCGGCTTCACCGGCATCGCCATCGCCCTGCTCGGCCGGAACAACCCGGTCGGCATCGCCTTCGCCGCCCTGCTCTGGGGCTTCCTCGAACGCGGCGGCAACCGCCTGGAGTTCCACGGCTACGACAAGGAGATCGTCGGCGTCATGCAGGGCGTCATCGTCCTCTGCGTCGTCATCGCCTACGAGCTGGTCCGCCGCTACTCCCTCAAGTCCCAGCAGCGCATGGTCGGCGCCGAACTCGCCGCCGGGCAGGGCCCCTCGGGCCCCGGCTCCGGCCCCGGCGGCGAGCGCCCCGGCGACGGCCCCGGTGACGGCGGCGACGGCCCCGACGACGGCGGGCCCACGGACGCCGGACCGAACACCCCGGACAGCCCCGAGAAGAAGGAGGTGCCGGCATGAGCGCCACGGTCACCGCTGAGAAGGCCACCCCGCCCGCGCCCACCCGCTCGCGGCGGTTGAGCCTGCCGCGCGTCCTGCTGATCATCTCCGGGGCGCTGCTCGCCCTGTGCGCCGTACGCGTCATCACCGGCGCCGACAACATCACCGGCTCCAGCCAGATCGCCGCCGCCCTCTCCCTCGCCGTGCCGATCGGCCTCGCCGGACTCGGCGGCCTGTGGGCCGAGCGCGCGGGCGTCGTCAACATCGGCCTCGAAGGCATGATGATCCTCGGCACCTTCTTCGGTGCCTGGGCGGGCTACCAGTGGGGCCCGTGGACCGGCGTCCTCGTCGGCGTCCTCGCGGGCGCCCTCGGCGGCCTGGTGCACGCCGTCGCCACCGTCTCCTTCGGCGTCGACCACATCATCTCCGGTGTCGCCATCAACATCCTGGCCCTCGGCGCCACCTCCTACCTGGCCAAGCGCTGGTTCGAGCCGCTGGCCCACCTCGGCGCCAGCCCCAAGCAGTCCCCGGCCGTGGACGACCTGCCGTCGTTCACCGTGCCCGGCCTCTCCGACGGACTGAAGTCGCTGGAGAGCCACCACTGGTTCCTCGTCTCCGACCTCGCCGGCATCCTCGGCGGCCTGGTCACCAACGTCTCCGCGCTGACCGCGCTGACCGTGCTGCTGGTCGTCGGTTCGTACTTCGTGCTGTGGCGCACGCCGTTCGGCCTCCGGCTGCGCTCCTGCGGCGAGAACCCGCTGGCCGCCGAGTCCCTCGGCGTCAACGTCTACCTGTACAAGTACGCGGCCGTCGCCACCTCCGGCGCGCTCGCCGGACTCGGCGGCGTCTTCCTCGCCATGGTCCGCTCGCACATCTACAACGAGGGCCAGACCGGCGGCCGCGGCTACATCGGCCTCGCCGCGATGATCTTCGGCAACTGGCGTCCCGGCGGCCTCGCCGCGGGCGCCGGGCTCTTCGGCTACTCCGACGCGCTCCAGCTCCGCAACGGCGGCACCACCGTCCACGCGCTGCTGCTGCTGATCGCGGTGGTGCTGGTCCTGCTGGCGGTATGGAAGATCTACCGCAAGAGCTACCTGACGGGCGCGGTGTCGGCCGGCTTCGCCGTCCTCGTGCTGGTCTGGTACTTCATGACGGACACCGTGCCCAACGAGATGGTCGGCGCCACCCCGTACGTCGTCACCCTGCTGGTGATGGCACTGGCGGCGCAGAAACTACGGATGCCGAAGTACAACAACAAGCCCTACCGGAAGGGCCAGGCCGGATGACGGCCCCCGGCCCCACCCCCACCGAGCCGCCCGGCGGCTGGGAACCCCTGCACGAGGCCGCCCGGGACGCCATGTCCCGGGCGTACGCCCCCTACTCGGGTTACCCGGTCGGCGCCGCCGCCCGCACCGACGACGGCCGGATCGTCACCGGGTGCAACGTCGAGAACGCCAGCTACGGCATCGGCCTCTGCGCCGAGTGCGGCCTCGTCTCGCAGCTGCACGCCACCGGCGGCGGCCGCCTGACGCACTTCGTCTGCGTGGACGGCGCCGGCGCCTCCCTCGTCCCCTGCGGGCGCTGCCGCCAGCTCCTCTACGAGGCCGGCGGCCCGGAGCTGCTCCTGCGGACCCCCGAGGGCGTCCGCACCCTGGACGCGATGCTGCCGCAGGCGTTCGGCGCCGGGCACCTCACGGCCCAGGACGCGACCGGCGACGCGTAGGACGATCCCCGGGGCGGGGCGCCAGGACGG
>NZ_JBHXJE010000001.1:135723-204293 GCF_042723275.1 Streptomyces sp. NPDC058373 | reverse complement strand
CCCCGGCGCGCGCCTCCCCCCCACCCCGACCCACCCCCAAAACCCCCCGCGCCCGGGGCCCTCCCCCAACCCCCCGCGGGGGGGCGTGGGGCGCCTCCCGCCCCCCCCGCCCCTCCCGTTTTTCCGCCCCGAGACGGCGGGCCGCACCCGCACCCGCCCGCCTCCCCGAAGAAAGGCCCGGACCGATGGACGTCATCTCGGTCATCCGCGCCAAGCGCGACCGCATCCCCCTCACCGACGCCCAGATCGACTGGACCGTCGACGCCTACACGCGCGGCGCCGTCGCCGACGAGCAGATGTCCGCGCTGGCCATGGCGATCCTCCTGAACGGCATGGACCGCCGCGAGATCGCCCGCTGGACCGCCGCCATGATCGCCTCCGGCGAGCGCCTCGACTTCTCCTCGCTGGCCCGCCCCACCGCCGACAAGCACTCCACCGGCGGCGTCGGCGACAAGATCACCCTGCCGCTCGCCCCGCTGGTCGCCGCCTGCGGCGCCGCCGTGCCGCAGCTCAGCGGGCGTGGCCTCGGCCACACCGGCGGCACCCTCGACAAGCTGGAGTCCATCCCCGGCTGGCGCGCCTCGCTGAGCAACGCCGAACTCCTCGACGTGCTCGCCTCCACCGGTGCCGTCATCTGCGCCGCCGGCGACGGGCTGGCCCCCGCCGACAAGAAGCTGTACGCGCTGCGCGACGTCACCGGCACCGTCGAGGCGATCCCGCTGATCGCCTCCTCGATCATGTCGAAGAAGATCGCCGAGGGCACCGGCTCCCTCGTCCTGGACGTCAAGTGCGGCACCGGCGCCTTCATGAAGACCGTCGAGGACGCCCGCGAACTGGCCGAGACCATGGTCTCCCTCGGCACCGACCACGGCGTGAAGACGGTCGCGCTGCTCACGGACATGTCGACGCCGCTGGGCCTGACCGCGGGCAACGCCCTGGAGGTCCGCGAATCCGTCGAGGTGCTGGCCGGCGGCGGCCCCGCCGACGTGGTCGAACTGACCCTCGCGCTGGCCCGCGACATGCTGGCGGCGGCCGGGATCCACGACGCCGACCCGGCGAAGAAGCTCGCCGACGGCTCCGCCATGGACGTCTGGCGCCGGATGATCTCCGCCCAGGGCGGCGACCCGGACGCCCCGCTGCCCACCGCCCGCCACACCCACACCGTCACCGCCCCCGCCACCGGCGTCCTCTCCCGCCTCGACGCCTACGACGTCGGCGTGGCCGCCTGGCGGCTCGGCGCGGGCCGCGCCCGCAAGGAGGACCCGGTGCAGGCCGCCGCCGGCATCGAGCTGCACGCCAAGCCGGGCGACACGGTCACCGAGGGCACGCCGCTGCTGACCCTGCACACCGACACCGACGAGCGGTTCGCGGGCGCCCTCGAAGCGCTCGGCGGCGCCTGGGACATCGCGGCGCCGGGCACCACCGTCGACACCCCGCCGATCGTCCTGGACCGCATCGCCTGACCTTCCCCTCCCGCACGCCCGGCACCCCGGGCGCACCCCACGGCCGGGCCGCACCGATGACTTTCGGGCGGCCCGGCCGTCTGCCCGGGTGTGGATGCCGACGTCACCGATCCCGCCGTCCTGAGGCTGGCCACCCCCGTCGCCCCCTCGGACGGCCCCCGCCTCTGCGCCGAGCTGGCCGACCTCGCGGCCGCCGGGGCCGACGAGGTCGTCTGCGACGTCTCCGGCGTCCGTGAACCGCAGCTCGCCGCGGTCGACGCCCTGGCCCGGCTGCGCCTCACCGCCCGCCGCGCCGGCTGCCGCCTCCGCCTGCGCCACCCGACCCCGCAGCTGCGCGCCCTGCTGGCGCTGGCCGGGCTGGCCGGCCCGCTGGGTCTGGAGGACCCCGCCGGGACCACTCCTCGGCGGTGACCACTGCGAGCCACCAGCTCCGTCGCATTAGCGCCACGGCAGCCGCCTCCGCGGGGCGGCTCCATGACCACCCTCCTGCTGCCGATGCTCTTCGGCCCCTGCTCTTCCTGCTGGCCGCGGACGTGATCGTGATGCTCGCCCCCGCCCACCGCCGACCGGCGGCAGCCACCGGTCCCGCCCGGTGCGCACGGCACGAGGGGCGGGGCCCAGGCCGGACCCCGCCCCTCCGCTGAGCCCGGCGCCGTCAGGCCCCGGCGCCCCGCTCCGCCTCGATGATCTTCCGCGCCCGCTCGACCGGTGAGGGCAGCTCGGGTGCGTCCTCCCCGCTGACCGGCCGCCCCTCGGCGTCCAGCGCCGGGGCGAGGCCGAAGAGGGGGAACCACTTCGGGGTGTCGAGGAAGCAGTGGAGGCCCGTGATCCGGCCCTCGGAGAGGTCCAGGACCTGCACCGCCCACGGCACGAAGCCGGGCTCGCCGTCCTCCCGCGGTTTGTAGTGGGCGAAGGCCGGGGCGCCGTTGGCCACCGTCGGGATCAGGCGGGAGCCCGCGCAGGGGGCGCCGATGGTGGTCATGAAGCCGGTGATGTCGCCCGTGCCGCTCAGCCACAGGTCGAACGGCGGCATCGTCATCACCGCGTCCTCGTGGAGGAGGGCGGTGAGCGCCGTCATGTCGTACCCCTCGAACGCGGCCACGTACCGGTCGAGGAGTTTTTGCTGCTCGGCGTCGAGCGGGTCGGCGGTGTCGGTCCGCTCGTCGGCGCCCGTGTGCTCGGCGAGGGTGGCGCGGGCCCGCTGGAGGGCGCTGTTGACCGAGGCGGTGGTGGTCTCCAGCAGCTCGGCGACCTCGGCGGCCTTCCACGCCAGGACCTCGCGGAGGATCAGCACCGCGCGCTGCTTGGGTGGCAGATGCTGGAGGGCGGCGACGAAGGCGAGCCGCACCGATTCGCGGGCCACCGCCGTCTCCGCCGGGTCGGAGTGCGAGGGGAGGACACGGGCGTCGGGCACCGGCTCCAGCCAGGTGTTGTCGGGGCGGGGGTTGAGCGCCGCCTGGGCCAGCGGGGTGGCCGGGGTCAGGTCGACGGGGCGGGCGCGGCGGCTCCCGGCGTTGAGCGAGTCCATGCAGACGTTGGTGGCGATGCGGTACAGCCAGGAGCGGAGCGAGGAGCGGCCCTCGAACCGGTCGTACGCCCGCCAGGCGCGGACGAAGGTGTCCTGCACCGCGTCCTCCGCCTCGAAGGCGGAGCCGAGCACGCGGTAGCAGTACCCGGTCAGCTCCGTGCGGTGGCTCTCCAGCAGGGCGTCGAGCTCTCCCGCCGGGGCCGGGCCCCCGCCCTCTCCCGCCGACTCCGTCGTCACCGGCATCTGTGCCATCAGCCCCACTCACCCGTCGTCGCCCCGGCGCGAGGCCGCGCCGGGCCCGGAAAAGCTCCCGTACTCGGAAGCTACCGCAGGGCGCCGGCAATCGCGCCCGGAGCGCTAAACTGCCCCAACCGGCCCTGTTCGAGGGCGAGTCGGGGCAGTGCGGGAGACGGCGGTTTCAGCAGGCGACAGGCGCCCGGTGCCGCTCGGCGCGGGCGGCGTACGTCCCCATCAGGGTCAGCCCCGCCACCGCCAGCACGGCCAGCGCGCCGATCAGCGCGGTACCCGTCCAGCCGGCCGCGTGGAAGGCGACGGCGCCGAGGACGCCGCCGACGCTGGAGCCGATGTAGTACGCCGACTGGTACAGCGCGGAGGCCTGTGCGCGGCCCTTGGTCGCGGTGGCGCTCACCGAGGAGGAGGCGACCGCGTGCCCGGCGAAGAAACCGGCGGTGATCAGCACCAGACCGGCCACGATCAGCACCAGCGAGTCGGCCAGCGACACCGCGAGACCGGCCGCGGTGGTCCCCGCCGACAGGTAGAGCGTGCCGCGCCGCCCGAGCCGCGCCACCAGCCGCCCGGCCCGCGCCGAGGCGACCGTACCGACCAGGTAGACCACGAAGATCGAGCCGACGACGCCCTGCGGCAGCGAGAAGGGCTCGGCGGTCAGGCGGTAGCCGATCACCGTGTAGACGGCGCCGAAGACCGTCATGAACATCCCGCCGATCGCGTACAGCCGCAGCAGCAGCGGGTTGCGCAGGTGCCCGGCGACGGTGGCCGCCACCGCGCGGGGGTGCAGCGTCGCGGGGGTGAAGTGGCGCGGCGCCGGAAGCAGCGCGCGGAAGACCAGGCCGCAGGCGACCGAGACCAGGCCGATCACGGCGAGCGCCGGACGCCACCCCCACTCCTGGGCGATCCAGCCGGTGACGATCCGGCCGCTCATCCCGCCGATGCTGTTGCCCGCCACGAACATGCCGATCGCGCCGACCAGCGCCCGCGGCCGCACCTCCTCACCGAGGTACGCCATCGCCGAGGCGGGCACGCCCGCCAGCGCCGCGCCCTGCACGGCGCGCAGCGCCACCAGGGTGGAGAGGTCCGGGGCGAGCGGCACCACCACCGCCACCAGCAGGGCCACCGAGAGCGAGACGGTCATCAGCCGGGCCCGCCCGAACCGCTCGGAGAGGGCGCTGAGCGGCAGTACACAGAGCGCGAGCCCGCCGGTGGCCGCCGAGACCGTCCAGCTCGCCGCGCTCGCCGTCGCGCCGAGGTCGGCGGAGATCAGCGGCAGCAGCGCCTGGGTGGAGTAGAGCAGGGCGAACGTCGCCAGACCTGCGGCGAAGAGGGCGAGGCTCATCCGGCGGTAGCCGGGGCCACCGGGCGTCATCCGCGTGTCGGCGGGCGCCGCCGGGGGAGTGGTCCCGGCCGAGGTGGACCGGGAGGACGCGGCGGGGGCGGCAGGGTGCGGCGGAGCGGCCGGGTGGATCGGGGAGTTCGGGGACACAGACGGAACGCGGGCGTCCACGAGAGTCGCGGACGCCCCGGTACTGGCGGGAGGCATGGGTCGAACGTAGAACGCTCGGATTCATCCGTCCAATGCATGGATTCGCGATAATCGATCCCATGACGCATGAGGCCAGTTCACAGCGGCGGCTGTCGCAGAACAGTAACGCGCAAGACATTCCGGTGACCGCTCGCGGCGCCCTCCCCGGCGCCCAGGCCACCCCCGCCACCGCCCTCGAACCAGGCACCTGGCCCGCCCTGCTCGCGCCCCGCCTCGCCCACTTCGCCGCCGTCGCCCGCACCGAGCACGTCACCCGCGCCGCCGAGGAACTCGGCATGCCGCAGTCGACCCTCTCCCGGTCGCTGGCCCGGCTGGAGGGCGACCTCGGCGTCGACCTCTTCGCCCGGCACGGCCGCACCCTCACCCTCACCCCGGCCGGCCGCGCCTTCTCCGCCTCGGTGGAGCGGGCCCTCGGCGAGGTCGAGAAGGCCGCCGAGACGGTCCGCGCCGACGCCGACGTCACCTCCGGCAAGGTCGCCTTCGGCTTCCTGCACACCATGGGCTCGGAGACCGTCCCCGCGCTGATCCGCGCCTTCCGCGCCGACCACCCGCACGTCCGCTTCACCCTGGTGCAGAACTACGGCGAGTGGATGATCGAGGCGCTGCGCGCGGGCCGCCTCGACCTCTGCCTCACCTCACCCGTCCCGGACGCCCCCGACCTGGTCGCCCGCCGCCTCGACGAGCAGCGGCTGCGGCTGGTCGTCCCCGACGACCACCGCCTCGCCACCCGCCGCCGGGTCCGCCTCGCCGAGGCGGCCGACGAAGCCTTCGTCACCCTCGAACCGGGTTACGGCCTGCGCCGCATCACCGACGCCCTCTGCGCCGAGGCCGGATTCCGCCCCCGCGTCGCCTTCGAGGGCGAGGAGGCCGAGACCCTGCGCGGCCTGGTCGCCGCGGGTCTCGGCGTCGCCCTGCTGCCGCCCCCGGCCGTCCCCCGCCCCGGCGTGGTCGAACTGACCGTCACCGCGCCCCGAGCCGTCCGCGAGATCGGGGTCGCCTGGATGTCCGGCCACCCCGACACCCCACCGGTCGCCGCCTTCAAACGCTTCCTGCTCTCCCGCCGGGGACACCTGCTGCCGGGATGAGGGACGCCGTCGACGGCGTCCCTGCACAGGGCGAGCAGCCCGCCGACGCCGGGCGGCTGTCCCTCAGCCTGGCGGGGCGTGCGCAGGGACGCGTCCAGGAGGCTCATGAGCTGTGCAGCGCGGCTCTTGCCAGTCGGAGCCGACGGGTATCTGCTCAGAACATCGATCAGGACCGGGAACAGCAGCCCGCACCCACCCAGCCCGGCCGGCGCTTGAGGCCGATCGGTGACCGGTGCGCGGTAGGGCCCGCATCCCGTCCCCGGGCCGAGGCAAGGCCCGGTCAGGCCATCGGGACGCCCGGGACCGACCGGCACCCCTAGCCCGGCCGGCGTTTGAGGCCAACCGCCGGCCGGGCCCGCGAGCGGCGCCGTGGCGTCCCCTTCTCAATGCCGCAACGACCGCCCGAACCCCGACGCCAGCGGCATCCGCAGCCCCAGCGGCGGCGGGGCCGCGAAGGCGTCGGCGACGGGGCGGGAGAAGTCGGTGCCCAGGAGGGCGCCGAGCACGAAGTCGGCGGAGAGGGAGAGGACCTCGGCGCGGTGCTGGGCCAGGGCGTGGCCGTCGGAGTGGACCTCGAAGCGGCAGATGCCCCGGTTGGACTTCTTGGCGCGCTCGGCGAGGCGGAAGGAGAGCTCCGGGTCGCAGCGCTCGTCGTTGGTGCCGTGCACGATCATCACCTGGCGTCCGGCGAGCTGGCGCACCGGCTCCCGGTCGGCGTCGGTGCTCTCCTCGGGCAGCCAGGGGGCCACCGCCAGGACCGAGGTGACCGAGGGGTGGCCCGCGGTGCGCAGCGCTGCGCGGGCGCCCATGCCGAGTCCGGCGAGGCAGACGGGCACGTCGCCGTAGCGGCGGACCGCCTCGTCGGCGGCCCAGGCGGCGTCCTGGGCGAGGTCGGCGCGGGAGCCGTTCCAGCCCCGGCAGCGGTAGCGCACCACATGGGCGGCGATGCCGTGCGCGCTGCCCTCGGCGGCCAGGCGGCGGGCGAGTGCGCGGGTGCGCCGGTCGGCGAGGGGCGGGGGTCTGCGGTCGGAGTCGGGCAGGCCGGAGGGGAGCAGCAGCACCACCCCGGCGACGGCGGCCGGGGTGGCGGAGATGATGCGTCCGAGCCGGGGGTCCCGTACCGGCGTCGTGGGCTGGGTCACGACAGAACAGTCTCAGAAGCCGAGGCGTACGCCACCTGTACGGCGGGTCACCGTTACATATCGGCGCGCCGCCGCCCGGCGCCGGTCTCCCGGCCGCCCTGCCGGTCTACGCGCGTAGGAGGTACAGTGCCGCAATGACGAGCCAGATCGCGGGCCAGAAAGCCCCCTCCCCGGACGCCGACCAGATCCGCCGCGCCCCGAAGGTGCTCCTCCACGACCACCTCGACGGTGGCCTGCGCCCCGGCACGATCGCCGAACTCGCCGTCGAACAGGGATACTCGGCGCTGCCCGAGAGCGACCCCGACAAGCTCGGCCGCTGGTTCCGGGAGGCCGCGGACTCCGGTTCGCTGGAGCGGTACCTGGAGACGTTCTCGCACACCGTCGGCGTCATGCAGAGCCGCGACGCCCTCTTCCGGGTCGCCGCCGAGGCCGCCGAGGACCTCGCCGCCGACGGCGTCGTCTACGCCGAGATCCGCTACGCCCCCGAGCAGCACCTCGACGGCGGCCTCTCCCTCGAAGAGGTGGTCGATGCGGTCAACGACGGTTTCCGCGAGGGCGAGCGCCGGGCGCTGGAGGCGGGCCGCCGCATCCGCGTCGGCGCCCTGCTGACCGCCATGCGGCACGCCGCCCGCTCGCTGGAGATCGCCGAGCTGGCCAACCGTCACCGGGACTCGGGTGTCGTCGGCTTCGACATCGCGGGCGCCGAGGCCGGCTTCCCGCCCACCCGCCACCTCGACGCCTTCGAGTACCTGAAGCGGGAGAACAACCACTTCACCATCCACGCCGGCGAGGCCTTCGGCCTGCCGTCGATCTGGCAGGCGCTCCAGTGGTGCGGCGCCGACCGGCTCGGCCACGGTGTGCGGATCATCGACGACATCGAGGTCACCGACGACGGCTCGGTGAAGCTCGGCCGGCTCGCCTCCTACGTCCGCGACAAGCGCGTCCCGCTGGAGCTCTGCCCGACCTCCAACCTCCAGACCGGCGCCGCCACCTCCTACGCCGACCACCCCATCGGCCTGCTCCGCAGCCTCGGCTTCCGCGCCACGGTCAACACCGACAACCGCCTGATGAGCGGCACCTCGATGAGCGACGAGTTCGCGCACCTGGTCGAGGCGTTCGGCTACACGCTCGACGACATGCAGTGGTTCACCGTCAATGCGATGAAGTCCGCGTTCATTCCTTTCGATGAACGCCTCGCCATGATCAACGAGGTCATCAAGCCCGGGTACGCGGCACTCCGCTCGGCGTGGCTCTTCCGGGAGACCGTCCCCACCAGCGGTTCCCCCGCCGCGGACCAGTGAGGAAGGTTTCCCCGGGCAACGGCTGAGGGGTCAGTTCCGGGTGCTGACACGGCCCGGCGGGTGTTTGTGGGCCGCCCGGCGGCGTGGCTACGGTCGCCACGGCCGCCGGAGCGGTGGCGGCCACCTGCCGGGGCCCCGGCGGGGCCGGGCGAGCCCGGTCCGGCGCGGCGCGTACGGCAGCCACCCCCACCGAGACGGCCGACCGCCGTGGCGCCACCGGGCCCGGCCCGGGACCGCGCCCCGGCGCAAGGCCGCCCGCCCCCTCACAAGGACGTGTCCCATGAAGAAGACCGCCAAGCACGCCAAGCCCACCAAGTCCGCGATGATCGCGGCCAAGTCCCTCGGCGCCGTCGCGCTCGGCGCCGCCTTCGCGGCCGCCGGAGCGGGTGTGGCCACAGCCGACACCGGCCTGCCCACCTCCGCGTCCGACACCCTCGCCACCGTCGACCAGACCCTGCCGGTCGGCGAGGTCGCCTCCGCCACCCTCCCGGCGGGCGCCCCCGAGGCCCTCGGCAGCGGGGCGCGCGCGGCGGGCCTGGGCGCCGACGCCCTGGTCGACAAGGCCACCAGCGACCCGGGCTCCCTGCTCGCCGACGTGCCCCCGGTCGGCGAACTCCCCGTCGAGGGCCTGCCCACCGACACCCTGCTGGGCCGCTGACCCACCCGCGCACCGGCGCTCACACCGACGGCCGGGTCTCCCTGTGAGGGAGGCCCGGCCGTCGGCGCGTTCCGTGTGCCCCGGCGGTGCGCCCGGGGCGGCGGGTCACCACGATTCCCTGGCGACGCTCTTCTCGCTCGGCAGCAGGAACCACAGCGCCAGGTAGAGCAGGAACTGCGGTCCCGGCAGAAGACAGGACACCACGAAGATCACGCGCATGGTGTTCGCGGAGGTGCCGAAGCGCTGGGCGAGCGCGGCGCACACACCGCCGATCATCCGTCCGCGGGTGGGCCGGACCAGGCTGGAGGACATGAGAACTCCTTCGCGAACCGTCGGTACGAGACCCGGTCCGGGTCTCGCGCGGGGCTCCGGCCCGTCCGGACCGGATGTCCCGCTCTCCTTCCCACGGTACGAGAGACGAATACGGCGAAGCCTCGCTCTACGGGGCGATACCCACCCTGGAAATCGTCGGGGTCGCACCCTGAGCCCGGCCCTCGTCCCACCGGCGGAGCACCTCCGGGGAGCCGGCCCCGGGCCGCCGGGCCTCCGAACGCCCCGCACCGCCCCGGGCCCCCGGCGCCGGGCGGCCCGGCCCGGCCGGCGGCCTGCGCAGCCGGGCCCGGGCGGCGGGGACGACGGCGAGGTGGAGCAGGGCCACACCCGCGGTGTTCAGCAGCACCGAGTCGACGTCCACCACGCGGCCGGGCACACCCGTCTGGAGGAGTTCGATGGCCAGCGAGATGAGCGAGGCCGCCGAAACCGTACGCAACAGCGAACCGACCGGGGACACGTGGAGCCGCCCGTCGGCAAGCGGCAGCAGGATGCCGAGGGGAGCGAGGAGGAGCATGCCGGAGCCGATCCGCCCCGCCGCCTCGGCGGGGCCGCGGGCGAGGTCGGCGCGGATGCCGGCCAGCGGATGCAGATTGGTCGCGCTCACCCAGGGGACGTCCAGGGGACGCAGCGTGACCCATCCGACGAGGAGGAGATGGGCGACGAGGAGGAGACCCCCAGCCGCACGGAAGCCGATCGGGGCGCTCTCGCCGCCCCAGCCTTGACGCTGCACGCATCCAAGGACGCGGGGTGCGGCTCCGGCGGTTCCCGGCTGTCGGGGGGATCTGGCCCGGCTTTCGTAGCGCACCGTGTCCGTACCGGCCGGGCGGTCGGTCCCGGGGCGGCGCGCGGCGGGTACGGATCAGGGGGCGACGGTCTGGGCGGGCGTCGGCGCGGTGCCGGGCCGGGTGCGTACCTCGTCAGTGCAGGAGTAACGGCGCAACGGCGAGTCGTCGGGCCCGCCGAGGACGACGGAGCCGTCCGAGGCGGCGGCCGGGCTCTCGGAGAAGGTGCACACGACCTGTGCGAGTGCGAAGACGGAGAGGTCCTCGGGTAGGGTTCCGAGGCGCAGCGCGCCCCGCGGGTCGCCTTCGCCGGGGCCCGCGACCGTCAGCCCGCCCCGGACGTCCGTGGTGAAACCGGCCCGCTCCTCCCCGTTCGACGGGCTCCGGCCCAGCTCCTCCAGCAGCGCCCCCGCCATCCGCACCGGGTCGGCCGCCTGCCGCTCGCGCAGCGGCAGCACCCGGTCGACGTCGACCAGCCGCCCGCCGCACATCAGCGAGACGGCCGCCGTGAACTCCTGGGCGCCCGGCTCGGTGACCTCGCCCCCCGCCACCTGGCAGGCGGCCCGCGACGGGGCCGGGCCGAAGTCGGTCGGCACCTCCGTCGCCCGGATCCCGCAGCCGCCCAGCACGGTCGCGGCCGCCGCCGCCAGCGCCAGCCCGGCCGTCCCCCGTACCGCCATCCTCCGCGTCACCGCCGGTCGCCGCCTTCCCCACCCGGTGCGGCGGTGCCGTGCCCGCCGTCGTCGCCGGTGTCCTCGTCGCCCTCGGCCTCCACCTCGCCGCCGTCCATCGGCAGCCGCAGCGTGAAGACCGCCCCGCCGTCGGGGGAGTTGGCGGCGCCGATGTCGCCGCCGTGGATGTGCGCGTTCTCCACCGCGATGGAGAGGCCGAGCCCGCTGCCGTCCGAACGCGGCCGGGAGGCGCTCGCCTTGTAGAACCGGTCGAAGACGTGCGGCAGCACCTCCTCCGGGATGCCGGGCCCGTGGTCGCGTACCCGGATGACGAGCTGGTCCCCGGCCTCGGCGTCGGCCGGGTCGCCGGGTGGCTCGACGCGGACCGAGACGCGGACCGGGGAGCCGCCGTGCTTGAGGGCGTTGCCGATGAGGTTGGCGAGGATCACGTCGAGGCGGCGCGGGTCGACGTGGGCCATGATGCCCCGCTCGGCGTCCAGCTCGACCGCGTCCAGCCAGGCCCGCGCGTCGATGCAGGCGGTGATCTGGTCGGCGATGTCCACGGTGTCCAGGACCAGCCGGGCGGTGCCCGCGTCGAAGCGGGTCACCTCCATCAAGTTCTCCACCAGCGTGTTCAGCCGCCGGGTCTCGCCGATGACCAGGCGCACCGCCGGTTCGATCATCGGGTCGACACTGCCGGTCTCCGCGTCCAGCTCCTCCTCCAGCACCTCCGTGACGGCGGTGATCGCGGTCAGCGGCGTCCGCAGCTCGTGCGACATGTCGGCGACGAACCTGCGGCTCGCCTCCTCCCGGTCGCTCATCGCGTCGACCTGCTTCTCCAAGGCTGCCGCCGTCCGGTTGAAGGTGCGTGACAGCTCGGCCAGCTCATCGGTGCCCGAGACGCGCAGCCTGGTGTGGAGCTTGCCCTCGCCGAGCCGCCGGGCGGCGACCCCGAGCCGGTGCACCGGCCTGAGCACGGTCGTCGCCGCCGCGTGCGCCAGCAGCGCGGCGCCGATCAGCGCCAGCGTCGTCGCGATCCCCAGCGACCAGGCCAGCGAGTTGAGGTCGTCCGCCTCCGCCTGGAGCGACTTCTTCAGATACCCGGTCGGCCCGCCCCCGGCCACCTGCGCCCCGCCGATCAGATAGGGCGTCCCGTCCTCCACCGTCCGCTGCCAGAACAGGTGGTACGCCGCCGGGTCGCCGGAGGCCCCCTTGTGCTCCTCGCCGACCGCGTCGCGCAGCGACCGGGGCACGTCGGCCACGGTGAAGGAGTCGAGGTCGGAGTTGCCCGCGACGCGTTGGCCGCCCGCGTGCTCGGCGTTCTCGGCCAGCAGGACCACGCTGTAGTGCTGGCTGGAGTCGGCCATCTCGGTCGCCGCGTCCCGCAGTTCGGCCTGCGAGGGGTGCGGCGGCAGCGCGGCCGCGTGATTCTGCAGCTCCTGGTGGAAGTCGCTGAGCGCCGCGTCCTGCGTCCGGGTCAGCACCGCCTCCCGGTTGAGCCAGTAGGCGATCCCCGAGGCCGAGACGGCAGCGGTCAGCGCGACCAGGCCGAAGACCAGCACCAGCCGCAGCCGCAGGCTGGTGAGGCGCAGCCCGGCCAGCAGCCGTCCGCGCGCCCTGCGGCCCTCGCCCGTCTCGTCGATCAGGCCCTCGTCGCCCGCGCCGCCCCGCTCCTCGGGCGCGCGGCTCTCGCCGCCCCGCGGGGCGGCGGTGTGTGCCGGTCTCACTGAGGGGCGTCCAGCCGGTAGCCGACGCCGCGCACGGTACGGATCAGCGTCGGCGAGGACGGCACGTCCTCCACCTTGGCGCGCAGCCGCTGCACACAGGCGTCCACCAGCCGCGAGTCACCGAGGTAGTCGTGCTCCCAGACCAGCCGCAGCAACTGCTGCCGGGAGAGCGCCTGCCCGGGCCTGCGGGACAGCTCCAGCAGCAACCGCAGCTCGGTGGGGGTCAGTTGCAGATCCTCGCCGTTCTTCGTCACCGTCATCGCGGCCCGGTCGATCACCAGCGACCCGAAGACCGCCGCGTCGTTCGACTCCCGCTCGCCGCGCCGCAGCACCGCGCGGATACGGGCGTCCAGCACCCGGCCCTGCACCGGCTTGACCACGTAGTCGTCGGCGCCCGACTCCAGCCCGACCACCACGTCGATGTCGTCGCTGCGCGCGGTCAGCAGGATGATCGGCAACTGGTCGGTGCGGCGGATGCGCCGGCACACCTCGAAGCCGTCGATGCCCGGCAGCATCACGTCCAGCACGATCAGGTCCGGCCGCTGCTCGCGCAGGAGCGTCAGACCCTCCTCACCGGTGGCAGCGGTCGCCACCCGATGCCCCTGGCGTGTCAGCGACAGCTCCAGGGCCGTACGGATGGCGTCGTCGTCCTCGATCAGCAACAGGGAAGGCACAGGCGCCATTCTGTCCCATGCCGTCGCGGAGTTCGACAGGTGGAGCGCTCCCTTACCTCATCCACACGCCGACAGGCCCTGTGACAGGCCTGTGACAGTCGGCGGACACCGCCATGAAGTCGCTTCGGCAGGCTTCTGGGCAGACGGGAAAACCCAGGCTCCACGACGAGGAGGGCACGCGATGAACGCACTGCACGGCAAGAATCCTGGTGCGGTTGTCACGCGTCTGCACGACGTGGCGGCCCGGACCACCGAGAAGTCCGGTGCCGTGAGCGGGCGGGGGTGCGCTCGCGGCACCGGGCGTCAGCACGCCGTGCACGCGGAGCGCCAGCCCCGCGTCACCGTGTTCGACGCACTGCAGACGGGCCTGGGGACCACGGGGGACCCCCGGAACCAGGAAGCGTACGGGGAGACGGGGGACCGGCGTGAGCAGGCCGAGCGGGACGACGCCGAGGCGGCGTTCACCGCGTACGTCCGCGAGCGCCGCGCTTCCCTGTACGCGACCGCCTACCACCTGACCGGCGACCGGTACGAGGCCGAGGACCTGCTGCAGAGCGCGCTGTTCTCCACCTACCGCGCCTGGCACCGGATCAGCGACAAGGCGGCCGTCGGCGGCTACCTCCGCCGCACCATGACCAACCTGCACATCAGCGCCTGGAGGCGCCGCAAGCTCAACGAGTACCCGACCGAGGAGCTGCCGGAGACGGCCGGCGACACCGACGCGATGCGCGGCACCGAACTGCGCGCCGTCCTGTGGCAGGCACTCGCCCGGCTCCCCGAACTCCAGCGCACCATGCTGGTCCTGCGCTACTACGAGGGCCGCACGGACCCGGAGATCGCGGAGATACTCGACATCAGTGTCGGCACGGTGAAGTCCAGCATCTGGCGGTCGCTGCGCAGGCTGCGCGACGACGAGGTGCTCAGCTTCGGCCGTGACCAGGAGGAGTCCTTCGGCGAACTCGTCGCCTGAGGGATCAGGCCCGGGCAGCCGGGCCGGACGGGGGAAGCGGGCAGCCCACGGGGGACGTGGGGCAGTCCGAGGGGGAAACGGGACCGCGTGATCGGGGGATCAGGCGCGGACCCGGACCAGGGGGAAACGGGGGAGCCAGGGCCGGGGGGCCCTGGCGCAGTACGGGGGGATCCGGGGGGGATCGCCGGGAAGGGCGCGGGACCGGAGGGCCGGGGGGTCCGGCCGGTCCCTCGCTCGTCCTCCCGGTACCGGCACCTTCCTCCGGCCGCCCGCGGTACGGGCGGAGGGTGCGGGCAGGGCGTCCCCCAGGGGGCGCCCTTTCGCCTGTCCGGGCCGCGTCGGCCCGCCGGGCTCACGCCCCGGCGACCCGCTCCGGGCGGTCGGCGGTGCCCCGGGCCGTGACGTGGCGGCCCGCCGCCGCCGCGGCCAGGCGGCAGAGCGCCTCCTCGCGGGTGCAGGGGTGGGCGCCGAGAGCCGACTGCCGGGCGACGATGGTCCGTTCCGCGCGCATCAGCCGCCAGCCCCGCCGCAGCAGCACCGTCAGCGGCTTGCGGGCCTCGCGCAGGTCGCGGGCGAGGCGGCGGCGGAAGGTGGTGGCGGGGCGGCCGCGCAGGCACAGGGCGTCGGCGAGCAGGCCGCGTTCGCGGCAGCGCTCCACCAGGTCGGCCGCGAAGATGCCCTCGGCGATGAAGAGCGGCGTACGGTCGATGTCCAGGGTCGACTCGCCGACCCGGGCGCTGGCCCCGATGTCGTAGACCGGCACTCGCGCGCGCCCCCGGCGGCAGAGCGCCTCGATGGCGTCCAGGGCCGCGGCGGCGTCCCAGGAGAGCGGCGAGTCCCAGTCGGTCTCGCCCGTCGCGGGAAGCAGCGGCAGCGTCGGGTCGCCGCTCTGCTTGTAGAAGTCGTCGAGTGCCAGCACCGGCAGGCCGGAGTGGGCGGCGAGCGAGGTCTTGCCGGAACCGGAAGGGCCGGTCAGCAGGACCACGCGGGTCGGTATCGGACTGAGGCTGCTCACGGGAGAACAGTGTGGGGCATGCCGCGGAACGGTTCACCTTCCGGGGCGGGCTTTGGAACGTACGTCACGCCTCGACTACGCTGTGTGCCCGCACGCTCACGCACGTCCGCAACTCCTCGTCAGGTGGCGCACCATGGCACGACACGCAGCAACTCCCCGACCCACCGCCCCGCGCGCCCTGCTCCGCGCCGGCCTCGCCCTCGGCGCGCTGGGCGCCGCGCTGACCGCCGGGGCGGGCGCCGCCCAGGCCGCCGAGGGGCAGCCGGGCGCCTCGACCGGCGAGGCCCTCTCCACCGCCACCGGGGCCGTCGGCATCACCACCGGCGCGCTGGACTCGTCGACGACGCACAGCCTCGGCCCGGTCAAGGAGCTCCCGCTCAACCCACTGGCGGGCACCGGCACCGACCCGCTGGACAACACCCTCGGCACCCAGGTCGCCGACTTCCAGCCGGTCTCCACCGGGCTGGTCACCGGGCCGCTCTCGGACGGCGGTTCGCTGGACGACCTGCCGCTGGTCGGCCAGGCTGCGGGGCTGCTGCCGGGCTGAGCCGCCCACGCAACAGGCCGGGGCGCCACCCTTCGCGAGGGTGCCGCCCCGGCCGTGTCGTGCCGTCGAGCGTCAGTACGCCGAGCCGGAGACGCCCAGCGAACCGGTCGGGTGCCAGACCGTCTTGGTCTCCAGGAACGGCGTCAGGCGGCGCGTGCCGGGGTCGGCGGCGAACTCCTCGCCGTTCCCCTCGGTGTCCACCGGGCGCAGCACCCGCTTGAGGTTGTCGGCGGCCGCCCGCTCCAGCTCCACGGCCAGCTCGCCCGGGGCGCCCGTCAGGTCGATCGCGTTGACGTCCTGGTGGGCGGCGAGCGGCGCCGCCAGCTCGGCGGTCCGGCCGCTGAGGATGTTGACCACGCCACCGGGCACGTCCGAGGTGGCCAGCACCTCGGCGAGGGTCAGCGCGGGCAGCGGACGCTCCTCGGAGGCGGCCACCACGGCGGTGCAGCCGGTGGCGACCACCGGGGCGAGCACCGAGACCAGGCCGAGCAGCGAGGAGCGTTGCGGGGCGAGGACGGCGACGACACCGGTCGGCTCCGGCGAGGAGAGGTTGAAGAACGGGCCCGCGACCGGGTTGGCGCCGCCCGCGACCTGGGCGATCTTGTCGGTCCACCCGGCGTACCAGACCCAGCGGTCGACGGCGGCCGCGACCTGGGCGGCCGCCTTGGAGCGCGAGAGGCCCTCGGCCTCGGCGACCTCGCGGGCGAACTGGTCCGCGCGGCCCTCCAGCATCTCCGCGACCCGGTACAGGACCTGGCCCCGGTTGTACGCGGTCGCGCCCGACCAGCCGCCGAACGCCTTGCGCGCGGCGACCACCGCGTCCCGGGCGTCCTTGCGGGAGCCCTGGGGAGCGTTGGCGAGCGGGCGGTCCTTGGAGTCGGTCACCTCGTACACCCGGCCGCTCTCGCTGCGGGGGAACTTCCCCCCGACGTACAGCTTGTAGGTCTTGAACACGGAGAGCCGCACCGGCGGCTCCGGCTTATCGGACATCGAGGTACGCCTCCAGACCGTGCCGGCCGCCCTCACGGCCGTGGCCCGACTCCTTGTAGCCGCCGAACGGCGACGTGGGGTCGAACTTGTTGAACGAGTTGGCCCACACCACGCCCGCGCGGAGCTTCTCGGCGACCGCGAGGATGCGCGAGCCCTTCTCCGACCAGATGCCGGCGGAGAGGCCGTACGGCGTGTTGTTGGCCTTGGCGACCGCCTCGGCCGGGGTGCGGAAGGTCAGCACCGAGAGCACCGGCCCGAAGATCTCCTCGCGGGCGATCCGGTGGGCCTGGGTGACCTGGGTGAAGACGGTCGGCGCGAACCAGTGGCCGGTGGACGGGAGGTCGCAGGGCGCGCTCCAGCGCTCGGCGCCCTCCGCCTCGCCCGCCTCGGTCAGCTCCGTGATCCGGGCCAGCTGCTCGGCGGAGTTGATCGCGCCGATGTCGGTGTTCTTGTCCAGCGGATCGCCGAGGCGCAGGGTGGTCAGCCGCCGCTTGAGGGCCTCCACCACCTCCTCGGCCACCGACTCCTGGACCAGCAGGCGGGAGCCGGCGCAGCAGACCTGCCCCTGGTTGAAGAAGATGCCGCTGACGATCCCCTCGACCGCCTGGTCCAGCGGGGCGTCGTCGAAGACGATGTTGGCGCCCTTGCCGCCCAGCTCCAGGGTCAGCTTCTTGCGGGTGCCCGCGACCGTGCGGGCGATCTCCTTGCCGACGGCGGTCGAGCCGGTGAAGGCGACCTTGTCGACGTCCGGGTGGGCGGTCAGGGCCGCGCCCGCGTCGCCGTACCCGGGGAGGATGTTGACGACGCCCTTGGGCAGGCCCGCGCTGCGGCAGATGTCGGCGAAGAAGAGCGCCGACAGCGGCGTCGTCTCGGCCGGCTTCAGCACCACGGTGTTGCCCGCCGCCAGCGCCGGGGCGATCTTCCACGCCAGCATCAGCAGCGGGAAGTTCCACGGGATGACCTGTGCCGCCACGCCCAGCGGGCGCGGGTCGGGGCCGAAGCCGGCGTGCGCCAGCTTGTCCGCCCAGCCCGCGTAGTAGAAGAAGTGCGCGGCGACCAGCGGGAGGTCGCTGTCGCGGGTCTCCTTGATCGGCTTGCCGTTGTCCAGCGTCTCCAGGACCGCCAGTTCGCGCGAGCGCTCCTGGATGATCCGGGCGATCCGGAAGAGGTACTTGGCGCGCTCGGCACCGGGCAGCGCCGACCACGGGCCGAACGCCCTGCGGGCCGCCTTGACCGCGCGGTCCACGTCCTCGGCGCCCGCGCGGGCCACCTCGGAGAGGACCTCCTCGGTCGAGGGGGAGAGGGTCTTGAAGACCTGCCCGTCGGCCGCGTCGGTGAACTCGCCGTCGATGAAGAGCCCGTAGGAGGGGGCTAGGTCCACCACCGCGCGGGACTCGGGCGCGGGCGCATAAGCGAAGGTGCCGAAGGGATCGGAGGGGGTCGCCGCGCCGGTCGTCGTCTCGCTCATCTCGGCCATCTCAGTCCACCGTGACGTAGTCGGGGCCGGAGTATCGGCCGGTACGGAGCTTCTGGCGCTGCATCAGCAGGTCGCCCAGGAGGCTGGAGGCGCCGAAGCGGAACCAGTGGCTGTCCAGCCAGTCGGAGCCCGCCGTCTCGTTGACCAGCACCAGGAACTTCACGGCGTCCTTGGCCGTACGGATGCCGCCCGCGGGCTTCACCCCGATCTGGACGCCGGTCCGGTCGCGGAAGTCGCGGACGGCCTGGAGCATCAGCAGGGTGTTGGCCGGGGTGGCGTTGACACCGACCTTGCCGGTCGAGGTCTTGATGAAGTCGGCGCCGGCCAGCATCGCCAGCCACGAGGCGCGGCGGATGTTGTCGTACGTGGAGAGCTCGCCGGTCTCGAAGATGACCTTCAGCCGGGCGTTGCCCGCGGCCTCCTTGACGGCGGTGATCTCCTCGTGGACCTTGCCGTAGTTCCCCGCGAGGAACGCGCCCCGGTCGATCACCATGTCGATCTCGTCGGCGCCCGCCGCGACCGCGTCCCGGGTGTCGGCCAGCTTCACGTCGAGCGCGACCCGCCCGGCCGGGAAGCCGGTCGCCACCGAGGCGACCTTCACCGGGGAACCGGCGACGGCGGCCTTGGCGGTGGCCACCATGTCGGGGTAGACGCAGACGGCGGCGACCTGCGGTGTCGAGCGGTCGGTGGGATCGGGGAGGACGGCCTTGGCGCCGAGCGCCCGCACCTTCCCCGCCGTGTCCGACCCCTCCAGCGTGGTCAGGTCGATCATCGAGACGGCCAGGTCCAGCGCGTACGCCTTCGCCTCCGCCTTCACGGACCTGGTCCCGAGCGCGGCGGCGCGGGCCTCCAGTCCTACCGGGTCGACGCCGGGCAGCCCGTGCAGGAACCGGCGGAGGCCGGTCTCCGTGGCGGTCACGTCGCCGAACTCACTCTTGAGTTCCTTCCTGGACATACTCACGTCGGTGAGCATATCTACGCGCGTAGGGAGGTGTACAGCCGTGAGGGCGGGGTGAGTGGGGGCGAGGCAGCCGCCGGGGGCGCACGCGGGTGGGCGGACCGGACGCGCGCGGGTGGCCCGTGCGGCGGGCCCGGGCGAGCCGTGGGGCAGAATCGCACTCATGAGCACCCCGCAGTCCTCCGCACCGGAGCCGAGAACCTTCCGGTCCACCGCCTCCCTGGTGACCGGCGCCCTGCTGCTGGCACTCGGCGCCTGGTTCGGCGTCGACGCGATCGTGCGCGGCAGCGGGCGCACCCCGTGGCTGGCCCTGGCCGCGCTGGTGATGCTGGTCCCACTGGTCGTCGCCTACACGCTGCGGCCCGCGGTCCTCGCCGACGAGGACCGGCTGACCGTCCGCAACCCGTTCCGCACCGTCACGCTGCCCTGGGCCGCCGTCGCCGAACTCCGCGCCGGCTTCACCAACGAGGTCCGCAGCGAGGGCCGCACCTACCAGCTCTGGGCGCTCCCGGTCTCGCTGCGCGCCCGCAAGAAGGCCGCCCGCGCCCAGATGCGGAACGCGGTGGCCGACCCGCACGGCGCCACCCCCACCACCGTGGCGCAGCCCGTCCGGGGCGACTCCGACCAGGCCGTCGAGGACCTGCGGGAGATCGCCGAGCGCCGGGCGGCGGCGCCCACCGCGCAGGGCCAGGCCGTGGTCCGCTGGGCGTACGAGATCATCGCGCCGACCGCCGTCGGCGCGATCGCGCTGGTGGCGCTGGTCGCCACCGGCTGAGCCCCGGCCCGCCGTACGCGCGTGCGGCTCCGCCGCCCCTCCCCCTGTCGGGACGGGCGGCGGAGTCGTGTTCAGAGCCCGGCGGCCTCGGCGAGGTCCGCCTCGACGGCGGCCAGCGTGCGGACGGCGGCGGCCCGCGCCTCGGGCAGCCCCTCCGGGCCGCCGACCGGCACGACCGCCTCCAGGTAGCACTTGAGCTTCGGCTCGGTGCCGCTCGGCCGGACCACGACGCGCGCCCCGTCCAGCGTGTACCGCAGGCCGTCGGTGGGCGGCAGCCCGCCCACGCCCTCGCTCAGGTCCTCGGTCCGCACCACCGGCAGCCCGCCCAGGCGCTCCGGCGGAGCCGAGCGCAGCCGCTCCATGGCGCGGGCGATGACGCTCAGGTCGTCCACCCTGACCGAGAGCTGCGAGGTGGCGTGCACGCCGTGGCGCACCGCCAGCTCGTCCAGCAGGCCGAGCAGCGTCTCCCCGCTCTCCTTCAGCTCCGAGGCCAGCTCGGTCAGGAGCAGCGCCGCCGTGATGCCGTCCTTGTCGCGGACACCCTCGGGGTCGACGCAGTAGCCGAGCGCCTCCTCGTAGCCGAAGCGCAACCCCTCGGCGCGGGCGATCCACTTGAAGCCGGTGAGCGTCTCCGCGTACCCGGCGCCCGCCGCCTCGGCGATCTTCGACAGGAGCGAGGAGGAGACGATCGAGGTGGCGAACACCGCGCCCTCGGGCAGCCCCCGGCGGACCAGGTGGGCGGCGAGGAGCGCGCCCGTCTCGTCGCCCCGCAGCATCCGCCAGCCGCCCTCGGCCGCCTCGTCCGGGACGGCGGCGGCGAGCCGGTCGGCGTCCGGGTCGTTGGCGAGGACCAGGTCGGGGGCGCTTCGGCGGGCCGTGGCGAGCGCCAGGTCCATGGCGCCGGGCTCCTCCGGGTTGGGGAAGGCCACCGTGGGGAAGTCCGGGTCCGGCTCGGCCTGCTCGGCGACCGGCACCGGCGCCGGGAACCCGGCCCGGGCGAAGGCGGCGGCCAGCGGGACCGCGCCGACGCCGTGCAGGGCGGTGTGGACGGTCCTCGCCGTCCGCGCGGAGCCGGGGGCGAGGACGGCGGCGGCCCGGTCCAGGTAGGCGTCGACCACCGACTCGTCGAGCACCGTGCCGCCGCCCTCGGCACGCGGTACGGAGTCCAGCGCGCCGACCGCCGCGATCCGGGCGGCGATCTGGGCGTCGGCGGGCGGCACGATCTGGCTGCCGTCGCCGAGGTAGACCTTGTAGCCGTTGTCCCGGGGCGGGTTGTGGCTCGCCGTCACCTCGACGCCCGCGACCGCGCCCAGGTGCCGGATGGCGAAGGCGAGGACGGGGGTGGGCAGCGGGCGGGGGAGCAGCAGGGCGCGCAGGCCCGCGCCCGCCATGACCTCGGCGGTGTCACGGGCGAACCGCTCGGAGTTGTGCCGCGCGTCGTAGCCGACGACGACCGGGCCCGCGTCGGCCTGCCCGGTCTCCCGCAGGTACGCGGCGAGCCCGGCGGCGGCGCGGATCACCACGGCCCGGTTCATCCGGGTCGGGCCCGCGCCCAGCTCGCCGCGGAGCCCGGCCGTACCGAAGGTCAGCGTCCCCGAGAACCGCTCCGCCAGCGGCGCGGGGTCGTCCTCGGCCGCCTCGATCAGGGCGGCCAGTTCCGCGCGGGTCTCGGGATCGGGGTCCTCGGCGAGCCAGGCGGCGGCCCGCCGGTGGAGGTCGTCGGACGGGGCGGACATGCGGTGCCTCTCTGCGGGCGGGACGGCGGACGGGCGGGGCCCCGCGGCAGGGCCCCTCGCGACCGGGCGCGACCGGCGGTGACCGGACGCGCCCGGGCGCCGGCAGGCGCGGTCGGACGAGGTCAGACGCGGCCGAGGACCTGGCGCAGGAGCGCGCCCATCCGGGTGGCGGAGTCGCGCCCGGCCTGGAGCACCTCCTCGTGGCTCAGCGGCTGGCCCGTCATCCCGGCGGCGAGGTTGGTGACCAGGGAGATCCCGAGCACCTCGGCGCCGGCCTCGCGGGCCGCGATCGCCTCCAGCGCGGTGGACATGCCGACCAGGTCGGCGCCGAGCGTGCGGGCCATCCGGATCTCGGCGGGCGTCTCGTAGTGCGGCCCGGGGAACTGGGCGTAGACGCCCTCCTCCAGGCTCGCGTCGATCTCCTTGCACAGGGTGCGCAGCCGCGGCGAGTACAGGTCGGTCAGGTCGATGAAGCGGGCGCCGACGACCGGGGAGGAGGCGGTGAGGTTCAGGTGGTCGCTGATGAGGACCGGCTGGCCGGGGACCATGCCCTCGCGCAGGCCGCCGCAGCCGTTGGTCAGCACGATGGTCTTGCACCCGGCGGCGACCGCGGTGCGCACGCCGTGCACGACGGCGGCGACGCCTCGGCCCTCGTAGAAGTGGGTGCGGCCCAGGAAGACCAGCGCGCGGCGGCCCTCGATGAGCTGGGAGCGGACCGTACCGGCGTGGCCCTCGACGGCGGGCGGCGGGAAGCCGGGCAGCTCGGTGACGGGGAACTCGTGCTCCGCGGGCCCCAGCTGGTCGGCCGCGGGCAGCCAGCCCGAGCCCATCACGAGGGCGACGTCGTGGGTGTCGGCACCGGTCAGCGCGCGCAGCGTGGCGGCCGCGTCGCCCGCTGCGGTGTACGGGTCGCTGGGCAGGTGTCCGGGGATGGCAGATGCGTTCACGGGGGAGAGCGTAGCCGCTCTCTGCCTACGCGCGTAGACGGCGGGGGCGGCCGACGTGCGGACCGGCTCTCGGGCCGCGCCTGGTCAGCAGGGTCGTTTGCGCAGTTCCATCACGTAGTCGTGGGGGGCTCCGGCCGACTCGGCGGCGTCCGCGATCTCGCCGAGGTACCGGGCGGAGGGCAGACCGCCCTCGTAGCCGTTGAGGACGTAGACCCAGGCGGGCTCCGCGGCGTCCAGGGTGTCCACCCGCACCCGCATCCGGCGGTAGATGTCGAGGCCCACGCCCTCCCACCGGTCCATCGCGTCCTCGTCCATCGGCGCGATGTCGTACAGCGCCACGAAGACCTGCGAGCGCGGCGCCTCCACGATGGTGGCGAGCGCCCCTTCCCAGCCCAGGTGCTCGCCCCCGAAGGTGAGCCGCCACCCGTTGAGCCAGCCGGTGGCGCGCAGCGGGGAGTGCGGGGCGCGGCGGGACATGAGCCGCGCGTCGAGAGTGCCGGCGTACGCGGCGAAGAGCGACATGGTTCCGAGGGTACGGCAGGAGCGGCGGGCGTCCGGGTGTTACGGAACCACAGCTCGGAGCGGCGCCGGGGCCGCCGCACCCCGGACGGAGGGCCCCGGGGCGTCGCTCCGCGAGGCGTGCGGGACAATGGAGTACGTGACTCGGATCGTGATCATCGGTGGCGGACCTGGCGGCTACGAAGCGGCGCTCGTCGCCGCGCAACTCGGCGCGGAGGTGACCGTCGTCGACTGCGACGGCCTGGGCGGGGCGTCGGTACTGACCGACTGCGTCCCGTCCAAGACCCTCATCGCCACCGCCGAGGTGATGACGACCTTCGACTCCTCCTACGAGGAGCTGGGCATCATCGTCGCCGACGACACCCCACACATCGACTCACCCGCCCGGGTGGTCGGTGTCGACCTCGGCAAGGTCAACCGCCGGGTGAAGCGCCTCGCGCTCGCCCAGTCGCACGACATCACCGCCTCGGTGACCCGGGCCGGTGCCCGCGTGCTGCGCGGCCGGGGGCGGCTGGAGGGCCAGCAGGGAACCGACGGCTCGCGGACCGTCGTGGTGACCGCGGCCGACGGCACCGAGGAGCGGCTGACCGCCGACGCGGTGCTGCTGGCGACCGGCGGCCACCCGCGCGAGCTGGCCGACGCCCAGCCCGACGGCGAGCGCATCCTCAACTGGACCCAGGTCTACGACCTCGACGAGCTTCCCGAGGAGCTGATCGTGGTCGGCTCCGGCGTCACCGGCGCCGAGTTCGCCGGGGCGTACCAGGCACTCGGTTCCCGGGTCACGCTGGTCTCCAGCCGCGACCGGGTGCTCCCCGGCGAGGACCCGGACGCAGCCGCCGTCCTGGAGGACGTCTTCCGCCGCCGCGGCATGAACGTCATGGCCCGCTCCCGCGCCCAGTCCGCCAAGCGGGTCGGCGACCGCGTCGAGGTCACCCTCGCCGACGGCCGGGTCATCACCGGCAGCCACTGCCTGATGGCGGTCGGCGCCGTCCCCAACAGCGCGGGGATGGGCCTGGAGGAGGCCGGGGTACGCCTCAAGGAGTCCGGCCACATCTGGACCGACAAGGTCTCCCGCACCTCCGCCCCCGGCGTCTACGCGGCCGGTGACGTGACCGGCGTCTTCGCCCTCGCCTCGGTCGCCGCCATGCAGGGCCGGATCGCGATGTACCACTTCCTCGGCGACGCGGTCGCGCCCCTCGACCTGAAGACCGTCTCCGGCAACATCTTCACCGACCCCGAGATCGCCACCGTCGGCTACAGCCAGGCCGACGTGGACAAGGGCGTCATAGACGCCCGCGTGGTCAAGCTGCCGCTGCTGCGCAACCCGCGCGCCAAGATGCAGGGCATCCGGGACGGCTTCGTGAAGCTCTTCTGCCGCCCGGGTACCGGGATCGTGGTCGGCGGTGTCGTGGTGGCGCCGCGCGCCTCCGAACTGATCCACCCGATCTCGATCGCCGTCGACAACAATCTGACCGTCGAGCAGATCGCCAACACCTTCACGGTGTACCCGTCGCTCTCCGGTTCGATCGCCGAGGTGGCGCGCCAGCTCCACACGCGGAAGCTCGCCTCGGACTCCTGACCTCCGGCGCGCTCCAGGCCCCGGCAGCCGCACCCGGCCGCCGGGGCCGCGGTGTTTCCGGGGCGCCCGCGCAGGTCAGAAGTGGGGTGTGCGGGAGCGTTTCCGCGAAGTGGAGTGCGGGGTTCCAGGGGGCCCGGAGGCAATCCCGCAGGTGCTCCTGGGGTGGGCCAGTCGCATATACCACCTCGGCGGACCCGGTGCGAACAATTTCTGTTATCCGGCGCAAACTGCTGAAAGCAGACGGTCGTTGGCATTACTGTCAGTTCCGTGTTCGCTGCAGAACGTCGCCAATTGATCCTCGAAATGGTGCGGGCCAACGGAGCGGTTTCGCTCCGGGAGCTCGCCCGCGTCGTCCAGACCTCCGAAGTGACCGTACGGCGGGACGTGCGGGCGCTGGAGGCGGAAGGACTCCTCGACCGCCGCCACGGCGGCGCCGTACTCCCGGGAGGTTTCACCCGCGAATCCGGTTTCCCGCAGAAGTCCCACCTCGCCTCGGCGGAGAAGACCGCCATCGCCGACCTGGCCGCCGGGCTGGTCGGCGAGGGGGAGGCCGTGGTGGTCGGCGCCGGTACGACCACTCAGGAGCTGGCCCGCCGCCTCGCCCGGGTCCCCGGGCTGACCGTCGTCACCAACTCCCTGCTGGTCGCCCAGGCACTGGCCCACGCCAACCGGGTGGAGGTCGTCATGACCGGCGGCACCCTGCGCGGCTCCAACTACGCCCTCGTCGGCAGCGGAGCCGAGCAGTCCCTCCAGGGGCTCCGGGTCTCCCGCGCCTTCCTCTCCGGCACCGGCCTGACCGCCGAACGGGGCCTGTCCACCTCCAACATGCTCTCCGCCAGCGTCGACCGGGCCCTGGTCCAGGCCGCCGCCGAGGTCGTCATCCTCGCCGACCACACCAAACTCGGCAGCGACACCATGTTCCAGACGGTGCCCACCGACCTCATCACCCGCCTGGTCACCGACGAACCACCGCCCCACGAGGAGCGCGCCGCCGCCGAACTCCAGGCACTGGCCGACCAGGGCGTGCAGATCTCCATGACCGGCGCCCACCAGCCGCCCGCCGAGACCCCGCCGCCCCCGGCCGCCACCGGCGGCCGGGGCAACGGGGTGCGCCGCGAGATGCCGCTCCCAGGCCAGCGGCGGACCGTGCACGGGGCGCCGCCTCCGGGCGGACCGCAGTTGCGCGGGGGGCCCGGGCTCCTGGGAGAGCAGCAGGCCGGGGAGCGGGGGAGAGTGGCGGACCTGCGGCGGAGGTGAGCCGGTTCGCGGGGCGCGGGCGGGGCTCGGCTGTGCCGGGGCGGGGGTGACCGTTCGCGTACGGCGAGGCTTGAGCCGGGCTCGAAGGTCTGCCCGCGCTCGGGGGCGCGGGTTCCGATCACGGGCTCGCCGGTCGCGCGCCTTCGGGCAGGCCGGTCAGGCCGGTCGCGGTGGGTGGTGCGGCCGGGCAGGGCACGGTCAACGAGCTCGGCGTGGCTTACGCCGGCCTGTCGTGGTGGTGTCGCCGAGGTGCCGGGGACGGTGCGCTTCGACTCGGGTGTGTGGGGGGCGGGGAAGTGTGGGCGGTTTCGGCCACCAGTGGTGGGGAGGCGGCGTGCTTCGGCTCGCGTGGGGCCGGGTCAGTCCGGGCAGATGCCGCGCAGGGTAGGGAGAGTGGGCGGCCGGCGAGTCCCGGTTCGTCCGAGGTGGCGTCGGCGGCCGGCCGTCGGGGAGCTGGCCTCGCCTGGGCGACCGAGACGGCGTGCCCTCAAACCGCGTGGGGCCGGGTCAGTCCGGGCGGATGCCGCGCAGGGTGAGGGAGAGCAGGCGGTCGGCCAGCTCCGGTTCGTCCGGGGTGGCCTCGGCGGCCAGCGCGATCGCGTTGGTCAGCTGGAGCAGGTCGCCGATGGAGACGTCCGAGCGGACCGCGCCCGACTCCTGCGCTCGGGCCAGCAGGGCGGAACCGGCGGCGCGCATCGGGTCGCTGCACCGGGAGAGCTCCGAACCGGCCCCGCTGGATGCCGACATGAGCGCTCCGGACAGGCCCTGATACTCACTCGCATGAGTGATCAGGGAACGGAGCCACTCGACCAGGGCGGCGCACGGGTGTTCCGCCCGCAGCAGCTCCCGGGCCCGCTCCAGCAGGTCGCCCACGGCGTCGGCGAAGACCGCGCTGAGCAGAGCCTCGCGGTGCGGGAAGTGGCGGTAGAGGGTGCCGATGCCGACGCCCGCGCGGCGGGCGATCTCCTCCAGCGACGTGTCCGTGCCGTGCGCCGCGAAGGCGCGGCGGGCCTCGGCGAGGAGGCGTTCGCGGTTGCGCCTCGCGTCGGCGCGCAGGGGGCGCTGGTCCGTTTCGGTCGGCATGGGTTTCCCTCCCGGGGGTGGGGCTGGGCGCCCCTTGCTGCTCCTTCAGGATGCCATGGGGGGTGAGGGGGCGGGCCTGAGCATCGGCTGGGCCGGGCTCTGGACCGTGCTGGGCCGGGTGGGCTTGCCGTCGGGGGTGCGCGGTGCGGAGTGGGGTTCAGCGGCGGTGGGTCAGTACGTGGGTGGTCGTGCCGTCGGACTCTTCGATGTCGCGGATGTGCCTGAAGCCCAGTCTGTGCAGCAGCTTCAGGGAGGCGTGGTTCGAAGCCGCCACCGTGGCGTGGACCTCGGTCAGGCCGAGGCGGTCGGACCCGTGGGCCATCAGCGCCGCCGCCAGCTCGCTGCCCAGGCCCGAGCCCCAAGCCGCCGGGGCCAGGGCGTAGATCAGCTCGTGGCCGCCGGTGGCCTCGGTCGGCTTGATCTCGCCGTGCCCGATCAGGGTGCCGTTCCGGCGGACAGCCCAGACGTCGAACAGGCGGCGGGCGTAGACCTTGGTGAAGATCCGGCCGAACAGAGCGCGGTCCTCGGCCTCCGAAGACGGACCCGAACCCATCCAACGCGACACCTGCGGGTCCTGGAACAGCGCCGGGAAACCCGCCTCGTCCTCCCGGACGTACGGCTCCAGGACCAGGCGGTCCGTACGCAGGACCGGCGGCGGCGCGGGCGACACGGGGGAGTCGGGAAGCACAGGCGGCGACGCTACGCGCGCGACTCCGGGCGCCGCAAACAACCTTCAATCGCCGGCGCCTTCAGCGAGTGGGCCCGTCACAAGGGGCCCTTCCGAGGCGGTGTGAGTGCGGGTGCGGGTGCGGGCACGGGAGGCGGGACGGAACTGGGAACGGGCCCCGGCGGATGTCCGCAGGGGCCCGTTCCCATGGCTGGGTGAGCAGCCGGTCAGTCCTTGATCTCGCAGATGACGGCGCCCGAGGTGATCGAGGCGCCGACCTCGGCGGTCAGGCCCTTGACGGTGCCGGAACGGTGGGCGTTCAGCGGCTGCTCCATCTTCATGGCCTCCAGGACGACGACGAGGTCGCCCTCCTTGACCTCCTGGCCCTCCTCCACCGCGATCTTGACGATCGTGCCCTGCATGGGCGAGGCGAGGCTGTCGCCGGAGGCGGCCGGGCCGGACTTCTTGGCGGCACGGCGCTTCGGCTTGGCTCCGGCGGCGAGACCGGTGCGGGCCAGGGACATGCCCAGGGAGGACGGGAGGGAGACCTCCAGGCGCTTGCCGCCCACCTCCACGACGACCGTCTCGCGACCGGACTCGTCCTCGGCGTCACCGTCGGCGGGGGCGTCGAACGGCTTGATCTCGTTGACGAACTCGGTCTCGATCCACCGGGTGTGAACGGTGAACGGCTCGCCGGACCCGGTGAGTTCGGGCGCGAACGCCGGGTCGGCGACGACGGCCCGGTGGAAGGGGATGGCCGTCGCCATGCCCTCGACGTTGAACTCCGCCAGCGCCCGGGCGGCGCGCTGGAGCGCCTGCTCGCGGGTGGCGCCGGTGACGATCAGCTTGGCCAGCAGAGAGTCCCAGGCCGGGCCGATCACGCTGCCGGACTCCACACCGGCGTCCAGGCGGACACCGGGGCCGGCCGGCGTGTCGAAGGCGGTGACGGTGCCGGGCGCGGGCAGGAAGCCCCGGCCCGGGTCCTCGCCGTTGATGCGGAACTCGAAGGAGTGGCCGCGCAGCGCGGGGTCGTCGTAGCCCAGCTCCTCGCCGTCGGCGATGCGGAACATCTCGCGGACCAGGTCGATCCCCGAGACCTCCTCGGTGACCGGGTGCTCCACCTGGAGACGGGTGTTGACCTCCAGGAAGGAGATGGTGCCGTCATTGCCGACGAGGAACTCGACGGTGCCCGCGCCGACGTAACCGGCCTCCTTGAGGATGGCCTTGGACGCCGAGTACAGCTCCTCGACCTGAGCCCCGCTCAGGAAGGGGGCCGGTGCCTCCTCGACCAGCTTCTGGTGGCGGCGCTGGAGCGAGCAGTCGCGGGTGGAGACCACGACGACGTTGCCGTGGCGGTCGGCCAGGCACTGCGTCTCGACGTGGCGCGGCTTGTCCAGGTAGCGCTCGACGAAGCACTCGCCCCGGCCGAAGGCCGCGACGGCCTCACGCACGGCCGAGTCGTACAGCTCGGGCACCTCTTCGAGGGTGCGGGCCACCTTCAGCCCGCGCCCACCGCCGCCGAAGGCCGCCTTGATGGCGATCGGCAGGCCGTGCTCCTCGGCGAAGGCCACGACCTCGTCGGAACCGGAGACCGGGTCCGGGGTGCCGGCCACCAGGGGCGCTCCGGCGCGCTGGGCGATGTGACGGGCCGCCACCTTGTCGCCGAGGTCGCGGATGGCCTGCGGCGGCGGGCCGATCCAGGTCAGGCCCGCGTCGATGACCGCCTGCGCGAACTCCGCGTTCTCGGAGAGGAACCCGTAGCCGGGGTGGATCGCGTCCGCGCCGGAGTCGGCGGCGGCCTGGAGCACCTTCGCCATGTCCAGATAGCTGGCCGCGGGCGTGTCACCGCCCAGGGCGAACGCCTCGTCGGCCGCGCGGACGTGCAGAGCGTCCCGGTCCGGGTCGGCGTAGACGGCTACGCTCTCGATCCCGGCGTCCCGGCATGCCCTGGCAACGCGGACAGCGATTTCGCCTCGGTTGGCGATGAGCACCTTGCGCACGATGGCTCCCTCCTTGAAACAAGCTGAGTTTAGGGACTGCCCACACGGCTCTACGACCCGTCCCCAGAGGTGAGCTTGCCCACACGGAGTGTGATCCGAGGCTCACGAAGGTGGCTGCATCCCTTGTCGCACCAAGGTACGCGGGGATTCCCCGGGGCACAGCAGCTCCCCGGTGTGGTCAAGGTCTCTGTAGGCGGACCCGTCCCACGCTCCATGTTCTTTGTGGAGTTCCTACGAAGGGCGCGGGATTTCTTTGCGGTCCGGCGGAGTGTCGCGGGAGTCTTGTCCGGAGGTTTACCGGTTAGTAGCGTTCGCGCTGTCGCCGTACTGCGGGTAACCGCGTGCGGCGCCCCGTCGGCGCCCCCGTCCAGGCAGGCGTGCGGGCCTAAGTTCCGGTCGCCCGGCCGGACGGAGCAGGGGGTGGCGCGGTGATGCGCAGAGTGGCGGCGATCGCGGCGGGAGTCGTACTGATGGCGGAGGCGTTCGGCGTCTTCATGCTGCTGATGACGGTCGGCATGGTGGTGGAGAACCAGTCGATGTCGCTCGACGGGCTCGACCCGGCGCTGATGTCCGACGGGGCGCTCGGCTTCGGCATCTTCTCCGCCGTCTTCCTCGCCGGCTGCGGGCTGGTGCTCCTGCTCGTCGGCGCCCGCGACCGGGCACCGGCGCGCTTCGGCCGCGTCCTGCTCGTCATCGTGTCCGTCGTCCACGGCGTACTGGGCGCTCTGGCGGTCGGCCTCGTCGGCTGGGAAGCCTTCGCCGTGTTGATGGTCGTGCTCGCGCTGATCGTGTTCGTGTTGGTGGCGTACGGGCCGGGTGGCCGACCCGGAGTCCCGAAGCCGGAGGAGCCGGGCGACGGCGAGGCGCAGATGCAGGTGCAGGCGCCGGGCGAGCCGAGGCCGAAGCCTGCCGCGTAGTCGCGGGCGAGCGGGAGTGGTTCGCGGGGCGGCGGTTCGAGGGTTGGCGGTTCGCGGGGTAGCGGTTCGAGGGGTGGTCATGGTGGTCTCCTCGGCCTGTGGCGCGGGGGTTGTCGGGGGTGGGTTTCGGGGCGGCGGACCTGGGGTGATGGGCCGTTCCTCCCTTTCCGCGGCATGGGCATGGCCCTCGCCGCGGCCTGGCGCACGATCCCCGAACTCACCAGAGGCAGCACCGCCTTCGGCGGCGGCAGCTACAAGTGGGTGCCGACCGGCGTCAATTACGGCGGGTCCCACTTCCGAGGCGACCTCACCGACACCTCGGCCGGCGACGGCCACAACGCCTCCGTCCAGGCCAAAGCCGAGGGCTACAGCTGGAACCGCTTCAACGGCAGACAGGACAAGGCCGTCCCCGACGGCGCCGCGCGGTACGTCAGAGACACCTGGATCCACGTCTGCCGGGACCGGGGATCCCTGTGCCCGGACAACTGCTCCCCGGCCATGCACGACAAGCGGTAGTCACGCCCGGCGGGCCGGCCGCGCGCCGGACCGCCCCGACAAGGAGTCCCCCCATGTCCGACCAGCGATACGAGCGGCCGCTGCGGGAGTGGTTCGACGAGGCGGCCGCAGGCGCACCCCGCGGGCTACTCCCAGAAGTCGGTGATCGCCAGGTCGAGTTCGCCGAGGAGGCGGCGCAGCAGGGGCAGCGAGAGGCCGATGACGTTGCCCGGGTCGCCGTCGATGCCGTCGATGAACGGCGCCGACCTGCCGTCCAGGGTGAACGCCCCGGCGACGTAGAGGGGCTCGCCGCTCGCCACGTAGGCGGCGATCTCCTCGTCCGAGGGTTCGCCGAAGCGAACGGTGGTGGAGGCGGTGGCGGAGGCCCGGCGTCCGGAGGCCGTGTCGATCACGCAGTGGCCGGTGCGCAGCACACCGTCCCGGCCGCGCATCGCCTTCCAGCGGGCCGTGGCGTCCTCGGCGTCGGCGGGCTTGCCGAGCGCCACCCCGTCCAGATCCAGTACCGAGTCGCAGCCGATCAGCACCGAGCCCGACGCCTCGGGCCGGGCCGCCACCGCGTCGGCCTTGGCCTCGGCGAGGACCAGCGCCAGCGCGCCGGGGGAATCGGCGGTCAGCGCGTCCTCGTCCACCCCGCTGACGATCACCTCGGGCGCCAGCCCCGCCTGCCGCAGCAGACCGAGACGGGCAGGGGAGGCCGATGCCAGCACCACACGACGATTGCTCATCCCCCGACCCTAACCGCCCGCCCGGCACCCCAGGGACCGGCCGCCGCACCCGCTCCGGGAGACCGCCGCCCCGCGTCAGCGCAGCCCCAGCACACACATCACGATCACTGCCGCCACCGCCAGCAGCACCCACGCACGCCGCAGCATGGCGTGGGCCTCGCGCGCGGCGCGGGGCACCTCTTCCTCACGTTCCACGGAATCGGACCACAGCATGAATCCGATCCTCCGCTCCGCACGCCGGAGGTGCTTGAGTACGGATACTCAAGCGCCTCCCCGGCCACCGGGAACCCCGGAACCGCACCCGCGCGGTACGGCGGGAGCTACGACGGCCAGAACGTCCGCGCCCACGAACGCGGGCCCGGCGCGGGCATCCGGGTCCGGGCGATGCGCGCCGGGTCGGACCAGCCCTCGGGCGCGCCCGGTCCCTCCTCGGAACCGGTCACGGAGGCGGCCCGTGCCCGGACCACGGCGAGGGCGGCGGCCAGTTCCTCCGGCGTCGGGTTGCCCCGTACGACCTTGATCATCATCTCGGGCCTCCAGGCAGTGCCGAATCCGTCAGAGCGGGATGTTGCCGTGCTTCTTCGGCGGCAGACTCTCCCGCTTGGTGCGCAGTTGCCGCAGCCCGCGCACGATGTGGCCGCGCGTGGCCGACGGCATGATCACCGCGTCGATGTAGCCGCGCTCGGCCGCCGTGTAGGGGTTGAGCAGCGCCTCCTCGTACTCCTGGATGAGGCGCGTGCGCACCGCCTCCAGCTCGTCGTCGGGAGTCTGCGCCAGCGTGCGGCGGTGCAGGATGTTGACCGCGCCCTGCGCGCCCATCACGGCGATCTGCGCTGTCGGCCAGGCCAGGTTGAGGTCGGCGCCCAGGTGCTTGGAGCCCATCACGTCGTACGCCCCGCCGAACGCCTTCCGGGTGATCACGGTGATCAGCGGGACGGTCGCCTCGGCGTACGCGTAGATCAGCTTGGCGCCGCGGCGGATGATGCCGGTGTGCTCCTGGTCGACGCCCGGCAGGAAGCCCGGCACGTCGACGAAGGTCAGGACCGGCACGTTGAAGGCGTCGCAGGTCCGCACGAAGCGGGCCGCCTTCTCGCTCGCGTCGATGTCCAGGCAGCCGGCGAACTGCATCGGCTGGTTGGCGACGATGCCGACCGGGTGGCCCTCGACGCGTCCGAAGCCGGTGACGATGTTCGGCGCGAACAGGGCCTGCGTCTCCAGGAACTCCCCGTCGTCCAGCACGTGCTCGATGACGCGCTGCATGTCGTACGGCTGGTTCGCGCTGTCCGGGATGATCACGTCCAGCTCGCGGTCCTCGTCGCCGACCTCCAGGTCCGCCTCCTCGGGGAAGACCGGGGCCTCGCTGAGGTTGTTCGAGGGCAGGTAGGACAGCAGCGACTTGACGTACTCGATGGCGTCCTTCTCGTCACCCGCCATGTGGTGCGCGACGCCCGAGGTGGCGTTGTGCGTCCGCGCGCCGCCCAGCTCCTCGAAGCCGACGTCCTCGCCGGTGACCGTCTTGATGACGTCCGGGCCGGTGATGAACATGTGCGAGGTCTGGTCGACCATCACCGTGAAGTCGGTGATCGCGGGGGAGTACACCGCGCCGCCCGCCGCCGGACCCACCACCAGGGAGATCTGCGGGATCACGCCGGAGGCGTGGGTGTTGCGGCGGAAGATCTCGCCGTACATGCCGAGGGCGCTCACCCCCTCCTGGATGCGCGCGCCGCCCGAGTCGTTGATGCCGATGACCGGGCAGCCGTTCTTCAGCGCGAAGTCCATCACCTTGATGATCTTCTGGCCGAAGACCTCGCCGAGCGCCCCGCCGAAGACGGTGAAGTCCTGCGAGAACACCGCCACGGGCCGGCCGTCGACCATGCCGTAACCGGTCACGACACCGTCGCCGTACGGGCGGTTCGCCTCCAGGCCGAAGCTGGTGGAGCGGTGCCGGGCGAACTCGTCCAGCTCCACGAAGGAACCCTCGTCGATGAGGAGGTCGATTCGCTCACGCGCCGTCAGTTTGCCCTTGGCGTGCTGCTTCTCGACCGCACGCGCGGAACCGGCGTGCGTGGCCTCCTCGATCCGACGCTGCAGATCCGCGAGCTTGCCCGCGGTGGTGTGCAGCTCGGGGTTGGGCGGTGTGGTGGCGTTTTCCGGCGCGGACATCGGGATGCGGCTCCCTGCCTGGTCACGAGGGGTGGACGGTCGGCACCCGGCGCCGTGAGGGCGGCCGCCGGAGACCGGAACGGCGCAAGGCCGCTGAGCTACTGTGCCGTAGCGTATCGGCGCCGCTCCGCTTCGTCAGTGCGGTGTTTGCCACACGCGTGTGCGCTTGCGTAGGGAGTGAAGAGGGGCATTCCGGGGGAGACGCAGGGCTCACCGGTAGCGCCTGCCACCCGGCGGCACGCCGTGTCGGTCACCGAGGGGAATCCTCTGCCCTCCTCGCCCTACGCCCCTCAGCACGCTCCCGTCGGCGATGTTGGCGCCGCACTCGTGCTGATCGACTCCCGCCTGAAGGCCGTGCACGACGGCAGGGCCGAGGCCGGTCCCGAACAGCGGCAACCGGTCGACCACGTCGTGCCGAACCTGGTGGCGCTGATGCGCACGATGCCCAACAGCGTCCGCCCCGAGGCGGTACCCACCATGGCCGGCCTCGTCATCGCCTCGGCCGCCGGGCCGAGCCCCAGCCTGCGGCGCCAGCAGTACGGAAGCTGGACCAAGGAGGAGATGACTCCCCTGGAGGTCACCGCCTTCCTCGTGGCGGAGCACATCAACCACATCACCGACGCCCCCGACTCCGCCACCCGCCTGATCACCGATGCTCTGTCCAGCGCGGGCGAAGACTGACGGTTCAGCCTCGCCGGTGGGGGTCCCGGACCCGTCCCGCGGTCGCGGTGACACGGGTGGCGGCGTACCGGGCGGGCCCGCTGCCCGGGGGCGGCGGCGCGCGGGCGTTGGCCAGGAAGGGGCCGGGAGGGGCAGGCTGGGAACCATGACACCGACCGACCGTCCCGGAGGCCGCAGCGGCCCCGCTCCCTGGTCCGACCTCAGCAGGCCTCCGCTCAACGAGTCCGCGCTGCGCCGCGCGCTGGTCCGGCCCGGCGGGCTGTGGACCTCCCTCGACGTGGTCCAGGAGACCGGTTCCACCAACGCCGACCTCGCCGGCCGGGCCGACTCCCTGCCCGAGGGCGCGGTCCTCGTCGCGGAGGAGCAGCTCGCGGGACGCGGCCGCCTCGACCGGCGCTGGTCGGCTCCGGCGCGGTCCGGGATCTTCTTCTCGGTCCTGCTGCGGCCGACGGCGCCCGCCGACCGGTGGGGCTGGCTGCCGCTGCTCACCGGCGTCGCCGCCGCCTCGGCCGTCTCCCGTGTCGCGGGGGTCGACACCGGACTCAAGTGGCCCAACGACCTCATGGTCACCGTCGGCTCCGAGGAGCGAAAGGCGGGCGGCATCCTCGCGGAGACCGCGGCGGGCGGCATCGTCGTCGGCGTCGGCATCAACGTCAGCCTCCGCGTCGACGAGCTGCCCGTCCCCACCGCCGGTTCGCTCGGCCTCGCCCAGGCCGCCGTCACCGACCGGGACCCGCTGCTCCGCGCGGTGCTGCGCTCCCTGGAGGAGTGGTACGGCCGCTGGCAGGAGGCCGACGGCGACGCCGCCGCCTCCGGCGTCCAGGAGGCGTACGCCGCCGGGTGCGTCACCCTCGGCCGCGCCGTACGGGCCGAGCTGCCGGGCGGGGAGGCGCTCACCGGGGAGGCCGTGGCCCTCGACGGGGACGGGCGGCTCGTCCTCGCCACCGAGGACGGCGTGCAGCGCCCCGTGGGCGCCGGGGACATCGTCCACCTGCGCCCGGACGGTCCCTCGGAGGGCTCCCGCCGGGAGTGAGCCACGGCACACCTGCCGTATCGTTGAGCTCGGTCCACAGGCGACCGCCGCAGATCGGAAGGGCAGCTGGCAGTGACCGTCGACGACACGGGTTCCGGTACCGGGACGCCGCGCGGTCCCCACGGCCGGGACACCGGTGACGGGGCCGGGGCGTCCGGCAGCCCGTCCTCCGACGACTCCGCGCACGCCGGGCGGCGCGGGCCCGTCGCCGGCGCCCCGAAGCGCGGTCTGCCCGACCTTCCCGACCGGCCCGAGCGCGCCGTCGACCAGCAGGACGACGCCGGGCACACCGAGCCGCGGCAGGACCCGCTGGCGTTGCGGATCGAAGGGCTCATCCTCGGCGCCGAGCGCCGTTACACACCCTTCCAGGCCGCCCGGGCCGCCGGCGTCTCCATGGAGCTGGCCTCCCGCTTCTGGCGCGCCATGGGCTTCGCCGACATCGGCCAGGCCAAGGCGCTCACCGAGGCGGACGTACTCGCGCTGCGCCGCCTGGCCGGTCTGGTCGAGGCGGGGCTGCTGAGCGAGGCCATGGCCGTCCAGGTGGCCCGGTCCACCGGGCAGACCACGGCACGGCTGGCCGAATGGCAGATCGACTCCTTCCTGGAGGGGCTCACCGAGCCGCCTGAGCCCGGGATGACCCGTACCGAGGTCACGTATCCGCTGATCGAGCTGCTCCTGCCCGAGCTGGAGGAGTTCCTCGTCTACGTCTGGAGGCGGCAGCTGGCCGCCTCCACCGGGCGGGTCATCCAGGTGGCGGACGACGAGGAGATGGTCGACCGGCGGTTCGCGGTCGCCTTCGCCGACCTCGTCGGGTTCACCCGGCTCACCCGGCGGATGGAGGAGGAGGAGCTCGGGGAGCTCGTCGAGGCCTTCGAGACCACCGCGGCCGACCTGGTCGCCGCGCGTGGGGGACGGCTGGTCAAGACCCTCGGGGACGAGGTGCTCTTCGCAGCGGACGACGCGGGGACGGCGGCGGAGATCGCCTTGCGGCTGATCGAGACCATGGCCAATGACGGGAGCATGCCGGAGCTGCGGGTGGGGATGACGTTCGGGACCATCACCACTCGGATGGGGGATGTCTTCGGGACCACCGTGAATCTCGCCTCGCGGCTCACCTCCATAGCGCCGAAGAACGCGATCCTGGTGGACAGTGCGTTCGCCTCGGAGCTGGTGCGGACCGGGGAGGCGCCGGCCTCCGAGGCGGAGGCCGCTGCCGCGGGGGAGCCTGGGGGGTATCGGTTCGCGCTGCAGCCCATGCATCAGCGGCCGGTGCGGGGGTTGGGGGCGGTTGAGCCCTGGTTGCTCACCCGCCGAGCCTGACCTCGGGGCGGTCGGCCCGACTTCTTCTCCTTCCCTCAGCGTCGGCTGGGTTGTCTCTTGCCGTCCTGCCCGGCTCGACGGTGCCGGTTCCTGTCGGCCTCAATCGCCGGCCGGGCTTGGGGTTCGCGGTTTGTTCGCTGGGTGGCACGACCCCACCCCACCCATGTACCGGAGGGACCGCGAACCCCAGCCCGGCGGGCGGTTGAGGCCAATCAGTGACCCGCACGGCCAAGCGGCGCTCAACCAAGACCCAGCCCGGCCGGGGCTGACGTCGGCCGAGGTGGGGGCCGTAGGCGCGGGTGCCGCGCAGGCGGCCTGGCTAGGATGGGGTAACGATCGTTAACCTCAGCCAGGAGCAGGCCATGCCGCAAACCGCAGAGCACCTCACGGTCACCCACCACGGCCACGTGGCAGAACTGGCCCTCGACCGCCCCGAGGCGATGAACGCCGTCTCCACCGACCTGGCGAAACAACTGGCAGCCGTCTGTGACGACTTGGCGCGCAGTCAGGAGGTGCGGGTCACCGTACTGACCTCCACGCACCCGAAGGCCTTCTGCGTGGGCGCCGATCTGAAGGAGCGCAACCGCTTGACGGACGCCGAACTGGTCCGCCAGCGCCCGACCGCGCGGGCGGCCTACACGGCGGTGCTGGAGCTTCCGATGCCGACCATCGCCGCCGTACATGGTTATGCCCTCGGCGGCGGCTACGAGTTGGCGCTGGCCTGCGACCTGATCGTCGCCGACCCGACGGCGGTCGTCGGCCTCCCCGAGGTCTCCGTGGGCGTGATCCCCGGCGGCGGCGGCACGCAGCTCCTGCCGCGCCGGGTGGGCGCCGCCCGCGCGGCCGAAATGGTCTTCAGTGCCCGCCGGGTGGCCGGGGCGGAGGCCCTCGCCCTGGGCCTGGTCGACCGGCTCGCCGAGGAGGGCCAGGACCGGACGGAGGCCCTGGAGCTGGCGACGGCCATGGCCGCCCACTCCCCGGTAGGCCTCCGCAACGCCAAGCGCGCCCTCCGCCTGGGCCAGGGCCTCGACCTGCGGGCCGGTCTGGAGATCGAGGACGCCGCCTGGCGCGCCACCGCCTTCTCCGGCGACCGCGCGGAAGGCGTCGCCGCCTTCAACGAGAAGCGCACCCCCAACTGGCCCGGCGAGTGACCCCCGACAACCACCAGCCACCACCTGACCCCCACCCGACCCCATAAGCCCCTACCGGCCAGACGATCCCCACCGTCCGACCAGGTGACGGCCACGCCCGCGCCACCCGCCGGACGAACCGCGAACCCCAAGCCCGGCCGGCGCTTGAGGCCAATCAGTGACCGGCACGGTCAAGCCGAACCGCACCCAAACCCCAGCCCGGCCGGCGCTTGAGGCCATCAGTGACCGGCACGGTCGAGCGGCGGCGCAGCCAACCCCCAGCCCGGCCGGCGCTTGAGGCCATCGGTGACCGCCCCGGTCGAGCGGCGCCGCAGCAGAACAGCCCAGCCACCCCAAGAGCCCAAGCAAGACCGGCACGGTCGAGCCCCCCGCCCCCCGGAGGGAAGCCCCGGCTCAGCCCAGCAAAAAGTCCCACCTGGCCGAAAACATTCTTAGCCTGGAGCGATGGGAGACGATCTCCGGCTGCGGGCCGTGGTGGCCCTGGCCCAGGCGATGGCGGCGGCGCAGTCCCCGCGCGAGGTGTGGCGGGCGGCCGCCTCGGGCGCCTGCCGTGCGCTCGGGGCGGGCTTCGCCGCACTCTCGGTGTGGGAGCGGGAGCAGGGCCGGCTGCGGGTGCTGGTCAACGCCGGGCGGCTGGCCCCGGGTGAGGAGGAGTACCCGGAGACGGAGACGTATCCGGTGCACCAGTTCCCGGAGATCACGGAGTTCCTGCACGAGCGCTGGGCGGGCGGCGGCGAGCCGGACGCCTGGGTGGAGACGGCCGACGGCCGGGCCGAGGGGCGGCCCGGCTACTGCCACCAGCGGGTCGCCGCCCTGCGCCGCCGGGGCCGGGGCTGCTGCGTGGTGGCGCCGATCGTGCTGCACGGCCATGCCTGGGGGGAGCTGTACGTGGCGCGGGAGGCGGGCGCGGAGGTCTTCGACCGGACCGACGCGGACTTCGCGACGGTGCTGGCGGCGGTCGTGGCCGCGGGGATCGTGCAGTGCGAGCGGCTGGAGGAGGCGCGGCGGCTGGCGTCCACGGACGCGTTGACGGGGCTGGCCAACCGGCGGGCGGTCGACGCGCGGCTCGACGAGGCGGTGGAGTCGCACCGGGAGGAGGGGGCGGTGGTGTCGCTGGTGGTCTGCGACGTGAACGGGCTGAAGCGGGTCAACGACACCCACGGGCACGCGGTCGGCGACCGGCTCCTGGAGCGGTTCGGCTCGGTCCTCTCGCTCTGCGGGGCGATGCTGCCGGGGACGCTGGCGGCCCGGCTGGGCGGCGACGAGTTCTGCCTGGTCAGCGTGGGCCCCGAGGCGGACGAGGTGGTCGCGGTGGCCGAGGAGCTGTGCGAGCGGGCGTACGGGCTGGCCACGGGGGAGGGAGTGGCCTGCGGCGTCGCCTCCACCGGCGACCCGATCGGCGAGGTCCGTTCGGCGCGCCGCCTCTTCCGGCTGGCGGACGCCGCCCAGTACCGGGCGAAAGCGGTACGCGCGCGGGGCCCGATCGTCGCAGGCCGCGAGGCCGAGCCGGAGACCGGCGCGGACGCGGTGCTGAAGCTGGCGGACGCGCCGCCGCCGGAGGGCGGGGAGCGGCGGCGTATCCGGGGGCGCCGCGACGGGAACGGGAACGCGGGCGGGGCCGGGTGACCAGGCCGCGGCCGCCCCTCGCCGCCGCACCGGGCCGGGACCTGCGTGGCCCGCGGCAGGTGAAAGCGGTAACGGGCTCCCCCGCCCACCACCCGTGACAGCGCGGGATTCACTGCGTACGCTCCTGAATATGGATATGCACACTGTGGTGGTGGGAACCTCCGGGACCAGCGCGGCCGACGTCGTCGCGGTGGCCCGTGGCGGTGCCCGCGTCGCACTCTCCCCGGAAGCCCTGGCCGCGCTCGCCCACGCCAGGGAGGCGGTCGACGCGCTGGCCGCCAAGCCCGACCCGGTCTACGGGGTCTCCACCGGGTTCGGCGCGCTCGCCACCCGGCACATCGGCCCGGAGCTGCGCAGCCAGCTCCAGCGCAACATCGTGCGGTCGCACGCGGCGGGCATGGGGCCGCGGGTGGAGCGCGAGGTGGTGCGGGCGCTGATGTTCCTGCGGCTGAAGACGCTCTGCTCCGGTTACACCGGCGTACGCCCCGAGGTCGCGCAGACCGTCGCCGACGTGCTGAACGCGGGAATCACCCCTGTCGTCCACGAGTACGGGTCGCTGGGCTGCTCCGGCGACCTGGCGCCGCTCAGTCACTGCGCGCTGGCCCTGATGGGCGAGGGCGACGCGGAGGGCCCCGACGGCACCGTGCGGCCCGCCGCCGAACTCCTGGCCGAGCACGGCATCACCCCGGTCGAGCTGCGCGAGAAGGAGGGGCTGGCGTTGCTCAACGGCACCGACGGCATGCTCGGCATGCTGGTCATGGCCCTCGCCGACCTCGACCGGCTCTACACCACGGCCGACATCACCGCCGCCCTCACCCTGGAGGCGTTGCTCGGCACCGACCGGGTGCTCGCCCCCGAGCTGCACGCGGTGCGGCCGCACCCGGGCCAGGCCGCCAGCGCCGCCAACATGGCCGCTGTGCTGGCCGGATCCGGGCTGGTCGGCGGGCACCAGGACGACGCCCCGCGCGTCCAGGACGCGTACTCGGTGCGGTGTGCGCCCCAGGTCGCGGGGGCGGGCCGGGACACGCTGGCGCACGCCCGGCTGGTGGCGGAGCGCGAGCTGGCGGCCGCCGTCGACAACCCGATGGTCATCGACGGGCGCGTGGAGTCCAACGGCAACTTCCACGGTGCGCCGGTCGCCTACGTGCTGGACTTCATCGCCATCGCTGTCGCCGACCTCGCCTCGATCGCCGAGCGCCGCACCGACCGGCTCCTCGACAAGAACCGGTCGCACGGGCTGCCGCCGTTCCTCGCCGACGACCCGGGTGTCGACTCGGGGCTCATGATCGCCCAGTACACGCAGGCGGCCCTGGTCAGCGAGTTGAAGCGGCTCGCCGTACCGGCGTCGGCCGACTCCATCCCGTCCTCCGCGATGCAGGAGGACCACGTCTCCATGGGCTGGGCGGCCGCGCGCAAGCTGCGGACCGCCGTGGACGGGCTGGCGCGGGTGCTCGCCGTCGAGCTGTACGCGGCGACCCGGGCCATCGAGCTGCGGGCCGGTCTCACCCCCGCCCCGGCCTCCGCCGCCGTCATCGCGGCACTGCGCGCGGCCGGTGTCGAGGGGCCGGGCCCGGATCGGGTGCTGGCGCCGGAGCTGGCGCTGACCACCGAGTTCGTTCGGTCCGGCAGCCCGGTCGCGGCCGCGGAGCCGCACACCGGCCCGCTGGCATGACGACTGGCCCCGCCGGGTGACGGCGGGGTGGGGAGGGGTGCGGGCGCCGCCGTCCGGGAGGGGCGGGACGGACGGGGGCGCTCGTAAAAAGGTGTGAGGAACGGCTCGGCCGGGGTGGGGCCGGATGTCGGCCGGGGCGGGTTGTCGAGGGTTTCGCTGGGCCGCGGGGAGCCGGTGTGGTGCATAGCACGTGACGGTCCCCGCGGCGGGGAGATCAGGTCAGTCCCGCGTCCTCGGCGGCCCACGGGCCGCGGCGGGCCGAGTAGGCCACGAAGCCCGCGCCGACCAGCAGGAACGTGGTTCCGCCGACCAGGTACGGGGTGGTGTCCACGCTGCCGGAGTCGGCGAGCAGGAGCTCCTCGCCGGCCGGTTCGGCGGCGGGGGTGCCGGGGGCGGTGGTCTGCTGTTCCTGCGGGCCGGTGCCGGTCGCCGTGCCGGAGGCGTTGGCGGACGGCACGAACCACAACGCCCCCAGCAGGGTGGCGGCGGTGGTGGCGGTGAGAAGTGATCGTCGTGCGGTGGACGACACGGTATCGATCCCCCTTGTGGCGCTGGCGAATTGGCCGTGTGGGGCGATCGTAGTGACCCCTGGGGGCGGGGGAAAGCGGAGGGGCGCGGAACGAGACGGGGTACGGCCCGGCGGCACGAGTGTGCGACGGTGGAGCACAGCGGTTCGTATGAGTTCGGGCGGATTGGGCAGGAGACCACCGCGTCAGAGGTGGCCGAATCCGACCGCCCCTGGTGGCCGGTGGCGTGAGCTGCTAGAACGGCCCCTGGCGGGCGGAAGTGGTGTAGCCCACATCGGCGAGCGAAGTGGAACCGGACGAACCGGGCGGGTGTTGTAAACCTGTAGTGGGGACAGGCGTCCTCGGAGGCGCAGGTCCGGACCGCGCCAGCACCGGGCCCGTGCGGCCGGGAACATCCGGGGATCAGGCAACGATGGAGAAGCGTGTGATGACGGACAGCAAGCGGCGCAGGGCTCTGTCGGCCGCGTCCGCACTGCTCGGCGGAGTGCTCGTGCTCTCGGCGTGCAGTGGCGGCGACGGCGGGAGCGGCGGGGGCGCGTCGGAGAGCCGCGAGAAGTCGCAGGCGGAGGTCGACGAGGCAGCCGCTCAGAAGACCTCGGCGGCTCGAATAAAGATCACGCCCAAGGACGGCGCGGACAACGCCAGCATCAACAACGACGCCGAGGTCGCCGTCACCAAGGGCAAGCTGACCGACGTCAGCATGCAGTCCGCGGACGGCACCGACGTGCCGGGCACCTTCTCCGCCGACAAGACCTCCTGGAAGCCCGAGGGCCAGCTCCAGCGCGCCACCGTCTACAAGATCGCCGCCGAGGCGGAGGACACCGACGGGCGCAAGGCGCACGAGAACGCCTCCTTCACCACCGTCTCGCCGGACAACAGCTTCATCGGCAACTTCACGCCGGAGGACGGTTCCACGGTCGGCGTCGGCATGCCCGTCTCGATCAACTTCGACAAGGGCATCACCAACAAGGCCGCCGTGCAGAACGGCATCAAGGTCTCCAGCAGCAGCGGCCAGGAGGTCGTCGGCCACTGGTTCAACGAGAAGCGGCTCGACTTCCGCCCCGAGGACTACTGGGCGGGCAACTCCACCGTCACCCTGAAGCTCGACCTCGACGGTGTCGAAGGCGCGGACGGCGTCTACGGCGTCCAGCAGAAGACGGTCACCTTCAAGATCGCCCGCAACCAGGTCAGCATCGTCGACGCCAAGACCAAGACGATGAAGATCACCCGGGACGGCAAGACGGTCAAGACCATCCCGATCTCGGCCGGGTCGCCCGACAACAAGACCTACGAAGGCCGGATGGTGATCTCCGAGAAGTTCAAGGAGACCCGGATGAACGGCGCGACCGTCGGCTTCACCGACGACGACGGCAAGGGCGAGTACGACATCAAGGACGTGCCGCACGCCATGCGCCTCTCCACCTCGGGCACCTTCATCCACGGCAACTACTGGGGCGACAAGTCCATCTTCGGCAACGCCAACACCAGCCACGGCTGTGTCGGTCTCGCCGACGCCAAGGGCGCCAACGACGCCTCCACCCCGGGCGCCTGGTTCTACAACAACTCCATGGTCGGCGACGTGGTCGACGTCCGGAACACCGGCGACAAGACCGTCGCCCCCGACAACGGCCTCAACGGCTGGAACATGGACTGGGCGCAGTGGAAGGCCGGCTCCGCCGTCTGACCTGATCCCCGGCCGGTCCCGAACCGGTTCTGAACGTCCCGAAGGCCCCGCGTCCACCCCGGACGCGGGGCCCTCGGCGTGCGCCCGCCCCCGTACCGCCGCCTTCTCATGCCGCTCTCACGCACGCCTTAACCGTTCACCACAGAGCGTTCCTACGGCCACGGCATGTTCCTCACCCACCTCCGGCGCGAACTGCGGCGCCGCAGAAAGGCGGCACTCGTCGTCGCCTCCGGGCTCGCGCTCGGCATCGCGCTGGTCATCGTCGTCAAAACCGGGCGGACCCCTCCTGACCAGCGCGGCTCCGGGGCGCGGGGGCCCGTCCCGGAGCCGTTGGCCTCTACACCGGTCCACGCCGTAGGGTCGGAAGGCCGACCACCGCACGACCAGGAGGCCCACCCCCATGACCCAGACGGTTCCCGCCTACGCGGCCCCCGCGCCCGGCGCGCCCCTGGAGCGCACGACCATCGAGCGGCGCACCCCCGGGCCGCACGACGTGCTCATCGACATCGCCTACTCCGGCATCTGCCACAGCGACATCCACCAGGCCCGCGACGGCTGGGCCGAGGGCATCTTCCCGATGGTCCCCGGCCACGAGATAGCCGGTACGGTCGCCGCCGTGGGCGAGGCCGTGACCCGCTTCTCCGTCGGCGACCGCGTCGGCGTCGGCTGCATGGTCGACTCCTGCCGCACCTGCGAGTTCTGCCTCGCCGGGCAGGAGCAGAACTGCGCGGGCGGCTCCACCGGCACCTACAACGCGATAGGCCGGGACGGTGAGCCGACCTACGGCGGCTACGCCACCCACGTCGTCGTCGACGAGAACTTCGCCGTCCGCATCCCCGACAGCCTGCCGCTGGACGTCGCGGCCCCGCTGCTCTGCGCGGGCATCACCATGTACTCGCCGCTGCGCCACTGGCAGGCCGGGCCCGGCAAGAAGGTCGCCGTCGTCGGCCTCGGCGGGCTCGGGCACATGGGCGTCAAGATCGCCCACGCCCTCGGCGCCGAGGTGACCGTGCTCAGCCAGTCCCTGCGCAAGCGCGAGGACGGTCTCAAGCTCGGCGCCGACCACTACTACGCCACCGCCGACGGCACGGTCTTCGACGAACTGGCCGGCACTTTCGACCTGATCGTCTCCACCGTCTCCGCCCCCCTCGACCTCGGCGGCTACCTCACGCTGCTCCGCCCGAACGGCGCCCTCGTCAACGTCGGCGCCCCCGAGGAGCCGGTCTCGCTCAACCTCTTCTCGCTGATCGGCGGCCGCAAGACGCTGGCCGGCTCCAACATCGGCGGCATCCCCGAGACCCAGGAGATGCTGGACTTCTGCGCCGAGCACGGCCTCGGCGCGGAGATCGAGGTGATCCGCGCCGACCAGATCAACGAGGCGTACGAGCGGGTCGTCGCCAGTGACGTGCGCTACCGCTTCGTCATCGACACCGCCACCCTCTGACCGGTCCGCGCCGACCCGCCCGCGTGCCCGCCCCTCAGACCCCGACGGCCCCGTCGACCCCCTCGCGCAGGAGGTCGGCGTGGCCGTTGTGGCGGGCGTACTCATGGATCAGGTGGAGCAAGATCGCGCGCAGCGACACTTCCGCCTCCCAGCGCGGGGACCACACCGTCTCGTCCAGCGATCCGGCCGCCGCCTCCACGCGCCGGGCGTACGCCACCCTCCGTCAGGTCGGGGTGAGCCGCCTACCACTTCAGCTCGGCCGGCGTTTGAGGCCATCTGTGACCGTCACGGTCGAGACGGGCCGCACAGAACCCCAACCCGGCCGGCGGCCGAGCCCATCAGCGACCGGCCCCGCCGAAACGAGCCGCACACGAACAGCCGGGCGCAAGCTGCGTCCCAGTCACCCCCGGAGGGTGGCCGGGCTCCCCCCGTTGGCCTCGTAGCCCCCGACCGCCAGCGCGCGGTACACCGCGAACTCCGCGGCGGGATCGGCCGACATGGTCCAGGGCAGCGCCCCCACGTGCCCGTCCACGCGGACGAGCTGACGCATCGCCTCACCCCACCGCTCCGAGGTGACCAGGAAGAAGACCAGCAGGTGGCGGACGTGCGGGAGGACCGGGTCGTCCTGGCGGGCCGACTGGGCTGCGAACTGGGCGCCTTCCAGGGCGCGGGTGAAGACCTGGCTCTGGAAGAAGTTGCGGACCAGGTTGATTTCGGGCAGGTGCTCGTACAGGGAGAAGAGGGGGAGCGCCGGGAGGAGCGAGCCGCGGGGTGCGCGGGCGGCGGCGGCCTCGGCGAACTCCATCGACTGCTTCCGCGAGCCGTGCCACTTCTCCGACCAGTACGGCAGCGCCACCAGGTGGGCGCCCATGTGGGCCGGGGCGCGGTCCAGGATCTTCAGCCAGAGCTGGTCGAACTCCTGCGGGGTGTACCCGAGCCCGCGGGCCACGGCCAGCTCGCTGATGTACGGCACCGGGTCGCCCGGGGCGAGCAGCGCGGCCTGCGCCACGGCGGACTTCGCCTCTTCGAGGATGATCCGGAAGTCGTCGCTGCCGGCCGCCGAGGAGCGCCACGCCTGCTGGACCAGGAACTCGGCGTGCACCGCCGCACCGCCCGCGTCCTTCGGATCCCGGGCCCGCCAGTCACGCAGCCAGCGGCCGCCCTCGCCGGGCCGCTGCTGGAGCTCCAGCGAGGCCGCTCCGGCGAACGCCTGCACGCGCTGCCAGCGCAGCTCGCCGTGCTTGTCGGTACCGGCCAGCAACTGGGAGGCGGCCCGCCAGTCCTGGGTGCGCTGGACGACGTCCAGGACGTCGAGGAGGTCCTCGTCGGGGCCGGGCAGGCGGATGTCGAGGGTTTCCTGCGGCCGGAAGCCGTACTGGGCGGGGTCGGCGGCCTCGGGGGTGCCGGGCAGCACCTGCCGTATCCCGCGGCGGCGCCGCAGGATGACCGGTCCGAGGACCGCTCCGATCATGACCACTGCCATCAGGGCCCAGAGAATCTCCATGGCTCCAAGCGAACCAGACGGCGCCGACAGTTGGCGAACCCCCTCCGTAACGGAGTGGTCTCCATCCGCAGGCGGGACGGGACGGGACGCGATGGCGGGGCGGCGCGCGGCCTGACATCCCCGCCGAGGTACTAGGCTCGGGGCGCATGAGCGACAGGCACAGCGACGCGGAGCGCGCACCCCGCAACGACGGGCGCGGCGCGCACGGTTTCGAGACCGTGGCGATCCACGCGGGCAACACCCCCGACCCGACGACCGGGGCCGTCGTCCCCGCCATCTACCAGGTCTCCACGTACAAGCAGGACGGCGTGGGCGGGCTGCGCGGCGGTTACGAGTACAGCCGCAGCGGCAACCCGACCCGTACGGCGCTGGAGGAGAACCTCGCGGCGCTCGAAGGCGGCAGGCGCGGCCTCGCCTTCGCCTCGGGGCTGGCGGCCGAGGACTGCCTGCTGCGGACGCTGCTGTCCCCCGGGGACCACCTCGTCATCCCCGACGACGCCTACGGCGGCACCTTCCGGCTGATCTCCAAGGTCGTCACCCGCTGGGGCGTCGACTACACCGTGGCCGACACCTCCGACCCGGCCGCCGTGCGGGACGCCCTGACCGACCGCACCAAGGCGATCTGGGTGGAGACCCCCTCCAACCCGCTGCTCGGCGTCAGCGACATCGCCGCGCTGGCCGGGGTGGCGCGCGCCGCCGGGGTGCGCCTGGTGGTCGACAACACCTTCGCCTCGCCCTACCTCCAGCAGCCGCTGGCGCTCGGCGCGGACGTCGTCGTGCACTCCACCACCAAGTACATGGGCGGCCACTCCGACGTGGTCGGCGGCGCCCTGGTCGTAGACGACCAGGAGCTGGCCGACGAACTGGTCTACCACCAGAACGCGATGGGCGCGGTGGCCGGGCCGTTCGACTCCTGGCTGGTGCTGCGCGGCATCAAGACCCTGGCGGTGCGCATGGACCGCCACTCGGCCAACGCCGAGCGGATCGTGGAGATGCTCAGCCGCCACCCGAAGGTCACCAAGGTCCTCTACCCGGGTCTCGCCGAGCACCCCGGCCACGAGGTCGCCGCCAAGCAGATGCGGTCCTTCGGCGGCATGGTCTCCTTCCAGGTCGCAGGCGGCGAGGAGGAGGCGGTCGCGGTCTGCGACCGGACCAAGGTCTTCATCCTCGGTGAGTCGCTCGGCGGCGTCGAGTCGCTGATCGAGCACCCGGGCCGGATGACGCACGCCTCGGTGGCCGGCTCCCAGCTGGAGGTCCCCTCCGACCTGGTGCGCCTCTCCGTCGGCATCGAGAACGCCGACGACCTGCTCGCCGACCTCCAGCAGGCGCTGGGCTGAGCAGTACGCGGGCGTACGCCGGTACGCCGGTGAGCGCGGGGCCGGGTCCGAACGGGGGCCCGGCCCCGCGCCGTGTCACCAGCCGGTCAGCGGCGGCGTGACCGGTACCTCCGGCGCGGCCCACGGCCGCGTCAGCACCAGCCACACCGCCAGCCCCGTCGCGGCCGCCGCGAGCGCCGCCCAGAGCAGCCGGACCGCCCCGGCGCGCAGGCGGCGCAGCCGCTCGCCCCGGCGCACCGCCTCGGTCGTCAGGCCCGGCGGCACGGGCGGCGGCGGGGTGTCGAGGAGCCGGCGGACGCGGTCCTTCCGGTGGTCGGCGCCGCTCACCGGGCACGCTCCGGGGTCTCCGGCGCGGCGCCGGGCGGCCGGGTCAGCCGTACGGTGGCCCGCGCGGTCAGCGCCCTGACCCGCTCGACGTGCAGGCCCAGCAGGGCCGCCGCCTGCTCCTCGGGGACGCCCTCGTACAGCCGGAGTACCACCGCGACGCGCTCGTGCTGGGTGAGCGCGCCGAGGGGGCCGGGGGCGGGGGCGCGGCCCGCCGGGACGAGGCGGCGGTGCCAGGCGGCGCGGGCGTAGCGGGCGACGAGGTCCTGGCGGGTGCGGTCGTAGGGGTCGTCGCCGCGCAGGGTGTCCCAGTCGGCGTAGGTGCGGGCCAGGGCGGCGGTGAGCAGGCGGCGGGCGTACGGGGCGTCGCCGGGCGGTTCGGCGGTGAGCAGCGTGGCCAGGTGCAGGAGCCGCCCGCCCGCCCCGGCGGCGAAGGACGCGAACGCGCGGGCGCGGGCGGTACGGGGGATCTCGTGGCGTGGGCTCACCGGGCCTCCTGCCCGCCGCAGCGGGTCCGGCTCCCATCTGAGGGCAGGGGGCGCGCGGGGTCAAGAGGCCGGTACGGATCAGCTCTCGGCGGTTCCGGGCGGCTGGGCGAGGCGGTTCTGGCGGGCCACGATCTCCTCGTTGAACCGGGTCAGCAGGCGGCAGAAGGCCTCCTGGTCGGCGTCGCTCCAGCCACCGGTGAGCTCCTTCAGCAGCTCGCGCCGCCCGGCCCGGACCTCTTCGAGCCGGTTGAGGCCGAGCGCGGAGAGCTGGAGGACGACGGCGCGCCCGTCCTCGGGGTGGCTGGTGCGGCTGACCAGCCCGCTGTCGACCAGTGGCGCGACCTGCCGGGTGACGGTGGAGGAGTCGATGCCCATGCTGGCGGCGAGCGCCTTCACCCCCATCGGGCCCTCCTTGTCGAGGTGGTTGAGGAGGAGGTAGGCGGCGCGGTCCATCGAGTTGCGGACGGCGCCGACCCCGCCGAGGCGGGTCTGCTCGGCGCGCCGCGCGAAGACGGCCACCTGGTGCTGGAGCGTGTCGAAGAGGGCGGACGGTTCCCCGGAGCTTCCGGAAGGACCCGGGTCGCCGGAAGCAGTGGTCGACATGTCCTCGGTCATGGGCATGGCCAGGGCTCACTTCGTGCGGGAGGGACGGTTGGGGGGACAGCGTACGCGGCCCGGGTGCGGACCGTACCGGCGCTGCGGCGGTTGCCCGGCGGCCCGGGACCCCCGTCGGGGGGCGACGGCGTATCCGGGGCGCGGGCGAGCGGCCACACTGGTCCCATGACAGACAGCAAGGCCGTCCGGCCGCCCCGGGTGACACTCGACGACGTGCGCGGGGCGCAGAAGATGCTCGCCGGGGTGGCGAGGATCACGATGATGGAGGGCAGCCGCCACCTCTCCCAGCTGGTGGGGGCGCCGGTCCACCTCAAGTGCGAGAACCTCCAGCGCACCGGCTCCTTCAAACTCCGCGGCGCGTACGTGCGGATCGCCGGCCTCTCCCCGCAGGAGCGGGCCGCGGGCGTGGTCGCCGCCAGCGCGGGCAACCACGCGCAGGGCGTGGCCCTCGCCTCGACCCTGCTCGGCGTCGGCTCCACCGTCTTCATGCCGGTCGGGGCGCCGCTGCCCAAGGTCGCGGCGACCCGCGAGTACGGTGCCGAGGTGCGGCTGCACGGCGAGGTGGTCGACGAGACGCTCGCGGCGGCCCAGGAGTACGCGGAGCGGACCGGCGCCGTCTTCATCCACCCCTTCGACCACCCCGACGTCATCGCGGGCCAGGGCACGCTGGGGCTGGAGATCCTGGAGCAGTGCCCCGAGGTGCGGACGATCGTCCTGGGCATCGGCGGGGGCGGGCTGGCCGCGGGGACAGCGGTCGCCGTCAAGACGCTCAGGCCCGACGTGCGGATCGTCGGGGTGCAGGCGGAGGGCGCCGCGGCCTACCCGCCGTCGCTGGCGGCCGGCCGGCCGGTGGCCGTGGAGCGGCCGTCGACGATGGCCGACGGCATCAAGGTCGGGCGGCCCGGCGAGGTGCCGTTCCAGATCGTCGGGGACCTGGTGGACGAGGTCGTCACGGTCACCGAGGACGCCCTCTCCAGCGGGCTGCTGCTCTGCCTGGAGCGGGCCAAGCAGGTGGTCGAACCGGCGGGGGCCAGCCCGGTGGCGGCGCTGCTGAGCAAGCCCGAGGCGTTCGAGGGGCCGGTGGTGGCGGTGCTCTCCGGCGGCAACGTCGACCCGCTGCTGATGCAGCGCATCCTCACCCACGGCATGGCGGCGGCCGGACGGTACCTGTCGCTGCGGCTGCGGCTGACCGACAGCCCCGGCGCCCTGGCGACCCTGCTGGCGGTGCTCTCCGGCGCCGACGCCAACGTGCTCGACGTCAGCCACGTGCGGACCGATCCGCGGCTGGGGCTCACCGAGGCGGAGGTGGAGGTCCACCTGGAGACGAAGGGGCCCGAGCACTGCGCGAGCGTGGGGGCGGCGCTGCGGGGGGCGGGGTACCTGGTCATGGAGTGAGCGCGGCCGCGGCTGGGCCGCGGGGCGCGGGTCGCGGGTCGCGGGTCGCGGGTCGCGTGAGACGAGAGGGGCGGGCGCCTGAAGGGGCCCGCCCCTCGTGCGTGGGGTGGCCGGCGTGCGGGTGGTCGGCGGTGGGGGAGCGGCGAGTGGAGCACTGGCTTCCCCTTCTCGTCGGAGGCTGTTGCCGGAATGCGTTGTGAGACGCGATACATCGCGTTATGGTGTGTCTCGCGTCACTCTCCGTGATCGGAGTGGGGCGGGATGGGTGCCGCCCCTTCGCCTTGCTCTGCTTCCTCCTCCGCGCGTCGCGAGAATCGCGGACACGCCTGAGCAAACCTGATATTCCGCACAGAGCCTCACGGCAGGAGATCCCTATGCCAGGCGCCATCTACGCCGAAGGTCTGGTCAAGACCTTCGGCGACGTCAGAGCGCTGGACGGCGTCGACATCGACGTCCCCGAGGGCACCGTCCTCGGCATGCTCGGCCCGAACGGCGCGGGCAAGACCACCGCCGTCCGCTGCCTCACCACCCTTCTGCGGCCCGACAGCGGCCGCGCCGTGGTCGCCGGGATCGACGTGGTCGAGAACCCGAACGAGGTGCGCCGCGCCATCGGCCTCTCCGGCCAGTTCGCCGCCATCGACGAGTACCTGACCGGCCGTGAGAACCTCCAGATGGTCGGCCGGCTCTACCAGCTCACCGGCCGCGAGGCGAAGGCCCGCGCCGGGGAACTGCTGGAGCGGTTCGGTCTCGCCGACGCGGGGGACCGCACGGCGAGGACCTACTCCGGCGGTATGCGCCGCCGCCTGGACCTCGCCGCGGCCCTCGTCGTCTCGCCGCCGGTGATGTTCATGGACGAACCCACCACCGGCCTCGACCCGCGCAACCGGCAGGCCCTGTGGGACGTCATCCAGGAGCTGGTCGAGGGCGGCACCACCCTGCTCCTCACCACCCAGTATCTGGAGGAGGCCGACCACCTCGCCGACGACATCTGCGTCGTGGACCACGGCCGGGTCATCGCCCGGGGCACCTCGGACGAGCTCAAGGCCCGCACCGGCGGCGAGCGTGTCGAGCTGGTCGTGCACGAGCGGGAGCGCATCGCCGACGCCGTGGAGGTCCTCACCCGCGTCGGCGAGGGCGCCCCGGCCATCAGCGAGCACACCCGCAAGCTCACCGTCCCGGTCTCCGGCGGGGCCAAGCTCCTCGCCGAGGTCATCCGCGAGCTGGACGTGCGGAACATCGAGATCGACGACATCGGACTGCGCCGCCCCACCCTGGACGACGTCTTCATCTCCCTCACCGGCCACGCCACCCAGGCGGCCGAGGGCGAGGACGGCGAGGACGGCGATAGCGGCGAAGGCGGTCCGGAGGACGGACGGTCGTCCGCGGCCGCGCGCCGCGCCCAGGCCATGAAGGAGGCCGACTGATGAGCACCGTCGCCGAGCACGAGTCCCGGCCGCAGCGCCGAGGGAGAGTCGCCCAGTCGGTGGTGGACTCCCTGGTCATGGCCCAGCGCAACTTGATCAGAATGACCCGCATCCCCGAAGTGGTCCTCTTCGGGCTCATCCAGCCCATCATGTTCGTGGTGCTCTTCACCTACGTCTTCGGCGGGTCCATCCAGGTCGGCGGCTCGCTCTCCCAGGCGGCCTACCGCGAGTTCCTGATGGCGGGCATCTTCGCGCAGACCGTCACCTTCGCCACGGCCGGCGCCAGCGCGGGCATCGCCGAGGACATGCACAAGGGGCTGGTCGACCGGTTCCGTTCGCTGCCCATGGCCAGAGGCGCGGTGCTCACCGGCCGGACCCTGGCCGACTTCGTGCAGACCGCCCTCACCCTGGTCGTGCTGACGGGCGTCGCGCTCCTCATCGGCTGGCGCACCCACGAGAACATCGGCAGCGTCCTCGCCGGCTACGGCCTGCTCCTCCTGCTCGGCTACGCCTTCTCGTGGATCGGGGCGCTCATCGGGCTGCTGGTCCGCACCCCGGAGGCGGCGACCTCGGGCGGCCTGATCTGGCTCTTCCCGCTGACCTTCATCTCCAACGCCTTCGTCGACTCCAACAGGCTGCCGACCGTCTTCCGGCACATCGCGGAGTGGAACCCGTTCAGCACCACGGTGCAGGCCTGCCGCGAGCTCTTCGGCAATCTGCCGCCCGACTTCGTGACCCCGGACGCCTGGCCCATGCGGCACCCGGTCTGGGCCTCGATCATCTGGTCCCTGCTGATCCTCGTGGTCTTCCGCACCCTGGCCGTCCGCAGGTACCGACGGTCCGCCACCTGAGCCGGTCCGTGGTGGCGGCCCCGCGCCGGGCGCGGCGGAGTCCCGGCGCCGCGGACGCGAAAGGGCCCCCGGCTCCGGACAACCGGAGCCGGGGGCACCTGGTGCAGCCTGTGGCGGCCGACCTGCCCGGTGAAGGGACGGGTCAGGACGAGTAGGGCTTGGCGGCGAGGATCTTCACCGAGGCGAGCTTGCCGTTGGGCAGCTCGTACTGGGCGGTCTCGCCGACCTTCTTGCCGTTGACTCCCGTCCCCAGCGGCGACTGCGGCGAGTAGGTCTCGATGTCCGCGCTGGCGTACTCGCGCGAGGCCATCAGGAAGGTAAGTGTGTCGTCCGGGTCGCCGTCGAAGGCGATCGTGACGACCATGCCCGGCTCCACGACGCCGTCGTCGGCGGGCGCCTCGCCCACCTTCGCCTGGGCCAGGAGCTGGGTCAGCTGGCGCACACGGAGCTCCTGCTTGCCCTGCTCCTCCTTGGCCGCGTGGTACCCGCCGTTCTCGCGCAGGTCGCCCTCCTCACGCGCCGCCTCGATCTTCTTCGAGATCTCGGTGCGCGCGGGACCAGACAGGTACTCCAGCTCGGCCTTGAGCTGGTTGTACGCCTCCTGGGTCAGCCAGGTGACGTTGTCGCTGGTCTGGGTCACAGGTGCTCCTCGTAGGTACTGGGATACAAAGCATCGCCCTACTCGGAAGGATGTTCCGTACCGGGTGGGCGAAACCACGAGCCTAACAATTCAGGCGGGAAAGGGGGAGGAGGAATATGACCGGTGCGGCGTCGCCGCAGGTCGCGGCGGGTTCCGTGGCCCGGCAGCGCGGGCGCTGTCGCCGGTTCGGGGGCCCGGTCAGGCGGGAGAGCAGCCGACCAGCTCGACGGCGGTGGCCTTGGCGGTGGTCCGCAGGGAGACCACCTGGTCGACCCGGGCCGCGTCCTGGTCGAAGAGGGCGTCCTTGCGGCCGACCTCGGCGCCGTTCTCCGCCAGGGCCCGCACGGTGCAGTAACCGGCGGCCTCGCGGTCCTTGTGCACCTCAAGGTGGACCTTGGCCTCGCCGGAGGCGGAGACGTCGAACTTGATCATCTCGCCGCTGATCGCGGTGCTGGTCACGTGCGACCAGCCGAACCAGACGATCACGGCGAGGAAGAGCGCGCCCAGCACGGCGCCGATCACCTTCAGCCGGTGGTCGGTCCGCTCGTCGGCGGACCGGGCCCGTCCGTATCGGCCCTCGGGAAGGTCCTCGCGCACCGCGCTCATGATCAATCCTCTCGGGCTGGGGGCCACCGGAATTTTCCACCGTCCGGTTCGGTCACTATAGAAGCCGACCATCGCGCCGATGTACCGAGGGCGCCGTGAATACGAGGATCGAGTCTTGACAGAGCAGCTGCGACTGATGGCCGTGCACGCCCACCCTGACGACGAGTCGAGCAAGGGCGCGGCGACCATGGCGAAGTATGTGTCCGAGGGGGTGGACGTGCTGGTCGTGACCTGCACCGGGGGCGAGCGCGGCTCCGTCCTCAACCCCAAGCTCAAGGGCGACCAGTACATCGAGGAGAACATCCACGAGGTCCGCGCCAAGGAGATGGAGGAGGCCCGGCAGATCCTCGGCGTCCAGCAGGAGTGGCTGGGCTTCGTCGACTCCGGCCTGCCCGAGGGCGACCCCCTGCCGCCGCTGCCCGAGGGCTGCTTCGCGCTGGAGGACGTCGAGGAGGCGGCCGGGCGGCTGGTGAAGTCGATCCGCGCGTTCCGCCCGCAGGTCGTCACGACCTACGACGAGAACGGCGGCTACCCCCATCCCGACCACATCATGACGCACAACATCACGATGGCCGCCTTCGACGGCGCGGGGGACCCGGAGCGCTTCCCGGAGGACGAGTTCGGCAAGGTCTTCCAGCCGATGAAGCTCTACTACAACCAGGGCTTCAACCGCCCCCGCACCACCGCCCTGCACGAGGCGCTCCTGGAGCGCGGCATGGAGTCGCCGTACGGCGAGTGGCTGGAGCGGTGGCACGGGATGGAGCGGGTCGAGCGGGAGCTGACCACCTACGTGCCCTGCGCGGACTTCTTCGAGATCCGCGACAAGGCGCTGATCGCCCACGCCACCCAGATCGACCCCGAGGGCGGCTGGTTCCGCATCCCGATGGAGCTCCAGAAGGAGGTCTGGCCCACCGAGGAGTACGAGCTCGCCAAGTCGCACGTCGCCACCTCCCTCCCCGAGCACGACCTCTTCGCGGGCATCCGCGACAATGGCTGACATGAGCGCTAGCGCAAACCTGGCAATGACGCACCTCGTCCCCCTCGCCAAGGACCTGGACGAGAACAAGGTGACCCCGGGTGTCCTCGGGTTCATCGTGTTCGCCGTGATGGCCCTCGCCGTCTGGGCCCTGATGAAGTCCATGAACCGCCACATGGTCAAGGTCGACTTCACCGAGTCCGAGGCAGCGCCGACCGGCGCCCCCGCCCAGGGCTCAGCGAGCAAGTAGCCACGCCGGGCCCCGGGCCCGGCACCCGCCCCGGCCCGCACACCGCGCGCCGGGGCTCTTCGGGGTTCCCGGGGCGCGCGTACCGGCTCCGGCCGCGTCCCTACGCGGCGCCGGGCGCATTCCTACGCGCTCCCGGGTGCGAAGGCGCCCCCGCCCGCATCCGGCCGACGGCACGAAGGACCTCCTCCCGGTTGCCGGCCCGCTTGACCCAGGCCGGAGGACAGGCCACCAGCGTCACCCCCTGTCCCGTGTCGTACCAGGGCGCCCGTTCCCGCAGCGTGGCCCGGACGCACCGGTGGATCAGGTCGAGGTGCGCGAGGTTGTACGTCCACACCTGCCCGTGCCGGGTCTCGGACCGGAGCCACAGCGGCCGCCTGCCGAAGTAGGGGTCCGTCGCGGGTCCGGCGGCGCCGTTCGGGGACGTGAGGGGCGTGCCGGCGCACACCCGCGACACCCCGCAGCGCCCGCAGACAAGACGCCTCGCGCTGAACAGGCTCCGGCCTCCCGGGCCGGGATCACCGGGCGCCCGCACGACGGGCGCGGCCCCCGCGCAGCCCGGGCAGCGCACGAGGACGAGGTCGAGGAAGCCGTACCGGGTGCTGCGCGGATCGCGGAACCGACCGGAGGACGAGGCCGTGCGGCGAGTATGCGGCCGGGCGGCAGGCCGGGGCACTCCCCTTCCGCCCCGGCACGCCCTGCCCCCGCAGGGCTACACCCCCATCACCTCCCGGGCATGCCGCCCCGGCACCAGCCCCAGCCCCCACGCCGGCCACTCCCCACCCGGGTCGACGCCGCGTTCCAGCAGGAGGCGGTAGGCGGGCAGGCAGGTGGTCAGGCGGGGGTCGCGGGCCGGGGTGGGGGACGAGGTGAGGTCGTCGAGGAGGGCGAGGGCCTGGGCGGTGCCGGTCTCGGTGCCGCCGGGGGTGGCGAAGGGGAGGAGCGTGGCCGTCAGGAAGCGCGCCCACTCCTCGCCCCGCCCGTCCTCGTACGAGGCGAAGAGCGCGGCGGCCTCCTCGGCCAGCGCGAGGGCCTGGCCGGTGCGCCCGTTGCCCGCGTCGGTGACCATCAGCTCCACGCAGGTCCACGCCTCGCCGTGGGCGACGCCGATCCGCCGGAAATCGGCCCGCGCGTCCATCAGCAGCTGCCGGGCGAAGCCGCTGTTGCGGAGCGAACCGGTCTGCGCTGCCCGCAGGTCGCGGGTGACCCGCGCCGAATGGTGCCGGGCGCAGGCCAGCCCGTACACGTCGCGCATCCGGGAGAACATCGTGCGGGCCCGTTCCAGCTCGCGTACCGCCGTCGTCAGGTCGCCGCACTCCTCCAGGGCCTGGCCCAGGTAGTAGCGCGTCCACGCCTCGCCGCGCACGTCCTCGTTGTCGCGGTGGCGGGAGAGGGCGCCGCGCAGCTCCTCGGCGGCCTCCGGGCCCTCGGCCCCCTGGGCCACGTGCAGCCGGGCCCGGCCGAGCTGGGTGAGGGCCCACGCCTGGCCGCGTACGTCGCCGGTCCTGCCGTACAGCTCCAGCGCGGAGCGCAGCTCCTCCTCGGCCCTGTCGGCGGCGCCCTGCCGCAGCCGGACCTGGCCGAGCTGGAAGCGGGTCCACGCCTGGCCGTGCAGCGAGGAGTTGGCCGCGTGCAGGCGGGCCGCCTCGGCGAGCAGCCGCTCGGCCTCGGTGAGCCGGGCCCGGTCGCGCTCGACGGCGGCCAGCGCGTGCAGCGTCCACGCGCGGTCCGCCGCCAGCCCACCCGGCTGCTGGAGCGCCAGCGCCTCCCGCAGTTTCCCGGCCGCCTCCGCGAGCTTCCCCTGGTGGTGCAGGGTGATGCCGAGGGAGCAGAGCGCCAGCGCGGCGCCCGGCTCGTGCCGCGCCTCGTAGTACAGGCCGACCACCGAGGTCAGCGTGGTGCGCGCCTTGTCCAGCTCGCCGAGCTGCCGCTCCGCGATACCGGTCCGCCACTGCACCGAGCGGGCCAGGAGCCCCTGGTCGACGGCGCGCGCCAGGTCGTTCAGCTCGCCGAGGCGGTACAGATCGCCGCGGAGCAGGCAGTAGTCGCAGAGGGCGCCCAGGAGGTTGCGGACGGCGCCCTGGTCCACGCCCTCCGCGTCGCGCAGCGCCGCCGTGATGAAGCTCGACTCGTGGTCCAGCCAGTTGAGTGCGTACTCCAGCGAGCTGAACCCGTGCGGCCCCATCGGCCCGGCCCGGAACGCCGAGTCGGCACGGGTCGAGGACTTGCCGTCGACCAGGCCGATCACCTGCTCGGCCAGCTCCGCGTAGTTGACGATCAGCCGCTCCTGCGCCGCCGTCCGTTCCGCCGCCGACTCCTCGTCGGTCAGCCGGGCCCGGGCGAAGGCGCGGACCAGGGTGTGCAGCCGGTAGCGGCTGCCGCGCACCCGGTCGATCAGCCCCGCCCCCGCCAGCTCCGCGAGATGGCGCTCCGCCTCCTGCTCGTCGGTGTCCAGCAGCGCCGCCGCCGCGGCCGCGCCCAGCGAGGCCCGGCCCGCCAGCGCGAGCCGCCGCAGCAGCCGCCGTCCCTGCTCCTCCTGGTCGGTGTAGCGCAGCCACAGCGCCCGCTCCACCGGGCTCACCGGGCCGTACGCCCCCAGCGCCGCCGCCAGTTCGCGGGGCGTGCGGGCCCTCAGCGCCGAGCCCGCCACCCGCAGCGCCAGCGGCAGCCCGCCGCACAGCTCCACGATCCGGTCGGAGGCCTGCGCGTCGTACGGGTCGGCCGCCTCGCCCGCCGCCTCCCGCAGCACCTCCTCGGCACCGGCCGCGTCCAGTTCGCCCACCGCGAGCTGCCGCACCCGCGCCGCCGACTCCGCGGGCAGCTCCATCGGCTCCCGGGCCGTCACCAGGACCAGGCTGTCCGAGTGCTCCGGCACCAGCGCGGCCACCTGCTCCGGGTCCCAGGCGTCGTCCAGCACCACGACCACGGGGATGTCCGTCAGGTGCCGCTGGTACAGCTCGGCCAGCCGCCGCGTCTGCTGCTCCGGCGAGCTCCGCTCCCGCTGGAGCAACTGCTCACGCGGCGCCCCCAGCCGGTTGAGCAGGTGCAGCAGCGCCTCCCGCGTCGACAGCGGCACCGTCCTGCTCTGCCCGCCGCCGCGCAGGTCCACCACGCACGCGCCCCGGAACTGGTCCTTCAGCTCCCGGGCCGCCCGCACCGCCAGCGTGGTGCGGCCCGCGCCCGGTTCACCGTGCAGCACCAGCACCACCGGCCGGGTCTCCGTCGCCGCCCGCGCCGCACGCACCTCCTGGGTGATCCGCGCCATCAGCTCCCGGCGGCCCGCGAACGGCCCGTCGCCCGACGGCAGCCGCTCGAACGACCGCTCCAGCACCGAACGCCGCCTGGCCAGCGCGCTCTTGTCGGTCCGCCGCAGCACCGGGCCGGTGTGCCGCCGGGCCGGAACCGCCCGCCGGGCGGCCGGGACCGCCGGGGTCCGCTGCCGCTCCAGGAACGGCCGCACCCCGCGCACCTCCAGCGCCGTGAGCCACGCCAGCCGCAACTGCTCGGGCCCGCCCGGCTGCCCCAGCGCGCCCGCCTGCCGGTGCGCGGCAGGCCAGTGCACCGCGCCCACTTTCGCCACCGTCGCCGCCGCCCCGGCCACGCCCACCACGGCCCCCGCGCCGAGTGCCGTGCCCGCGCCGGTGCCGAACGCCAGGTCCGCCGCGCAGGCCGCGGCCGCCGCGACCCCGGCCACCAGCAGAGGCGTACCCGCGCCCTCGCGCGCGTACCGCTGGCCGAAACTCTGCCGCTCGGCCTCGGCGGCGGCGACGGCCGCCTCGTACGCCGCGTATTCCTCGTCGGTCGTGCGGAGCAGCCCGTCCAGCTCGCCGCGGGCCCGGGAGAGCAGCACCTGTCCGTCGGTGCGGCCGCCGGAGCGCCGCACCTCCTCCTCGACCGCCCGTGCCAGCAGTTCCTCGGCCTGGGTCCGATGGCTGGTCCGCATCGACGTCCCCCTTCCCGTCACCCGGCCGCGTCCGGCCGGTCCCTGCGGAGCCCCACCGCGCCCATCCCGCCTCCGCGGCCCCAGTGTGGAGCCTGGCGCGCCCCAGCGCGAGAGGGTCGTACGCCGGAGCGGAGGCCCCGTCACCCCACGCGCCCGGCACGAAACTCCGGGTGTGGGCGGCCTGGGCGGGGGAAGACGGCGGCGGACAGCACGTGCGCCCGGCCACGGTACGAGGGAGGGGCGCGGCACGGCAGCCAGGCCGCGACCGACCGGCCATGACGACGAAAGGATGCCCCATGTTGATGGCGCACCCCGCGGTTCTGCGGGACCTGATCGGCCAGTACGAGACCCTGCGGGCGCTCAACGCCCAGGACGGTGGCGAGGAGGCACAGCGCAGGCTCGCCGACGTGTCGTACACCCTCTGCGTGGCCACCGGCACCCAGGACGTCGACGCCGCCGTGATCGCCGCCCGCCACCAGCTGCCCGGCGCCCGCGTCGAGGACGACTCGGTGCTCACCGCACCCGCGGGCTGAGCGGCCCGGCGCACGGGAACGGGCCGGTGCCCCCGAGGGGGCCCGGCCCGTTCCCGTGCGCCGGGCCGTGCGGCGGCGTCAGACCTGGCCGCGCCAGCCGCCGGTCTCGGTGCCGCGCTTCTCGATGAAGTCCTTGAACCGCTCCAGGTCGCCCACGGCCTGCCGCCGCACGACGCCGAGCTTGTCGCCGGCCTGCTCGGTGACGCCGTGCGGCTCGTGCTCCAGTTGCAGCATGATCTTGGTGCGGTCGTCGGAGATCCGGTGGAAGGTGACCACCCCGGCCTGCCGCACGTCGCCGCCGACGGTCGTCCAGGCGACCCGCTCGTCCGGTATCTGCTCGGTGATCTCGGCGTCGAACTCCCGGCGCACGCCGTCGACCTCGGCCACCCAGTGGGTGAGCGTCGGCGTCCGCTGCTCGATCCGGTCCACCCCGGACATGAAGCGCGGATACTCCTCGAACTGCGTCCACTGGTTGTAGACCGCGGACAGCGGCGCCTGCACCTCGACGGACTGCTCGATCTGGCTCATGTGCGTCCCTTTCTCGCGCGGTGGTGATGAGCGGACCTGGAACGTGTTGCCCCCTGGCGGGCCGTCATGCGCGGGGGAGCGGAATCGGTCGGTCCGGGCTGGCGGGGCCCACACCCCGGCGCCGCCCGTTCCACCCCTCGCCCTCCCGAGCGCGGCGGTCGCCTCGCGCAACGCGTCAAGGTTCGCCGTCAGCCACCGCCCCACCGTCCGCAGCCGCCTGCCCGCCCTCGCGAGAGAGCGGGCAGGCCGCGTCGGGCCGTTCGGCGGCCGGGGGAGCCCGCTCCCCGCGCCTTCGTCAGGACCAGGGCAGGACCAACGCCCCCCACGCCACGACCGGTCCGACCGCGACGATGCCCCCGGTGTAGCCGATGACCTGGCGGTAGAAGCGGCGGGTGTCCACGCCGCGGGCGTTGCTGAGGACGAGGGCGCCGTTGGTGGAGAACGGGGAGGTGTCGACGATCGTGGTGGAGACCGCGAGGGCGGCGACCAGCCCGGCGGCGCTGAGATGGCTGGAGACCAGCAGCGGCACCGCGAGGGGGATGATCGCGGTGAGGATCGCCGTGGAGGAGGCGAACGCCGAGGTGATGGCCACGGTGAAGCACAGGACGAGGGCGACGACGAGCGGGGCGCCGAGGTTCGCGGCGTGGTCGGAGATGTCCTCGATGATCCCGGCCTTCTCCAGCATCGCGATGTAGGTCATCATGCCCGCCACCAGCAGCAGGGTGGACCAGCTGATGCCGTCCACGGCCTTCTCCTGGCGCTTCATGTCCACCAGCGCCAGCAGCGCACCGGCCATCAGGGCCAGGAAGCCGATCTCCAGCCGGAAGCCGAGCGCGCCGACCACCAGCGCCAGCAGGCAGGCGAGGGTGAGCCACTGCCGCCAGTCGAGCCGGCCGGACCCGGCGGCGGCCTCCTCCCCGGTCTCGTCCGCCTCGGCCTCCCCGGTCCACGGCGCGGGGCGCTTGGAGAGGAACGCGTAGGTGAGGACCGAGAGCAGCAGGTTGATCGTGAAGCTGGCGGTGAACAGGGTGGCCGCCGAGACCTCCAGCCCGGTGTCGTCGAGCAGCCCCAGCACGAGCGCCCCGGAGACGGCGAGCGGGGAGAACGCCCCCGCGTGGGCGCCGCTGATCACCAGCATCCCCGCCACCAGCGGGTTGATCCGGTACCGGTGGGCGAAGTTCATCGCGATCGGTACGAGGAGCGCGACGGCGGCCGGGGTGAAGGTGCCGAAGGCCGTGAGCGTCGCGGCGACCAGGAACAGCACCCAGGGGATGAGCGCCACCTTGCCGCGCACCAGCCGCACCCCGGCCGCGACGAGCCAGTCGATGGTGCCGTTGCGGCGGGCGACGGAGAAGAGGTAGGTGACGCCGACGATCGTCACGAAGAGCTCCACCGGGAAGCCCTCGAAGATCTCGTCCTCGGTGAGACCGAGTGAGACGGTGCCGACGGCGAAGGTGGCGACGAAGGCGAGGATGCCCAGATTGATCGGCAGGATGGTGCCGACCAGGAACATCACCAGCAGCGCGCCTATCGAGATCACTTCAGCAGACATCATTGTCCTTGGTGCGGTGGGGACAGGGGATGGGCGCCGCCGGGGGCGCGGGCCGTCCGAGGAGGTGTGAGGCTCTCGGGGACGGACGTCGAGCTGAGGGCCGGGGAGGGGAGGCCGGAGGTCAGGCCGCCGCCGGCCGGACCGTTTCGGGTACGTAGATACGGGCGTCCGCGAGCAGCCGGGCCGCGCGCTGCACGGTGACCAGGCCCGGCAGGCCGTCCCGCAGCTGTGAGCAGCGGACCGCGACGACCCCCGCGGGAGTGCCCAGCCGCAGCCACTCGCCGGTGGAGCCGCCGGTGACGCGATGGACCACCGAGCCCTCGACCAGTGCCGCGGCGGCGAGGGCGACCGCCGAGGTCAGCCCGATCGCGGGGTGCGGGGCGTTCATGCTGAGCATGCGGACCGAGACGTCGTACTCCTCGGCGGCGACGGATTCGCCGAGGCTCGTCGTGTAGGCGACCGGGGGGCCGACCAGACCGGCCTTCGGTACCGCGTCGCCGGGGTCCCGCCCCGGTCCGGTCAGGCCCATCAGCGGTGCGGCAGCGTGGCGGACGGCGCGCAGCCAGGGCACCTCCGCCCGCATCCCCTCCAGCGTCTCGGCCCCGGTGCGCGCGGCGGAGGCGGCCTCGACGAGGACCACCGGGGCCCCCGCGTCGACCATGCTCACCAGCACCGGGTCCGCGTCACCGGCCCGCAGCTCCTGCGCGGGCGAACCGGTGGGGAGCGCCGATCCGGTGGTGCGGCCGACCGGGTCGCGGAAGGTGAGCCCGACCGCGACGCCGCCGGCCCGGGTGCCCGGCACGGTCTGCTCGCCGAAGTCGTGGACGAGGCCGCCCTCGGTGTCCACCAGCCCTTCGAGCACCGCGCCGGTGTTGGCGTTCCGCATCACCACGCGCGTCCGGTCGCCGGTGATGGGGACCAGGCCCTTGGCGACCGCGTACAGGGCGACCGCCGTCGCGCAGTTTCCGCAGTTGCTCGTCCACTCCACGGTGCCGGTACCGATGCCGATCTGCGCGAAGAGGTAGTCGATGTCCGTGCCGGGTTCGGGCGAGCGGCCGACGACCGCGGCCTTGGAGGTGGTGGGGGTGGCCCCTCCGACGCCGTCGAGCTCCACCGGGTCGGTGGCGCCGTAGGCGGCGACCAGCAGGCGTTCGAGCCCCTCACGGTCGGCGGGGACATGGACCTGGTGGAAGAGCCAGCACTTGCTGGTGCCACCACGGACCAGAGTCGCGGGAGTGTGCATGTCTGAGGTTCTTTCTCGGTCGACGCCGGTGCGGAACCGGTGACGGAGAGGGGAGGCGGTCAGGGGTTACGGGCGCGTTGCCGGTGGATGAACCGCCCCGGCGAATGCGACGACCCTCGCAGAGGCGCGACTTGGCCACAATGGCAGTCTTCTTCAGGTGGGTTCAGCTCAGCTAAAGTCACCGGCATGCTGAACGCGCGCCGCCTGCTGCTCCTCACCGAGGCCGCCGAACGCGGATCCCTCACCGCCGCCGCCGAGGCGATGGGCATGACCACTTCGGCGGCCTCCCAGCAGATGTCGCTGCTGGAACGCGAGGCGGGGCAGCCTCTCGTCGAGCGGCTGCCGCGCGGTATCCGGCCCACCCCGGCCGGGCTCGCGCTGGCCGAGCGCGGCAAGGCGATCCGCCGCGAACTACGCGCCGCTCAGGCCGACCTGGAGTACTTCGCCGACCTCGACCAGGGCACGCTGCGGCTCGGCTCGTTCCCCACCGCGAGCGCCTCCCTGCTCCCGCTGGCGCTCACCCGCTTCCGCCGCCGCCACCCCGGGGTCCGCATCGAGGTGCGCGCGGGGGTGCTGGCCGAACTGCGCGAGCTGCTCCACACCGGCGAGGTGGAGCAGGCGCTGCTCTGGGACTACGACTGGAACCGGATCGACGACCCGGCGCTCGTCCTCACCCACCTGCTCGACGACCCCTCGGTCCTGGTGGTCCCGGCGGACTCCGCGCTGCGCGCGCACGCCGCCGTGCGGCTGGCCGACCTCGCCGACCAGGAATGGATCATCCGCGCCGACAACCATCCGGTCGCCGACGTCCTGCGCCGCAGCTGCCGCCAGGCCGGGTTCGACCCCCGTATCGCCTACGCCTCGCACGACTACCAGGAGGCGCAGGCCATGGTGGCCGCCGGTCTCGGCGTCGCGCTCGCCCCGCGGCTCGCCCTCACCAGCCGCCGCAGCGACGTCCGCCTGCTTCCCTTCGCCACCGACCTGCCCACCCCCACCCGCCGCGTCCTGCTGGCCCGCGCCAGGTCCCGCCCCGCCACGCCGCCCGCCCAGGCGATGGCCTCCGTCCTGCGCACCGTCGCCCAGCGCTTCGCGGCCCCGGGCCTGAACAGGGCGCAGCTGGGGGCGGTACGGCGAGGATAGGGGCCGAGCCCCCTTCCGACCCGCACGCGGCGGGCAGGGGCGGGCAGCGCCCGGCCCGGACGAGACGCGGACGCCGGCGTCCCGCCACGTCCAGCCGGCCGGAGCGGGGCGGCCGCGACCCGGGGGCCCGCGGTCGGCATTTTTCTTCGCGGTCACGGCGTCGCGAGGTTGAGCTGGAGGGTCCCGGTCGTGCGAGGGTGGCCGTATGAACCGCCTTGCCGACACGCAGTCCCCGTACCTGCTGCAGCACGCCGACAACCCGGTCGACTGGTGGCCGTGGTCGCCCGAGGCATTCGAGGAGGCCCGGCGGCGCGACGTGCCCGTCCTGCTCAGCGTCGGCTACGCGGCCTGCCACTGGTGCCACGTCATGGCGCACGAGAGCTTCGAGGACGAGGCGACCGCCGCGGTCATGAACGAGCACTTCGTCAACGTCAAGGTCGACCGCGAGGAGCGGCCCGACGTCGACGCCGTCTACATGGAGGCGGTGCAGGCGGCGACCGGGCGGGGCGGGTGGCCGATGACGGTGTTCCTGACGCCGGAGGCCGAACCCTTCTACTTCGGTACGTACTTCCCGCCCGAGCCCCGCCACGGCATGCCAGGCTTCCGGGAGATCCTCGAAGGGGTACGCGTCGCCTGGGCCGACCGGCGCGGCGAGGTCGGCGAGGTGGCCGGGAAGATCACCGCGGATCTGCGCGAGCGGCGGCTGACGCTCGGCGAGACCCGGCTGCCCGGCGCCGAGGAGACGGCGCAGGCGCTGCTCGGGCTCACCCGGGAGTACGACCCGGTGCACGGCGGATTCGGCGGCGCGCCCAAGTTCCCGCCGTCCATGGTGCTGGAGTTCCTCCTGCGCCACCACGCCCGCACCGGCGCCGAAGGGGCGCTCCAGATGGCCACCGACACCGCCGAGCGGATGGCGCGCGGCGGGATCTACGACCAGCTCGGCGGCGGCTTCGCCCGCTACTCCGTCGACCGCGAGTGGATCGTCCCGCACTTCGAGAAGATGCTCTACGACAACGCCCTGCTCTGCCGCGTCCACACCCACCTGTGGCGGGTCACCGGCTCCGCCCTGGCCCGCCGGGTCGCCCTGGAGACGGCCGAGTTCCTGGTGCGCGACCTCGCCACCCCGCAGGGCGGTTTCGCCTCGGCGATCGACGCCGACAGCGCGGACGCCGACGGGCGGATGGTGGAGGGCGCTTACTACGTGTGGACGCCCGCGCAGCTCACCGAGGTGCTCGGCGAGGAGGACGGGCGGATCGCCGCCGCCCACTTCGGCGTCACCGAGGAGGGGACTTTCGAGGAGGGCGCCTCCGTGCTGCGGCTGCCGCAGGAGAGCGGGGCCGTCCAGGACGCCGGGCGGCTCGCCGCGATCCGCGAACGGCTGTACGAGGCGCGGCTGCGCAGGCCCGAGCCGGGGCGGGACGACAAGGTGGTGGCGGCCTGGAACGGGCTGGCGATCGCCGCGCTCGCCGAGACCGGCGCCTGCTTCGAGCGGCCGGACCTGGTCGACGCCGCCGTGACCGCGGCCGACCTGCTGGTCCGCGTCCACCTGGACGACCACGCCCGGCTCGCCCGCACCTCCCGCGACGGCCGCGCCTCCGCCCACGCGGGCGTGCTGGAGGACTACGCCGATGTCGCCGAGGGGTTCCTCGCGCTGGCCTCCGTCACCGGGGAGGGCGTCTGGCTGGACTTCGCCGGGCTGCTCCTGAACGGCATCGTCGACCGCTTCACCGACGAGAGCGGCGCCCTCTACGACACGGCATCCGACGCCGAGGCCCTCATCCGGCGCCCGCAGGACCCCACCGACAACGCCACCCCGTCCGGCTGGACCGCCGCCGCCGGGGCGCTGCTGACCTACGCGGCGCAGACCGGCTCCGAGCCGCACCGCACCGCCGCCGAACGGGCGCTCGGCGTGGTGGCCGCGCTCGGCCCGAAGGTGCCGCGGTTCATCGGCCACGGCCTGGCCGTCACCGAGGCGCTGCTCGACGGTCCCCGCGAGGTGGCCGTGGTCGGCGACCCGGACGACCCGCGGACGGCGGGGCTGCACCGTACGGCGCTGCTGTCGGCGGCGCCCGGAGCGGTGACCGCGGTCGGCCCGGCCGACGGCGAACTGCCGCTGCTGGCCGGGCGCGTACCGGTCGACGGAGTGCCCACCGCGTACGTCTGCCGGGGCTTCGTCTGCGACGTGCCGACGACCGACCCGGCCCTGCTCGCCGCCCAGCTCGGCGACTGACCGGCGCGGTGGCCGGCCGGGGCCTCAGGCCCTGGCCGGCTCCTTGCCGAACTCGCGCACCGCCTGCCGGACGATGGTCTCCAGCCGGTCGTGGTGGGCGCCGCGCCAGTAGACCCGCCCGCAGGTGTCGCAGCGGGCGAAGACGTCATACGTGGCCTTCGTGCCGCCTTCGAGGTCGCGGGCGACCTCGTCCTTGTCGGCGTCGCGCAGCCGGCCGTTGCAGGCGGTGCACCGCGTCCAGGGCGTCAGCGCCGGGGCGAACCGGCCGAGGACGTCCCGTAGTTGCTCGTCGGGCTTGTCGCTGTAGACGTACGCTCCGGCCCAGAGTTCGCGGCGGCGCAGCAGGCCGCGGTCCCGGCTGAGCAGGACGCGCTGCTCGGCGGCGGAGCGGGCGGCCAGGGCCGGGTCGCCGAGGTCGTGGCTCTCGTAGGCGGTGTCGATGCCGAGCAGCCGCATCCGGCGGGCCAGGGTGCCCAGGTGCACGTCGAGGAGGAAGCGCAGCGGCGCCCCCTCGACCACCTGCGGACGTGCCACGGCCCCCACCGCGACGTGCTCCCCGGCGGCGGGGATGTGCCCGCGCGCCACCTCGCGGCCGTCGACCGTCAGCGTGCCCACCTCGGTGAGGGGGACGCCGAGCGACTCCACCACGTGGCCGAGTGTGGAGGCCCCGTCGGTGATCACGGTGCTGGGACCCGCCCGGCGCTCGTGGGAGACGAACAGGCCCAGCTCGGGCGCGAAGGTGAGGAGGATCTCCGGTCCGTTCATCCGGCCAGGATGGCACGCGCGCCCAGGGATGGGGGGTCGCTTTCCGGTCCCGTGCCCCGGCCTGTGACCCGACCGGCCGTGCGCGGGCGGCGGGGGAGCCGCGCGATGGAGCGGCGACGCGCAAGGCGGGCGGGGGCGGTCGGGGCCGAAGTGAGGTGAGGGGCGGGTGTGCCGGGTGGGGTGTGAGGGGGTCGGCAGGGCGGACCGGGTGCGGAGAAGTAAGCGGAATGACGCTCTAGTGGGCGGTATCGCTGTGAACAGTGGAGTTACTGGGTTGATACGCCGAAACGGTAGGCGATCCGAGGGGTCGGGGCTGGAGAAGCGCCGCCGTTTGTCGGAGCCGTGTGTCACTCTCGGATGAAGTAATGCTCACGTTGAGTTACTCCGGTCGCTCGCGCGGGCCGGTCGTCCGTACGTCACCGCCGGGAGCGGTCGGCGCCGCAGGTGGCCGGGCGGGCGTGCGCGGTCCGGGGGAGAGAGGAGACGCTGATGTACGCGGATGCGCAGAGGGAGCCGGGCGGGCGAGGACGTTCGGCCGGAGCGGGGCGAAGCCTGGGTGGAGCCCGGCGGACGGCGGGCGGCCGGCGTCACAGGCGGGCCGAGGGGTTCGCGCTGCTGGCGGCGGTGTCCTGCCTGGTGGGGTACGCGCTGCTGGGCGTGGCCGGGGTGCTCGGGGTCGTGCTGCTGGCGGTGGTGGGGCTCGCCGTCGCGGTGGCCTCGGCGTCGAGACCGGCCGTCACCGGGGGCCGGCGGCCGGGCCGCGCCACCCCGGCCGAGCGGGGAGAGGCCCGGCGGGCGGTGCGGGCGCTGGTCCGGGCCGAGCAGGCGGCGGGGCGGACGGGGCGCCAGGTCGCGCGGGGCCGCCCGGCCCGGTTGTCGCCGCCGGACCACGGGGTGGTGCCGGGCGACTCGGGGTGAGTGGGCCGGGGCCCGGCAGGGGGTGCCCATGAGCGAGGGGCGGGGGGGGGGGGGGCCCCCCCCCCCCCCGCGCCCCCCCCCGCCCCCCCCCCCCCCGCCCCCCCCCGCGCCCCCCCCCCGCGGGGGTATGAAAAAAAAAGCGAGGCGCCCGCAGGAGCAAGGGTGAGAGG
>NZ_JBHXJE010000001.1:67776-135713 GCF_042723275.1 Streptomyces sp. NPDC058373 | reverse complement strand
ATTCGCCGTTCTGGGTTGGGCTGGGGGGCGGTTTTTTTTTTAAACCCGCGGGGGGCCCCCTGGCGGGGGGGGGGCCGGGGTCCCCCCCCCCCGCCCCCGAGGGCCCGCGCCGCGCCCGCGCGCGCCCTATCCGTTCTGGTACGCCACCATCGAGATCGCCACGTAGTGCACGACGAAGGCCCCGAGGGTCAGCGAGTGGAAGACCTCGTGGAAGCCGAAGTAGCGGGGGGAGGGGTTGGGCCGCTTGAGGCCGTAGATGACGCCGCCGACGCTGTAGAGGAGTCCGCCGATGACGACGAGGACCAGGACGGCGACGCCGCCCGCCCGCATGAAGTCCGGGAGGAAGAAGACGGCGGCCCAGCCCATCGCGATGTAGCAGGGGGTGTAGAGCCAGCGGGGCGCGCCGACCCAGAAGACGCGGAAGAGTACGCCGGCGAGCGCGGCGGCCCAGATGCCCCACAGCAGCCAGCGCCCCTTGGAATCGGGCAGCAGGAGCATCGTCAGCGGCGTGTAGGTGCCGGCGATGATCAGGAAGATGTTGGCGTGGTCGAGGCGGCGCAGGACGGCCTCGCCGCGCGGCCCCCAGGTGCCGCGGTGGTACAGCGCGCTGACACCGAAGAGCAGACAGGCGCTGAGGGCGTAGATCGCGCAGGCGACGCGCCCCCGCGTCGTGTCGGTGAACGCGGTCAGCGCCAGCCCCGCGATGACGACCGCCGGGAACATCCCGGCGTGCAGCCAGCCGCGGAGTTTGGGTTTGACGATGGCGGGGATCTCGGCCGCGAGCTTGGCGGCGCTCGAGCTCTTCGACGGGGAGGTCGTCGCCTCGGAGGGGGGCGGAGTCATAGCGGAATGGTAGCTACGGCTCCGTAGGTACGGAATCAGCACCTCCCTCGACGCCCGGCGCCGGCCACCCCACCATCAAGCAGACCCCGCCCACCGTCCCCCACGCACGAGCCGCGACCTCCAAGCCCGGCCGGCGTTCGTCTGTGACCGGCGCGGTCGAGCGGCGGGAAGTCATGACCAGCCCGGCCGGCGGTTGAGGCCGTCTGTGACCGGCATGGTCGTGCGGCGGGAAGTCATGACCAGCCCGGCCGGCGGTTGAGGCCGTCTGTGACCGGCGCGACCAAGCGGTGAGGAGCCATGACCAGCCCGGCCGGCGTTTGAGGCCATCAGTGACCGGCACGGTCGAGCGGCGGGAAGCCATGACCAGCCCGGCCGGCGTTTGAGGCCGTCTGTGACCGGCATGGTCGTGCGGTGCCAGCCGCCCCCCCCGCCCCCGGGACGCCCCGCGGCGCAAGCGAAGGGTGCCCGATACGTGGCGACGCTCACGTGGGCGGCCCCCTGGACAGATGGGCAAAGCAGGCGGATGATCAAATGAGTGCGGTCGGCACCGGATGAGCGGCTACGAAGCATCCGGGTCGCGGCCCCCACGGGGCACTCACCTCTCACACCCTCACTTAGGAGCGATCGTGGCGCGCGACATCGCGGCTCCCCCTGCCCCCACCAACCACCAGGAACTGATCGCCTGGGTGGACGAGATCGCCGAACTGACCCAGCCGGACCAGGTGGTCTGGTGCGACGGTTCGGAGGCCGAGTACGAGCGCCTGTGCGAGGGGCTCGTGGCCAAGGGCACGTTCACGAAACTCGACCCGGTCAAGCGCCCGAACTCCTACTACGCCGCTTCCGACCCCTCCGACGTCGCGCGCGTCGAGGACCGCACCTACATCTGCTCCACCAAGGAGGAGGACGCGGGCCCGACCAACCACTGGAAGGCCCCCGCCGAGATGCGGGAGATCTTCGCCGGCGAGCAGGGCATCTTCCGCGGCTCGATGCGCGGCCGCACGATGTACGTGGTGCCGTTCTGCATGGGCCCGGTCGGCTCGCCGCTCTCCGCGATCGGCGTCGAGATCACCGACTCCGCGTACGTCGCCGTCTCCATGCGCACCATGACCCGCATGGGGCAGCAGGTCCTCGACGAGCTCGGCTCCGACGGCTTCTTCGTCAAGGCCGTCCACACCCTCGGCGCGCCGCTCGCCGAGGGCGAGCAGGACGTCCCGTGGCCGTGCAACACCACCAAGTACATCTCGCACTTCCCCGAGGACCGCGAGATCTGGTCCTTCGGCTCCGGCTACGGCGGCAACGCCCTGCTCGGCAAGAAGTGCTACGCCCTGCGCATCGCCTCCGTGATGGCCCGCGACGAGGGCTGGCTCGCCGAGCACATGCTGATCCTCAAGCTGACCCCGCCGCGCGGTGAGTCCAAGTACGTGGCCGCCGCCTTCCCGTCGGCCTGCGGCAAGACCAACCTCGCCATGCTGGAGCCGACCATCTCCGGCTGGACCGTGGAGACCATCGGCGACGACATCGCCTGGATGCGGTTCGGCGAGGACGGCCGCCTCTACGCGATCAACCCGGAGGCCGGTTTCTTCGGCGTCGCGCCCGGTACCGGCGAGCACACCAACGCCAACGCCATGAAGACCATGTGGGGCAACTCCGTCTTCACCAACGTCGCGCTCACCGACGACGGCGACGTCTGGTGGGAGGGCATGACCGAGGAGCTGCCGCAGCACCTCACCGACTGGAAGGGCAACGACTGGACGCCTGAGTCCACCACGCCCGCCGCCCACCCCAACGCCCGCTTCACCGTCCCGGCCGGGCAGTGCCCGATCATCGCGCCGGAGTGGGAGGACCCGAAGGGCGTGCCGATCTCGGCGATCCTCTTCGGCGGCCGCCGCGCCACCGCCGTGCCGCTGGTCACCGAGTCGCTGAGCTGGAACCACGGCGTCTTCCTCGGCGCCAACGTCGCCTCCGAGAAGACCGCCGCCGCCGAGGGCAAGGTCGGCGAGCTGCGCCGCGACCCCTTCGCGATGCTGCCCTTCTGTGGTTACAACATGGGCGACTACATGGCCCACTGGGTCAAGGTCGGCGCCGACAAGGACCAGGCGAAGCTGCCGAAGATCTACTACGTCAACTGGTTCCGCAAGAACGACGCGGGCGAGTTCGTGTGGCCCGGCTTCGGCGAGAACAGCCGCGTCCTGAAGTGGATCGTGGAGCGCCTGGACGGCACCGCCGAGGGCGTCGAGACCCCGATCGGCGTGCTCCCCGCCAAGGGGGCGCTGGACACCGAGGGCCTGGACCTCTCCGACTCCGACCTCGACTTCCTGCTCACCGTGGACAAGGGCGCCTGGCGCGAGGAGGCCGCGCTGGTCCCCGACCACTTCAACACCTTCGGCGACCACACGCCCAAGGAGCTGTGGGACGAGCACCGCGCGCTGGTCGAGCGCCTGGGCTGACGAAGCTCGCCCGCCGCGTGGGTGTCACGAGCGCCCACGCGGCAGGCGTACCCGCGTACCACGCGACCGCGTGAGGTGTACGAGCGCCTGACGCGTCCGCGTCGCACGCACCGACCGCGTACCCGGGGGTCCAGCCGGGGTACGCGGAAGGGCCGGTCCCCGCACAACGGCGTGCGGGGACCGGCCCTTTTCCCGTGCTGCCAGGCCGTACGGGCGAGGCCCGGTCAGGCGGCGGTCGCGTACTCCCGGCGGCTCGCCTCGTGGGCGTCCATCCGCCGGGCGGCGAGGATCGCCGCCGCCGTGTCGGCGCGCGAGGCGGCGACGACCAGGGCCCGGCCCGCGAGGGCGTGGGCGCGCTGGTGGAGGGCGGCGAGCCGCGGCTCGTGGATGGCGGTGGCCACGGCGGACCGGACGGGCGGCGCGCCCTGCCGCAGCCGGGCGACGGCACCGGACAGCTGCTCGGCCGCCTCGTCCAGCGCCGGGTCGGGGCGCAGGGTACGCAGTTCGTCGGTGACGGCGAGCAGTGCCGAGAGGTGTCCGGCGAGCTGGATGTCCAGCTCCTCCTCGCGGCTGCGGTGCGGGAAGTCGGCGTCGTCCGGGAGGGTGTGCGCCGACGTGGTGCGGATCGGTTCGTACATGGGGACGGCCTCCAGCTCCTTGCTTGAGCACCATCCTACATTGGAATCAGTCTAAAGTTGTCGCCAGTCCGGAAGCGTGCCGGGCCGGGTACGCTCCGTGGTCGAAAACAGGACAAGGAGCCCGAAGGGGGCTCCTTGTCTCTGCGCGTCTCTGCTCGTTTCCGCGCGTCCCCGTGAGGCGCGCGAGGTGCCGGTCAGGGCTGGCTGTACCCGTCGAGGAAATGGCCGATGCGGGTCACGGCGTCCCTGAGGTCCTCCGCCGCCGGCAGCGTCACGATGCGGAAGTGGTCAGGGTCGGGCCAGTTGAACCCGGTCCCCTGCACGCACATGATCCGCTCCTGGCGGAGCAGGTCGAGGATCATCTGCCGGTCGTCCTTGATCTTGTAGACCTTCGGGTCCAGGCGCGGGAAGAGGTAGAGCGCCCCCTTCGGCTTCACGCAGGAGACGCCGGGGATCTGGGTCAGCAGGTCGTACGCGGTGTCGCGCTGCTCCAGCAGGCGCCCGCCGGGCAGGACCAGCTCCTGGATGGTCTGCCGCCCGGTGAGCGCGGCGACCACGCCGTGCTGGGCCGGCATGTTGGCGCAGAGCCGCATGTTGGCGAGGATGTTCAGGCCCTCGATGTACGACTGGGCGTGCGCCTTCGGACCCGAGATGGCGAGCCAGCCCGAGCGGTATCCGGCCACGCGGTACGCCTTCGACATGCCGTTGAAGGTCAGCGTCAGCAGGTCCGGGGCGAAGGCTGCGGTCGGGGTGTGGGTGGCGCCGTCGTAGAGGATCTTGTCGTAGATCTCGTCGGAGCAGACCAGGAGGTTGTGGCGGCGGGCGATGTCGGTGAGGGAGCGCAGCATCTCGTCGCTGTAGACGGCGCCGGTCGGGTTGTTCGGGTTGATGATGACCAGGGCCTTGGTGCGGTCGGTGATCTTCCGCTCGATGTCGGCCAGGTCGGGCATCCAGTCGGACTGCTCGTCGCACCGGTAGTGCACGGCCGTGCCGCCCGCCAGCGAGACCGAGGCGGTCCACAGCGGGTAGTCCGGAGCCGGGACGAGAACCTCGTCGCCGTCGTCGAGGAGGCCCTGCATCGCCATGGTGATCAGCTCGGAGACGCCGTTGCCCATGAAGACGTGCTCGACGTCGGTCTCCACGCCCAGCGTCTGGTAGTTCATGACCACCGCGCGGCGCGCCGCGAGAAGCCCCTTCGCGTCGCCGTATCCGTGGGCGGAGCCGACGTTGCGGAGGATGTCCTCCAGGATCTCGGGCGGGCACTCGAAACCGAACGCCGCCGGGTTGCCCGTGTTGAGCTTGAGGATGCGGTGACCGGCTGCCTCCAGCCGCATCGCCTCCTCCAGCACCGGACCCCGGATCTCGTAACAGACGTTGGCGAGCTTCGTGGACTGGATCACCTGCATGTCCGTGAGCTTACGACCGCGTTTCCCGGTCCGCTCCATGATTTGGCCCACGCCGTACGTGGAGAACACCCCGCTATGACCCCTTCACGAGGTGGGGGTGGGGCAGGCCGCGAAACGCCCGCGCCGCCCCATTCCCTGCCGTGACGGGCGGCGCGCCATCGTTCCCTCAGCCGGGGGCGGGATTCCGCTTGCGATCCGATGGCAGGTGCATGCAGTCGGGCGGGGCCGTGACGGGCCCGGGAAAAGAGAAAGTGACCTTCGCCGCATCGGGGGTACCGGCCGGTCCGTGACCCGTTGCCGCCCGCCGGGGCGCCCGCCGAGAATGGGGCGCCCCGGCGCCCCCGCCCCGGGCGCCCCACCGCCCTGAACCGGAGCCTGTCGTGCGTATCGCCTTCCCCCTCTTCGACGGCTTCACCGCCCTCGACCTCGTCGGCCCCTACGAGATCCTCCGCATGCTGCCCGGCGCGGAGATCGTCCTCGCCGGGGAGCGGGCCGGGGCCGCCGTACCGCGCCCGCGCTCTGGCAGCGGGCCTGAGCCCCGTCCCCCGCGCCCGCGCGGACCGGCCGCCGGGACACCGGTGCCGCGTGCGTCCGCCCGGCCGGAGCGGCTCCCGGCGGGCGGCGGCCCGGTCCCGGAACCGACGGGGCCCGGGACCGGGCCTCAGCGGCCCTGCCAGGGCGTGCGGCGGACCGAGCGGCCCGCGAGGACCTGGGTGCGGTGGCCGTCCTCGACGGTGAAGCGGCCGTCGACCAGGACGTGCGGGATGCCGGTCGGCGGGGTGCGCGGCGCGGCGAAGGTGGCGCCGGAGGCGACCGTCTCCGGGTCGAAGAGGACCAGGTCGGCGCGGTACCCCTCGCGGACCAGGCCCCGGTCGGGCAGGCGCAGCCGGGCGGCGGGGCGGGAGGTGAGGTGGGCGACGCACTCCTCCAGGGAGAGCAGACCCAGCTCGCGGACGTAGTGGCCGAGGTAGTGGGGGAAGGTGCCGTAGGCGCGCGGGTGGGGCTTGGCGCCCTGGAGGATGCCGTCCGAGCCGCCGGTGTGGACGCGGTGGCGCATGATCGCGCGGACGTTCTCCTCGTGGCCGACGTGCTGGAGGATCGAGGTGCCGAGCCGGTCCTCGGTGAGCAGCCGCACGGCGGTCGTCCACGGCTCCTCGCCGTGCGCGGCGGCCGAGGCGGCGACGGTCCGGCCGACGTACGCGGCGAGCGCCGGGTCGGCGGTGCCGGAGATCTCGATGGTGTCCCAGTCGATGGGGACGCCGTGGCAGCCGTCGGAGCCGGTCACCTCCAGGTCCGCGCGGATCCGGGCGGCGGTCGCCGGGTCGGTGAGCCGGGCCAGCAGCGCGTCGGGGCCGCCCTCGGCCGCCCAGGACGGCAGCATCGCGACGAGGGTGGTGGCGCCCGGGGTGTACGGGTAGCTGTCCAGGCTGATGTCGGCGCCCGCCGCCAGCGCCCCGTCGAGAAGGGCGAGCAGGTCGCGCGCCCGCCCCTCGTTGACCCCGAAGTTCATCGTGGCGTGCGCCAGGTGCAGCGCGCACCCCGCCTCCCGGCTGAGCGCCACCATCTCCTCGTACGCGGTGAGCGCGCCCGCCCCGTAACTGCGGTGGTGCGGGCAGTAGTAACCGCCGTACGAGGCCACCACGCGGCACAGCTCGCTGAGTTCGGCGTCGGAGGCGTACATGCCGGGGGTGTAGGTCAGGCCGGAGGAGAGGCCGACGGCGCCCTGCTGGAGGCCCTCGGCGACCAGCCGGCGCATCCGGCCGAGTTCGGCGGCGGTGGGGGCGCGGTCCTCCCAGCCCATCGCGTACATCCGGACGGTGCCCTGCGGGACGAGGTAGGCGGCGTTGACGGCGATGCCCTCGCCGTCGTACCCGGCTCCCGCGAAGGCCCGGTCGAGGCGGTCGAGGTAGCCGCCGACGGTGCGCCAGTCGAAGGCGACCCGGTCGTCGCCGGGGCCGCCGCCGTTCCAGCCGGTGATCTGGGTGCGGACCTCGGCGAGGGTGCGGTCGTCCACCGGGGCGTACGACAGGCCGTCCTGGCCGAGGACTTCGAGGGTGACGCCCTGCGCGGCCTTGGCGCTGTGGTCCGGGTCGCGCAGCAGCGCCAGGTCGCTGTGGGCGTGCATGTCGATGAAGCCGGGGGCCAGGGCGAGCCCGGCGGCGTCGACGGTGCGGCGGGCGTCCGGGCGCGGGCCGCCCGCCTCCGCGCGGTGGACGGCGGCGATCCGGCCGCCCGAGACGGCGACGTCGGCCCGGTAGGAGGGGCCGCCGGTGCCGTCGACGACACGGGCGTCCCGCAGGACGAGATCCATGGGGGGTGCGAACCTCTCGGTGGTGCGTGCGGCGGCGGGTGCGGCCCCGCCCCGGGGTGGCTGCGAAGCCGGGTCAGAAGAAGGTGCGCACCAGCTCGGTGACGGTGCCGTCGGCCTCGGTGACCGGGATGAGCTGCCACTTGTCGAAGGAGGTGCACGGGTGGGAGAGGCCGAAGCCGATCCAGTCGCCCACCTCCAGCTCCGCGCCCGCCTCGGTCCGCAGCCAGCCGTGCTGGTCGGAGAGGCCGGTGAGGGTGACGCCGTCGGCCGGGCGCAGCACGCCGGTGCGGCCGTCGCGGACCACCTGGGCGTCGGGCAGGTGCAGGTCGTAGGCGGCGTCGCGCTTGCCCGCGTTGACGAAGGCCTGGTCCGGGCTCGGGCGGGAGAGGACCTGCGCCCAGAGCCGGAAGGCGGGCCGCAGCGCGCCCTCCTCGGGGACCCGGTTGAAGGGCGTCACGTGCTGGTAGTGCCCGTCGTCGTGCGAGACGTACGCGCCCGAGCGGAGCAGCTTCAGCACGGGCAGGGAGAGCGGCGGGAGTTCGGCGAAGACGTCGGCGACCGCGTCGAACCAGGCGCTGCCGCCGGCACTCACCACGATCTGGTCGAGGTCCGCGAACCGGCCCTCGGCGTCGAAGGCGGTGGCGAGCCCGGTCAGCCGCCGCAGCCAGGCGCGGACCCGCTCCGGGTCGGCGTCGGGCACCTCGCCCTCGTACCCGGCGACGCCCGCGAGGCGCAGCGTGTCGCTGGCGTCCACCGCGTCGGCGACCGCGCGGCAGCCCGCCTCGTCCCGGACGCCGGTGCGCGCGCCGTCGCCCGCCGCCAGCTCGACCACGACGTCCAGCGGGCGGACGGCGCCCGCCTCGGAGCGGGCCCGGTCCATCAGCTCGACACCGCGCACCGAGTCGACGTAGACGAGGAGCTGGAACCCCGGGTCGGCGTCGAGGTCGGCGCTGAGCGCGGTGAGGGCGGCGGCGTCGACCAGCTCGTTGGCGAGGAAGATCCGGCGCACGCCGAACTCGCGGGCCACCCGCACCTGGTGGGGGACGGCGACGGTGATGCCCCAGGCGCCGTGGGCGAGCTGGCGGGCGAAGAGCTCGGGGGCCATGGAGGTCTTGCCGTGCGGGGCGAAGGCGAGGCCGTGCCGCTCGGTGTAGGTCTCCAGCAGGGCCAGGTTGTGGGCGAGGGAGGCCGCGTCGAGGGTGAGGACCGGCGTGGTGAAACCGCCGGTGAACAGGGAGCGCCGCTCGGCCGCCAGCGCACCCACCGTCAGCCCGTCGGCGTCCGGCGGCAGCCCCTTGAAGCGCGGGCCGACCCGCTCCTCGCCGAGGCGGGCGGCGCGCTCGGCGGTGGTGCGGGCGCCCTCCGGGTCGGCGAAGGCGTGTCCGGCGGCGCGGGCGGGCACGGAGCCGTGCGGGGACGCGGGCTGCTCGGCGGCGGACGACAAGGGGGCCTCCCGGAGGGTCAGGGCGCGGGCGCGGTGCGTACCGTCTCGGTCCGCACCGTGTTGCGTTCTGTGCAACGCTCGTTGCGTAGAACGCTCCGAGCTGTCTAACATCCCCGACGATGCCGGGTCAATGGTGCGCGAACCCTTCCCGGCCGCACCGCACCCGTCCGGCGTCACCCGGCCGCACCAGGCCGGGCGGCGCCACCCCCGCACAGGCCGCGGCGGTCCGCCGCAGGGCCGGGCCGACGCCGCCGCCGAGGGACCGGCGCGCGGACGCCCCCTGGCCCGGCCGGCCGGTGCGGGCGCCGCCGACCGACCCGCCGCCGACCGCGCGCCGGGAGCCGCCCACCGTAAGGAGTACGCCGTGACAGCAGCGGGACACCCCGCCCCGCGCCCGGCCGCCCCGGACCCCGCCTCCGCGGCGCCGGGCACGGGCACCGGCCAGGGCCCCGACTGGGACGTCGTCTGCCTCGGCGAATCCATGATCACCTTCCTGCCCGACCGGCCGGGCCCGCTCGCCGCCGTCCCCTCCTTCACCCGCGCCATCGGCGGCGCCGAGTCCAACGTCGCCTGTGCGCTGGCCGCCGCCGGGCACCGCGCCCGCTGGGTCAGCCGGGTCGGCACCGACGGCTTCGGCGACCACCTGCTCGACGCCGTCGCCGCCTACGGCACCGACACATCCGCCGTCACCCGCGACCCCCACCGCCCCACCGGCCTGTACTTCCGCACCGCCGACGACCGGGGAGCCGCGGGACACGAGGTCGCCTACTACCGACACGGCTCGGCCGCCTCCGCGATGAGCCCCGGCACCGTCCCGTACGCCGCCCTCGGCACCACCCGCGTCCTCCACCTCACCGGCATCACCGCCGCCCTCTCCGCCGACTGCCTCGCCCTGCTGCGCGCCCTCACCGCGCCCCGGCCCGGCCGCCCCCTCGTCTCCTTCGACGTCAACCACCGGCCCCGGCTCTGGCAGGGCCGCACGGACGGCCCGGCCGTCCTCGCCGAACTGGCCGACCACGCCGACCTGGTCCTCGTCGGCGAGGACGAGGCCGCCGACGTCTGGGACCTGCACACCCCCGAGGCGATCCGCGCCGCCCTGCCCGGACCCCGCCACCTCGTCGTCAAACGCGGCAGCCACGGCGCCCTCGCCTACGACGGGGCCACCGCCACCGAGGAGCCCGCGCCCACCGTCGACGTGGTCGCGCCCGTCGGCGCCGGGGACGCCTTCGCCGCCGGGTTCCTCTCCGCCCTGCTGCGCGGCCTGCCCGCCCGCGACCGGCTCCGCCACGGCCACCTGATGGCCGCCGCCGCCCTCACCGTCCCCGGCGACCTCGCCGCCCCGCCCGCCCGTGCCGACGCCGACCGCCTGGCCGCGCTCGACGACGCGGCGTGGGGGAGACTGCGCCTTGGCCCCGGTTGGACCCGGGCGGGGGCCGCCGAGGAGGTACGCGTCCCATGAGCCAGACCGTCGACCGCGCGCTGAGCATCCTGCCGCTGCTCGCCGAGGGCCCCGCCGACCTCGGCAAGGTCGCCGACCGGCTCGGCGTCCACAAGTCCACCGCGCTCCGGCTGCTGCGCACCCTGCACGAGCACGGCCTGGTCCACCGCCAGGCCGACCAGCGCTACCGGCTCGGCGCCCGCCTCTTCGCCCTCGCCCAGGAGGCGGTGGAACACCTCGACGTGCGCGAGATCGCCCACCCGCACCTGGTCGCGCTCAACGACCGCTGCGGCCACACCGTGCACCTCGCCGTCCACGAGGAGCACGAGGTCCTCTACATCGACAAGGTGGAGAGCCGCTATCCGGTCCGCATGTACTCCCGGATCGGCAAGCCCGTCGCCACCACCGTCGCCGCCGTCGCCAAGCTGATCCTCGCCGACCTCCCCGAACCCGAGCGCCGCACCCTCGCCGAACGCCTCGACTACCCCCCGTACACGCCCCGTTCGACGCCGAACGCCGCCGCCTTCCTCAAGGAGCTGTCGCTCGTGCGCGAACAGGGCTGGGCCACCGACCTCGGCGGCCACGAGGAGTCCATCAACTGCGTGGCCGCGCCCGTCCGGGGCCCCGACGGGCGGGTGGTGGCCGCCATGTCGGTCTCCGCCCCCAACGTCGTCGTCACCGCCGAGGAACTCCTCGCCCTGCTCCCGCTGGTCCGCCGCACCGCCGACGCGATCAGCCGCGAGTACTCGGGCAGCGCCCCCGTCCCGGCCGACCCGGCACCCACCAAGCAAGGAAACGGAAAGACACCATGAGCGACGCCACGCCCCTCACCAAGACCGCCCTCACCCCGGCCACCCACACGACGCCGCCGGCGAAGTTCTCGCACGGCGTGCGCAAGGGCAACATCCTCCAGGTCGCGGGCCAGGTCGGCTTCCTGCCCGCCGTCGAGGGCCAGGCGCCCACCCCGGCCGGGCCGACCCTGCGCGAGCAGACCCTGCAGACCTTCGCCAACGTCAAGGCGATCCTGGAGGAGGGCGGCGCGAGCTGGGACGACGTCATGATGATGCGCGTCTACCTCACCGACACCGACCACTTCGCCGAGCTGAACGAGATCTACAACCAGTACTTCGCGGAGCAGGACCTCCAGGCCCCGCCGGCCGCCCGCACCACCGTCTACGTCGGCCTCCCCAAGGGCCTCCTCGTCGAGATCGACGCCCTCGCCGTCCTGGGCTGACCTCCCGGACCGCCCGCCCCGACGCCCCCGCCCGCTCCGGCGCGCGGGGGCGCCGCCGTGCCCGGCCGCACCGCACCTCACCCGCCGGGGTCGTGCGCGGGGGCGCATCGCGCGAAGCCGCGCGCCCGCCGTGCGGGTGACGCGAGGGCTGCCAGCCAGGCGCGTGGGGGATGGGGTCCCCGGCGAGCCAGACCAACGCGGGAGAGGCCGGACGACGATGGGCGACAGAACCACCTGTGCGGAGAGCGACAGCCGTCCCTGCGGGAGCCCCGCTCCCGCCGTCGGAGGCGGTGCCTCGGGCGAGGAGAGCGGCGGGCCCGCGGAGGGCGGCGCCGGGGACGACGGGCCGCGGTGTACCGAGGGCCGGGTGCGGGCGGCGCCGGTACGCGTCCTCGGCGCGGCGCCGGCGGCGTACGCCCCTACCGTCCCGCCGGACCGCCCGCCGACCGCCCGGCCGCGCGCCTCCCGCCGGGGCGCGGCCGCCGCCGGAGGCGCCGCGCTGCTGGTGGTGTTCCTGCTCGGCGGCGTGGCCGGGCAGGCGGGCGGGATCGCCGGGATCGCCCTCGGACTGGCCCTGTTCGCCGTCCTGGTCGCCACCGCCCGGCCCTGGCGGTACGTCCTGCCGCACTTCCTCGCCGGGCTCTGGATCATCGGCTTCGCCTCCGCCGCCTTCCAGGACGCCCTGCTGCTGACGCGCGGCGAGTGGATCTCCGCCGTCGTCACCCGCGACCTGCACGCGCGCACCGGCCCCCGCTGCGACCTCGCCGACCTCCAGGGCCACCCGCTGCCTCCCACCACCTCCGGCTGCGGCCCGCATCGCACGGGCGACCGGGTACGCGTCCTCGCCGACCCCTTCCGCCTCGCCCCCAGCCGCTTCGACCAGCCCCCGGTCCGCGACGCCTGCCTGACCTGGGGGGCGGTGGGGGTGGTCTACGTGGCGGCGGGGGCGGCCGCCGGGTACGGGGCCGGGCGCCGGGCCGCCGGGACGTGAAGGAGGCCCCGCCCATCGGGACGAAAGGCCGAGGTGATGCGGAGCCGGGCATTCCGGGGCGCGGAGGACCACTTGTGCCGCCACCCTTGTGACCGACCCGGCTTTACGGTTTCTTGATCTCCTCGTACCGAACGCCCACCGCGCCCCCGGGCGCGACACCACAGCGGGGAGCAGGCAGATGACCGAGACGGACGGCGCGGCAGCCACACCACAGGCGGCGGACCCGGGGCCCCGCAAGTCGAGTTGGAAGTACATCGGCCCCGGCATCGTGGTCGCCGCAACCGGCGTCGGCGCGGGCGACCTGGTGGCGACGCTCATCGCGGGCAGCAAGTTCGGGTACACGCTGCTGTGGGCGGCGGTCATCGGCTGCCTGGTGAAGATCTCGCTGGCGGAGGCGACCGGCCGCTGGCACCTGGCCACCGGACGCACCATCTTCGAGGGCTGGCGCAGCCTCGGCCGGTGGACCACCTGGTACTTCGCCGTCTACATCGTGATCTGGGGCTTCGTCTACGGCGCCACCGCCATGTCCTCCTCGGCCCTGCCGATCGTGGCGCTCTTCCCCGACGGGCCGGGGCTGAAGGTGTGGGCCGTGATCACCGGCGTGCTCGGGCTGGTCTTCGTCTGGTTCAACCGGTACGCGGTCTTCGAGAAGGTCATGACCGCCATGATCGGCGTGATGTTCGTCGTGGTCGTCTACGTCGCCGTCCGGGTCGGGCCGAGCCTGCCGAAGAGCTTGGCGGGCCTGGTCCCGGCGCTGCCCGACGGCTCGCTCCTCTACACGCTCGGCATCGTCGGCGGTGTCGGCGGCACCATCACCATGGCCGCCTACGGCTACTGGGTGAACGCCAAGGGGTGGACCACCAGCGGCTGGATGAAGGTGATGCGCCTGGACAACCGGGTCGCGTACGTCACCACCGGCATCTTCGTCGTCGCCATGCTGATCATCGGCGCCGAGCTGCTGCACTCCACCAACCTCGTGCTGACCTCCGGCGACAAGGGCCTGGTCGACCTCGGTGACGTGCTGGAGCAGCGGTTCGGCTCCGCCACCGCCACCCTCTTCCTGGTCGGCTTCTTCGCCACCTCCTTCTCCTCCCTGATCGGCGTCTGGCACGGCGTCAGCCTGATGTTCGCCGACTTCGTGGAGCGGCTGCGCAAGGAGGCCGTCCGGGCCGACGCCGCCGAGGAGGGCGGCGCCGCCGAGGTCGCCAAGGGCGAGCGGGAGAAGTCCGTACCGTTCCGCGCGTACCTGCTGTGGCTGACCTTCCCGCCGATGGCGCTGCTCTTCCTCGACCAGCCGTTCGGCCTGGTCCTGGTCTACGGCGTACTCGGCGCCTTCTTCATGCCGTTCCTCGCCTTCACCCTCATGGCGCTCCTCAACTCCCGCCGCACGCCCGACGCGTGGCGCAACGGCTGGCTCAGCAACACCATGCTGGCCGCCGCGGGACTGCTCTTCGTGGTGCTCTGCGTCCAGCAGATCCGCGAGCTCTTCTGACCCCGGGGCGGGCAGCGGACCGGCCCGGGACGGGCCTCGGCGGAAACCGCCGGGAAACCGTCCCGGGCCTGCCCGTGAAAGGGCCCGGGACGGCTCGCCCCCGGCGGCCACCTGGTCCTCAACTGCTTCGCCGCGGGCGCCGAACACTCCGGTACATCCGCCTCCGACGCCGAGCTGTACCGGCACCCGGAGCGCCTGCGCGGCGGGCTCGGCTACACCGCTGACGCCCTGCGGTGGATCTTCTCCGGCCTGGAGGAGGTCGAGCTGTGCCGGATGAACGAGGAGCCCGAGGGCTCGCCGTACTTCGGCGTGCCGTTCCTGTGGAGCGCCCTCTTCCGCAGGCCCGCCGCCTGACCGGCCCGCGACGCACCGCAGCGCCGCCGGGGGAGCGGCGGCGCTGCGGGGGCGCGGGGAAGCGGCGCGACGCCGCCTCCCGGGTTACGGCAGGTCGTCGACGTGCGGGCCGACCGCGTTCGACCAGGCGTTGCCGCTGTCGGCGTCCCAGTTGGTCGACCAGGTCATGGCGCCGCGCAGCGACGGGTACGTCTTCTCCGGCTTGAACGTGCCGCAGTTGGTGCCCCGGGTCAGGCAGTCCAGGGCGTCGTTGACGACGGACGGCTCGACGTAGCCGCCGCCGGCCGCCTGGGGGGAGGCGGGGACGCCGATGCCGACCTGGGAGGCGTCGAGGCCGTTCTCCAGCTGGATGCAGGCGAGCGCGGTGAGGAAGTCGACCGTGCCCTGGGAGTAGACCTGGCCGTCGCAGCCGAGCATCGAACCGCTGTTGTAGTACTGCATGTTGACGACGGTCAGGAAGTCCTTCACGGCCAGCGCCGTCTTGAAGTACTCGTTGTCCGGCGACTGCATGTCGATGGTCTGCGGCGCCATGGTGAGGACCAGGCCGTCCCCGGCCTTCTCGTGGAGCTTGGTGAGGGCCTCGGTCATGTAGGTGGAGTTGAGGCCGTTCTCCAGGTCGATGTCGACGCCGTCGAAGCCGTACTCCTCCATCAGGGCGTACGTGCTGTCCGCGAACCGCTGCGCCGAGGCGCTGTCGCTGACCGCCACCGCGCCCTTCTCGCCGCCGACGGAGATGATGACCGACTTGCCGTCCGCCTGCTTGGCGGCGAGGTCGGCGCGGAACTGCTCGTCGGTGTAGCCGCCGAGCCCGGCCGAGTCGAGGGTGAAGGTGATCTCGCCCGGGTTGGCCGTGGCGTCGGCGAAGGAGACGGCGATGATGTCGTAGGCGTCCGGCACGTCGGCGAGGGTCTGCACGGTCGCGCCGTTGTTGAAGTTCTGCCAGTAGCCGGTGACCGCGTGCGCCGGTACGGCGGCCGGGGCGGCCTCGGCGGCCGGTGCGGGGGCGGCCTGGGCGGCGGTCGCGGGCCCGGTGAGGGCGAGCCCGGAGGCGCCGAGGACGGCCGCAGCGAGGGCCGCGGTGAGCCGGGCTCTGCGGTGGAGACCCGGCGTGGTGGGGCGCCGGCCGGGGTGGGCGAGGGGGAAGGTGCGTGCCACTGCTGCCTCCGGTGGGGGGAGTCACGGACGTGGGGGGACGCGCCGACAGGGCCCGCCTCCGGTGAGGGGCGGGGAGCCGGCGCACGGTGGCCACCGCGATGGGGACCAAACTGGTCCAGACCAATGAGGTTGTCAAGGGTTCTGACGGGGGTCGGGCGGTGGGTGGGCGAGACGGTCCCTTCGGGGGCCGGGCCACCCGGTGGGGTTCCCGGCCAACCGGTCAACTTCGGCGATTCTCCGTACGATTCCGGCCAAGTTGGCGGAACGGCGTCGGCGACCGCCCGGCGGCGTGATCCCGTCTGACCCGGACGAACCCGGTGGTGGCGCGAGGGGAGAACCCGTGCGCCGGGGCGCGTGTGACGGGGGAACCGCCGGGAATCCGTCCCCACGGCAGACGAACAACCCTTGACCGGACCGGAAGATGCCGAAGTACACACGCCAACACCGGTGTGCCAGGACAGTTTTGTGGCCATGATGAGGGGCGTCCGGCCGCAGCCGCCGGACGGCCGCACCGTCCCGGCGGACGTGGGCGGACGGACGGCGGGGGACCGCCGGGCAAGCACGGAGGCGGCCGGGTCGGCCGCCGAGGGGATCGGGGGTGTCCTGGATGCCGACCGCCGTCGCGGTCACCAGTCCTGAGCTGGTGCTGCCCTCACCCGACCGGCACACCCCGCCCGCCGCCATCCTCCAGTCCGCCGACCCCGGCCCGCGCGGCGGCGACCTCGACCGCACTCTCGCCGAGATCCACACCCTCGTCGAGCACCACGGCCACGTCCTCGTCGTCCACCCCGCCGCCGCCCCGCCCGCCCTCGTCCACCGGCTGCACGCCGCCCGCGCCGCCCTGGAGACCGACCGGCTCGCCCTGGTCGGCGTCGACCTGCCACCGCTCGGCACCGCCCTGCTCGCCCTCCAGCTGCGCCAGTTGTCGATCTGCGACTTCTCCCCGGGCGTCCTCGCCAGCGCCGCCCGGCTCCTCGCCCACTACCTGCACGCCGGTGCCGTCCTCGGCTCCGTCGCCCGCCTCGACCAGGTCCCCGTCAGCCTCAAGGCGCACGCCAAATCCTGGATGCCCGGCAGCCAGTTCGCGGTCGTCGCCCGCCCCGAACCCCAACTGGCCCGGCTCGGCGGCCACAAGGACCCCGAGCTGAAGGGCCCCGGCTTCCCGACCCGCCTGGTCGTCGCCGAGGGCGGACTCCCCGCCGAGCACGTCACCGGCGCCCTCGCCCGCGCCTGGCGGGTCCGCGAGGTCACCCACACCAAACTGCCCGCCGAGTCGGCCGACTGGTGGGGCACCGGCAAGCTCACCGAGTTCGCCGCCGCCATCCCCGACATCTCCGTCCTCTACCAGCTCGTCTCCTCCGTCCGCCGCGAGGAGTGCCACTGGTGCGGCCTCGAACTCATCGGCGACCGCTGCGCCTTCTGCGCCGCCCCGCTCCCGCCGCCCGGCGAACGCGGCCGCCGCCCCCTGCCCGCCGGCCGCCCCGCCCCCGGCCGTCTGCGCGGCCGCGAGCGCGCCCGCGCGCTCGACCGGCCGACCCCGCCACAGGCCGACCGCGCCCTGCCCGTCGCCCAGGACCCCCGCCTCGCCCCGGCCCGCCCCGTCGCCCAGCCACCCGGCCCCGCCACCCCGGCGGGCCCCACCGACGGCCCCGCCACCGGTGTCCACGCCCTGCGCCCCGCCCACCGCCCGGCCCCGGCCGGATGGGGACCCCCGCGGCCGCAGGGCGCCGACCCGCGCCACGGCGGGGCCGAGGCCGACGCGCAGGCGCACCAGGCCCCGTACGACGCGCAGCCGCCGTACGAGGACCAGGGCCCCGACCCGTACGCGGCCCAGGCCCCCCGCCCCGCCCAGGCGCCGCCGGAGGGCGCCGCCCACCCCCAGCCACCGTCGCCGCCCCGATCAAGGAATCCCCGCCCATGAACGCACGCCAGCGTCGAGGTGTTCTGCTGCTGCTCCTGTCGGTGCTCTGCGCCGTCGGAGCCTTCGCCGGAGTGCTCTCGGTCGTCCGGGACGTCAATGCCAAAGTCGGCCCGGAGGTCCCCGCCTACCGGCTGAAAACGGACGTCGCCCCCTACAAGGAGCTCTCCGCCGACCAGTTCGAGAAGGTGTCGATGCCCGAGCGGTGGCGCTCCGAGAACGCCGTCACCGACCTGCGCCAGATACGCGGCAAGATCGCCGTCACCACCCTGCGCCAGGGCTCGCTGCTCCAGACCGACATGATCGTCGCCCGCCCCGAGGTCCGGCCGGGGGAGCAGGAGATCGCCATCATGATCGACGCGGCGACCGGCGTCGCGGGCAAGATCACCCCCGGCTCCACCGTCAACATCTACGCCACCTTCGAGGGCGAGAGCGACGGCGAGAAGGACCAGTCGCGGATCATCGTGGAGAACGCCCGCGTCATCGACGTCGGCAAACTCACCGCCCTCGAACCCGACCAGGACGACCGGCGCCGCCAGCCCGTCGACGCCGTCCCGATCACCTTCGCCCTCGACGCCGCCGACGCCCAGCGCGTCGCCTACGCCGAGTCGTTCGCCGCCCACGTCCGCCTCGCCCTGGTCGGCCCGGGCAGCGACGAGGGCGTGCGGCGCGGCGACCGTACGTACACCCTCGACGAGGACAAGTGAGAGGCGGCCGATGACGCTACGGATCCTCCCCGCCGCCGGTGACCAGGACGCCGCCCGCGCCCTCGCCACCCTGCTCGCCCAACTCCCCGACGCCGAACCGGCCCAGGCCCTCCCCGACTCCACCGCGCTGCTCGACACCCTCGCCGCGCTCGCCGCCGAGTCCCTCGACGAGCTGCCCGAGGTCGTCCTCGTCCACGAACGGATGGGCCCGGCCCCCGCGCTCGACCTGATCCGCGAGGTCACCCGCCGCTTCCCGTCGGTCGGCGTCGTGCTGCTCACCACCGACACCGGCACCGCCGTCATCACCGCCGCCATGGACGCCGGCGCGCGCGGCATCGTCGCTCTCCCGATGAGCTACGAGGCGCTCGCCGAACGCGTCCAGGCCGCCGCCGTCTGGTCCCTCGACATGCGCCGCCACCTCGCCTCCGGCAGCGGCCGCGAACTCCTCGCGGCGGGCGGCGGGGGCCGCGTCGTCACCGTCTCCGGCGCCAAGGGCGGCGTCGGCACCACCCTCACCGCCGTCCAGCTCGCCCTCGCCGCCCAGGCCTCCGGCCGCTCCACCGCCCTGCTCGACCTCGACCTCCAGTCCGGCGACACCGCCTCCTATCTCGACGTGCAGTTCCGCCGCTCCGTCGCCGACCTCGCCGCCATCCGCGACATCACCCCGCGCGTCCTCGCCGACGTGGTCTTCACCCACGAGAGCGGCCTCGCCGTCATCCCCGCCCCCGCCGAGGGCGAACGCGGCGAGGACGTCACCGACCGCACCGCCCGCCAGGTCGTCACCGTCCTGCGCGGCCGCTACGACGTGGTGATCGTCGACTGCGGCACCCAGATGGCCGCGCCCAACGCCGCCGCCGTCGAACTCGCCGACGACGCCCTGCTCGTCCTCACCCCCGACGTGGTCGCCGTCCGCGCCGCCAAGCGCCAGATCCGCCTCTGGGAACGCCTCCAGATCCGCAAGGCCGAGGAGACCATCACCGTCGTCAACCGGTACGGCAAGGGCACCGAGATCCAGCCCGCCCTCGTCGCCCGCATCACCGGCACCCGCGTCGCCCGCACCACCGTCCCCGCCAACTTCCGCGAACTCCAGTCCGCCCTCGACGCCGGACGCGTCCAGGACCTCGACGCCAAGAGCACCGTCAAACAGGCCCTCTGGAGTCTCGCCGGCGAACTCGGCCTCGGCCCCAGCGCCTCCGAACGCCCCACCGGCCGCAGGCGCCGCGCCCACGGCGACCGGGGCGCCGTCACCCTGGAGTTCGCCGGGATCTTCCCCCTCGTCCTCGTCGTCCTCGCCCTGCTCTGGCAGTGCGCCCTGTACGGCTACACCTACAGCCTCGCCGGGAACGCCGCCGACGAGGGCGCCCGCGCCGCCACCGCCGCCCACGCCGCGGGCGAGTCCGGCCCCGCCGCCTGCCGCACCGCCGCCACCCGCCACCTCCCCTCCGCCTGGTCCGGCGCCGACATCACCTGCACCGACGCGGGCTCCGTCTGGCAGGCCACCGTCAAAGCCGACGTGCCGCTGTTCTTCCCGGGGGTCAACCCCGGGTGGAAGGTCAGCGGGCGGGCGGGGGCGGCGTACGAGGGGGAGCGGTGAGGCGGGCCGAAGCCCCGCGAGCCCGGGCTGCGCGGGGGCGGGCCCGAGAACATCGCCGAGGACTCCCCGGTCCCCGGGTGCTCCCCGCGCGTGCGGGGCTGCCTCCGGCTCCCGGCCCGAGCCGCGTACGGCGCCGCGCCAGCCCCGCAGGGCTGCTGGCCCAGCGCCTCCGGCCCGCCCGCCGAAGGCGCCCCGACGACCGAGGCGCCGCCATCCTCGAATTCGCCGGGTTCCTCCCGGTCCTCCTCCTCATCGGCCTCGCCGCCATCCAGCTCGGCCTCGTCGGCTACGCCGCCAACCAGGCCGGCTCCGCCGCGCGGGCCGCCGCGCGCGTCGCCTCCCAGGAGGACACCGGTGCCGGGGCCGCGGCCGGGCAGGCGGCCGTGGGCGCGGGGATGGACGTCAGCTTCAGCTGGGGCGGCGGCGACGGCACCACCAAGGCGACCGCCGCGGTCAAGGTCCCCACCCTGCTGCCGTTCGTCGGCACCGGCTGGACCGTGACCCGCTCGGCCACCATGCCCAACGACGACGACCGGTGACCCCGCCTCCCATGCCCCGGCCCAGCCCCTCCCCAGCCCCGGACGCCGCACCCGGCCGACCGGCCGGCGCCCGCGCCCTGGTCGCCCCCGCCGCCCCCGGCGGCCCGACCCCCGCCCGAGGAGGCGACACCGTATGAGCCTCAGGTCACGTATCACCGGCCCCGAGGAGCCGGGCGCCGCCCGGCCCGGGCGGGAGGACGGGCACCTGGTCGCGCTGTTCCGGGCCAAGCTGCTGGAGGAGATCGACCTCGCCGAGATGTCCTCGCTCGCCACCGCCGACCGGCGGGCCCGGCTGGAGCGCGTACTCGGCCACATCATCAGCCGCGAGGGACCGGTGCTCTCCGGCGCCGAGCGGACCCAGCTGATCCGCCGGGTGGTGGACGAGGCACTCGGACTCGGCGTCCTCGAACCGCTCCTCGAAGACCCCTCCATCACCGAGATCATGGTCAACGGACCGGATGCGATCTTCGTCGAACGGGCTGGCCGCGTCGAGCAGTTGCCCCTGCGGTTCGCCTCGCACGAGCAGCTGATGCAGACCATCGAACGCATCGTCTCCACCGTCAACCGCCGCGTGGACGAGTCCCACCCCATGGTCGACGCCCGGCTGCCCTCCGGCGAACGCGTCAACGTCATCATCCCGCCGCTCTCCCTGACCGGCGCCACCCTGACCATCCGCCGCTTCCCGCGCGCCTACACCCTCCCGGAGCTGATCCAGCTCGGCTCGCTCGACGAGCACCTGCTGATGCTGCTCTCCGCCTTCGTCCGGGCCCGCCTCAACGTCATCGTCTCCGGCGGCACCGGCAGCGGGAAGACCACCCTGCTCAACGCCCTCTCCGGCCTCATCCCCGGCCACGAGCGCATCATCACCATCGAGGACTCCGCCGAACTCCAGCTCCAGCAGGCCCACGTGGTCCGCCTCGAATCCCGCCCCGCCAACGTCGAGGGCAAGGGCCACATCACCATCCGCGACCTGGTCCGCAACTCCCTGCGGATGCGCCCCGACCGCATCATCGTCGGCGAGGTCCGCGGCGGCGAGACCCTCGACATGCTGCAGGCCATGTCCACCGGCCACGACGGCTCGCTCGCCACCGTCCACGCCAACAGCGCCGAGGACGCCCTGATGCGGCTCCAGACCCTCGGTTCCATGGCCGAGGTGCAGATCCCCTTCGAGGCGCTGCGCGACCAGATCAACTCCGCCGTCGACGTCGTCGTCCAGCTCAGCCGGGGCGCCGACGGCTCCCGCCACCTCGCCGAGATCGCCGTCCTCGTCTCGCACGGCCGCGAGCCCTTCCGCATCGCCACCGTCTCCCGCCACCACCCCGGCCCGCCGGGACCCGACCGGGTGGCCCCCGGCTGGTTCGAGCACCTGCCGCTGCCCCGGCCCGTCGCCGACCGCCTCCACCTCGCCGGAGAAGGCGTACCGCCCGCCTTCGGCGTCACCGACACCGCCGACCCCGCCCACATCCGAGAGGCGCTGTCATGACCGACCCCACCCGCCTCGCCCTCGGAGCCTCCCTGCTCTGCCTGGTGCTCGCCGTGGCAGGCGTCCACGTGTACGCCTCCGGGCGCGCCCAGCGCCAGGCCCTCGTCGACCGGCTCTCCGCCACCGCCGCACCCCCCGGCGGGCGGGGCCGCCGCTTCACCGCCCTGGACCGCCGGGTCCGCCGCACCCGCCTCGGCCGCGACCTCTCGCTCCGCCTCTCCGCCACCGGCCTGGACGTCACCGTCGGCGAATTCGTCGTCTACGCCCTGACCGCCACCGCCGCCCTCTGGCTCATCGCCTCCGCCGCGCTCGCCCCCTTCTTCGGGCCGATCGCCGCCCTGGCCGCCGCCTGGGGCGCCGTCGTCTTCCTCAACTGGCAGCGCCAGAAGCGCATCGAGGCCTTCATCAACCAACTCCCCGATGTGGCCCGCCTCCTCGCCAACGCCACCGCCGCCGGACTCGCCCTGCGCACCGCGCTGGCCATGGCCGCCGAGGAGCTCGAAGCCCCGGCGGGCGAGGAACTCTCCCGCGTCGCCGACCAGCTCAGCCTCGGCCGCTCCGTCGACGCCGCCCTCGGCGAACTCGCCGAACGGCTCCCCTCCCGCGAACTCGTGGTCCTCGTCACCACCCTGGTCCTCTCCAACCAGGCGGGCGGCACCGTCGTCTCCTCGCTGCGCAACCTCACCGCCACCCTGGAGGAGCGCAAGGAGACCCGCCGCGAGGTCCGCACCATGCTCTCCGAGGTCCACGCCACCGCCCTGACCGTGCCCGCCCTCGGCCTCGGCTCCCTGCTGCTCATCAACTCCCAGAACGAGGGCGCCCTCGCCCGCGTCACCGGCTCCACCCTCGGCCAGATCCTCATCCTCATCGCCCTGGGCCTGTACGCCGTCGGCTTCCTCGTCATCCGCCGCCTCGGAAAGATCGAGGTCTGACCGTGCCGACCCCACCGCCGTACGCCATCGGTCAGCTCGCCGCCGGCCTGACCCTCCAGTCCCCGCTGCTCGCCCTCGGTATCGCCGTCCTCGCCGCCCTCGCGGTCGGCGCCGCGCTGGCCGCTCTGCGCCTGCTGCGCGGCGAGGCGAAACTCCCCGACGACCTCGCCGTCGCCCTGGAGTCCGGCGCCGCCCGCGTCTCCACCGCCGAGTCCGCCGTCGACCGGCTCGGGATCCGCTTCGCCCCGCTCGTCCTCAAGCTGATGGGCCCGCGCCGCGTCGACGCCAAACGCCGCCGCATCGACATGGCCGGAAACCCCGGCGGCCTCACCCTCGACCGGTACGCCGCCCGCCGCGCCGTCTACGGCGTCTTCGGCCTCGTCCTCGGCCTGGTCTTCCTCACCAACGACTCGCTCCTCTTCGCCCTGCTGACCTTCGCCTTCGGCCTCACCGCCGCCGACGCCCTGATCTGGCAGGCGGTCCGCGACCGCCGCGAGGTCATCGACCGCACCCTCCCCGACTTCCTCGACGTCCTCGCCGTCGTCGTCAGCTCCGGCCTCGGCTTCCGCCAGGCCCTGGACCGCGTCGCCGAGCGGTACGAAGGCCCCTGGGCCGACGAACTCCGCATCACCCTGCGCCAGATGGACATGGGCGTCTCCCGCCGCCAGGCCTTCGACGAGCTGCGCCGCCGCAACTCCTCCGAACAGGTCGCCCAGTTCGTCTCCGCCCTCCAGCAGGGCGAGGAGCTCGGCTCGCCCATCGCCGACACCCTCATCCAGATCGCCACCGACATGCGCCGCACCGACGCCCAGAACTCCCGCCGCCGCGCCGCCAAGACCATCCCCAAGGCCACCATGGTGACCCTCGTCTTCCTCCTCCCCGCCACGATGATCCTCATCGCCGCCGGCATGTTCCTCGGCTCAGGCTCCGACCTGGGCTCGATCCTCGGCGGATGAACGCCGAACGGGAGCCCGGGGACGGCCACGAGGCCGGCCGGGGGCGTACAGGGCCGGGCGCGCCGGGGGACGCCCACCGGACGACGGGCGAGGCCGACGCGGGTCGGGGAGCTGGGCCGCGTCCGGACGGGACACCGCCCGGGGGCGGCGGGGAGGCCGCGGGGGAGCGCACGGCGCCCGAGGGCCGGGCGGCACCGAGCCGGGTGCCGACCGGCCCCGGCGCGGCCATACCCGGAAAGCGCACGAAGCCGCCGGGCGAGGCGGAAGCGGACCGAGCCCACGCGTCCGCTCCGGCGAGGCCGGCCTGCACCTCCGCACCCGCACCCGCATCCGCATCCGGGCCCGGGGCACGTACGGAACCTGGGCGCGGGACAGGTGCCGGCCGGGCCGCACGGCAGACCCCCGGCGCCCCACCGACCCTGTACGCGGGCCACGAAACCCACCCCGGCCCCGCCACATCGGCCCTCGCCGACGACGTCCCCGCCCCCAGCCCCCGCGTCCAGCTCAACGCCCTCCAGGCCCTCTGCCGCCAGGTCTTCGGCGTCCGCCTCGCCCTGATCGCCCTCGGCGCCCCCTTCGCCCTGCAGAACGCCGCCGACGGGGCCGCCCGCTACCTCGTCCTCGCCGCCGCCGTCACCGGCTTCATGGCCTCCTACGCGATGCTCCGCGACTGGGAGCGGTTCGGCCCGCTCGTCCTGCGCCACCCCGCCCTGCTCGGCCTCGACCTGCTCATCGGCGCCGTCCTCCTCCTCACCGCCTCACCCGCCTCCCCGCTCGGCTACGCCGCCGCCTGCACCCCGCTCCTCGCCGGACTCCTCTACGGCTGGCGCGGCGCCGGCGTCCTCACCGGCTGCCAGCTCGTCGTCCTCCTCGTCGCCCACCGCGCCTGGGCCGACACCCTCACCAGCGGCGCCAGCACCCTCCTCGTCGCCGGGTTCTGCGTCGCCGCCGGGATCACCGGCGTGACCCTGCGCAACCTCATGTTCCGCTTCGGCGCCGCCACCGCCGCCCTCGCCGAGGCCAACGCCCGCCTCGCCGTGGCGGGCGCCGTCGAGGCCGAACGCGCCCGCCTCGCCCGCGACCTCCACGACTCCCTCGCCAAGACCCTGCACGGCCTCGCCCTCACCGCCGACGCCCTCGCCGAGGGCACCGGCCACCTCCCGCCCGACACCCTCCGCCACCGCGCCACCCAGGTCGCCGACGCCGCCCGCCGCGCCGCCGCCGACTCCCGCGACCTGCTGTCCGGGCTGCGCCACGACGAGGCCGACCCCACCGACCCGGCCGACCTCACGGAGACCCTGCGTACGGGTCTGCCGGCCGGCACGCCCCTCACCGCCGCCTCGCCCGTGCCGCCCGTACCCCACGCCGTCGCACAGCACCTGCTGACCATCGCCGCGGAAGCCGTGGAGAACGCCACCCGCCACACCACCGGCACCCCCTGGGTCACCGTCACCACCGCCGGCCCCTGGCTCCGCCTCACGATCACCGACGACGGCCCCGGCCTCCCCGCGGGCCTGACCCTCCGATCGGCCGCCGCCTCCGGCCACTTCGGCCTCGTCGGCATGGGGGAGCGCGCCACCGCGATCGGCGGCCGACTGCGGGTGGGGCCCGCTCGGCCCCCCGCCGACACCGGCGGGCCGTGCCCGGGCCCGGGCACGGAGGTACGGGTCGATCTGCCGCTGGCCGTACTGGACGTGCCGCCGCTCGCGGCGCGGGACGGGGAACCCCCTGCGGGAGGCGGAGAACGCACCACGGGAGACGGGAAGCGCGCCACGGGAGACAGGGAGCCCTCCACGCCCCCGGCCCCACGCCGCGCACCGGCCCCATCCGCACCGGGAACGCCGCCCTCCGCCCGAGGAGAACATCTATCCGGCCAAAACCCACCCGCGAGGCCCCCGGACTGAGGACACTCTTAACGCGAGCCCCACACCCGGGCGCCCGCACCGACGGCGTACCACCGACCCCGCCCCGAGAGGAGGCCACCATGCCGGACGCACCCCACTCCGAGGCACACGGCCGAACCGCCGCCCCCGAACTCCGCACCACCCGCACCCGCCTCGACCCGCGCACGGCCCCTCTCCGCCCGCCCCACGCCCCCGCACCGGGGCGCACCCTGCGGGTCGTCGTCGCCGACGACAACCAGGTCGTCCGCGCCGGGCTCACCGCCCTCCTCGGCGCCCGCCCCGGCATCCGCGTCGTCGCCGAGGCCGGCGACGGCCACCGCGCCCTCGCCGCCACCCGCCACCACCGCCCCGACGTGGTCCTCCTCGACGTCCGCATGCCCGGCGTCGACGGCCTCGCCGCCCTGCCCCACCTGGTCCGCCTCGCCCCCGTCCTGATGCTGACCTACAGCCGCGAACGCGACACCGTCCAGCGGGCGCTGGGCCTCGGCGCCGTCGGCTACCTCGTCCACGGCGAGTTCACCGCCGACCAACTGGCCCGCGCCGTACGGGACGCCCACGAGGGGCACGCGCACCTCACGCCGTCCGCCAGGAGCGCCCTCCTCGCCCACCTTGTCGCACCGGCCGCGCCCCACGGGCCACCCGTCTCGAATCCGCCAACCTCCGGCGCGACCCCTTCGCGACTGCAATCCGCTGTGGGAGAGTCGAACCGGGCTGCGCACGGGTTGAGTTCACGGGAGGTCGAGGTCATGGAGCTGATCGCCTCGGGGATGAGCAACCAGCAGATAGCGGCGACCTGCTTCATCAGTGAGAAGACGGTCAAGAACCACATCAACCGCATCTTCGCCAAGCTCCACGCCCCCAACCGCAGCGCCGCCATAGCCACCTGGCTGGGCACCACCCCGTCCCCCCGGACGGCCCCCCGATGACCCGCCCCACCCCGGACCCCCCGCGCCACCAGCGCACCTGGGCCCCGCTCTGGGCCCCCGGACCCTCCTCAACCACCCACACCGCCCCATACCGTCCCCACACCACCCCCGACCAAGGAGGCCCCCACCATGAGGAACTCAACCTTGCGGGCAGCCATGGCCCTGCACCGAGCCGCCCAGACCTGCACCACCCACCTCACGACCCGAGCCACCGACAGGGCGAGCCGGGACCGGGGGGCGGGGTTCGTGGAGTATGCGGGGTTGATGATTTTGATTGCGGGGATTTTCGTCCTGATCGACGGTTTGGCATTGGACAACGTCATTTCGAAGGCGATCGGCGATGCGGTGCAGGACGTAGTGGGCGGGTAAAGAAGAACAGCCCCAGATCGGATTCGGGGCAGGCCCTGCCTCTTTTTATCTGGGTTACCGGTTTCCTCCTCTTCGTCTCCTTCGCATTCTTTGCTTTCGCGCAGGCAGCAGTGGCGCGAAACGGTGCTCAGTCCGCCGCTGATGCTGCAGCCCTTGCCGCTAGTCAGGATGCGCGTGATGAGCTGGTTGACAGGCTTTTGCTTTCTGCGGTGGAGGGAGACGAGGACTGGACTGATTGGCTCGAAGTCGATCACCTAGTTGGGGAAACTGCAGAGGCTGCTGCTGCGCGCCTAGCTGCGGCTAACGATGCCCAGGTTACTTCTTTTCTCGGCACAGTGGTGGACGGGAAGGATGGGTACGCAGTGAGAACTCGTTCGCTGGATCCAGTAGGCGATTCGGTGCTGCCCATGACGAATGGTTCGTATGCCAATGCCGAGGCCACGGCTGTGATCGAGCCTCTTTGCCAGCCAAGCCCTGAAGGCGATCTGGAAACTCGCATTTCTTTCTCGTGCGAGGACGGAACTCACGTGGATGTCGATATTGGCGACTTCGGAATTGACGACCTCCCTGATCCTTCGACGCTCTTCTCTGTCTATCTCGCGAACTGATGATTATTTCTGCAGGAAGGCTTGGTGCGAACATGCCACGGTTGCGCAAAAATAAAAAGAAAACGCTTATCCTCGCGGCTATGGCGCTAAGTTCCACCGTTGTGATTTCAGGGTGCAGTGCCGATGAGGAGGGGAGTGGTGACAAAACTCCCACCGCGAGCGTCTCCCGCGATGGCAAGGAGGAGGGGCAGAAGGGCAGTCAGGCCCCTCCGGAGGCCGAAGAGAATCTGGCTGAGGTGACGAGTTCAAGCGTCACTCTCACCGTGACTTCGGCCCAGCGTGACTCTGCCGGATTCCTCACCGTTTCAGGTACGGTGAGGAATGACACGGATGGGTTGTGGACAGGTGGTGATTGGCTAGGGGATGAACGAGAACTGCGTCGCAATGGAGGTTCTGTTGCAGGTGCAAGTTTGATCGATAAAAGCGCCAAGAAGAAGTATCTGGTGCTGCGCGATACGGGAGGGCGCTGCTTGTGCACCAAGTTCGAGGGAGGGGTGAAATCCGGCGATTCTGCCGAGTGGTTTGCGCAATTTCCGGCCCCTCCGGGTGAAGTGGCGGAGGTTGATTTCCAGGTTGGGAATATGCCTCCCGCTTCAATTAAACTTTCGTAGGGGTGAACTGTGTCAACGCGACTTCGTCTCCACCGCCTCAGGGCGTCGTCGGCAGCCGTTGCGCTGTCCTGTTCTTTGGTCCTGTTCAGTCAGACCGCCCACGCCGACGATGACGACCCCGTGGCCCCGCCCGGCAGTACCACCAGTTCCCCGCCCCCCAAGATCTCCGAGGACAGCGCCGGTCTGAAGCTGGCCGACGGGGCGCGGCTCGCGCCGCCGAAGGTGTTGGACATCAAGTCGGTCGTGGAGGACCTGGGGGGCGAGGAGCGCCGCGAGGACACCAACACGGACGTGAAGTTCGCGCTCCAGGCCGAGGTCCTCTTCGGCAAGGACAGCGCCAAGCTGAACCCGGAGGCCCGGGGCCGCATCCAGGCGATCGCCGAGGAGGCGCAGGCCCAGCAGGCCAACAAGGTCCGGGTGTTCGGCTTCACCGACGACCTCGGCTCGTACGAGCACGGCAAGAAGCTGTCGAAGAACCGCGCCGACGCCGTCCACGAGGAACTGGTGAAGACCCTCGGCCCGGACGTCACCTACGAGGTCCGCGGATACAGCGAGGACTACCCGATCGCCGACAACTCCACCGAAGCCGGCCGGATGAAGAACCGCCGCGTCGAGGTGTCGTTCCCCCGTGGTGCGGCTGCTCCGCAGACGGGGGAGTCGGGCGATCCGGCGGTGAGCTGACCGGCCCGCGGCACCGGAGCGTCCGGGCCGGCGACCGGAGGGCCCTGATCCCGGTGAGGATGAGGTCGGCCCCGGCGAGGAATTCCGCCCGGTCGTCGTGCGCGCGCAGCTGCCCGGCGACGCCCCGGGTGAACGCGTACTGGTCGGGTTCGAGTTCCGCCCAGGAGCTCGCCACCGCGCCGAGGAACGCGGTCCGGTCCGTGCCGGGCGGGACCGACCAGCTGTTGGCGGCGTTCTGGCCCGCCGCCCCGAGGATGTAGCGCATCAGCGCGGACGCCGCGGTGAACCGCGCGGCCTCCGGCACCTCCAGCGCCCGTAGCCGCCGTCCGATGTGCTCGAAGACCCGCAGCAACGGCGAGTGGCGCGTGGTGAAACTGAGCTGTGGGCCGACCCACGGATGGGCGTCGAGCGCGTCGAGCGCGTCGAGCACGCCGAGCGCGAGGGTGCGGATCGGCTCCTCCGGCGTCGCCTCAGGGGTGGCCGCGGCGACGGCGGGGACGATGACGGCGCCTGGTCGCGCGTCCGCCACATCCGCCCCTTGGTGTCCGTGGCGAAGCCTCGGTATGTCGGCACGGTGCCCGTCGAGACGTACCTGTACGGGCATGGGGCGACAGCATCGACTTCACCGACGGGCCCGCGGCCGTGCGGCGGGTCGCCGAGGAGTTTTAGGGCTGGGTGCCGGAGCTGACCGCGTTCCTCACCGACGGCGAGGCCGCCCCGGTCCCGCGGATCCTGCACACCCTGCCGGACGAGCGGCGGGGCCGGAAGGAGGCCAGCCGATTCGGTGAGGTGCCGGAGGTGCGGGGCGGGGGAGGTAGGGACCGGGGTCATCGGAGAACGGCGAGCATGCCTGTCGCGGCGGCGAGCGAGGCCTCGCCCCTAGCCGATAACCCGCGCTTGCAATCATCCCGCGTCTGCAATTAGTGTGGGCGCTCGTAAGGCGCTGCAAGCAATTACCCGTCCTATCGGGCCAAGCTACCCGAGCGGCGCTTCCCCCCTCCCAGGAAAGGCACTCCCATGCCTCTAGCTCTCCTGGCCCTGGCCATCGGCGCCTTCGGGATCGGTACCACCGAGTTCGTGATCATGGGCCTGCTCCCCGAGGTCGCCGCGGAGTTCGGTGTCACCGTGCCGACGGCCGGGCTGCTGGTCACCGGCTACGCGCTCGGTGTCGTCGCGGGCGCGCCGATCATGACGCTGCTCGGGACCAAGGTGTCCCGCAAGCACATGCTGATGCTGCTGATGGGCCTGTTCATCGCGGGCAACCTGCTCTCCGCCGCGGCCCCCGTCTTCGGCGTGATGCTCACCGGGCGCATCGTCGCCTCGCTCGCCCACGGCGCCTTCTTCGGCATCGGCTCGGTCGTCGCCGCCGACCTGGTCGCGCCGCAGAAGCGGGCCGGGGCCATCGCGCTGATGTTCACCGGGCTGACCGTCGCCAACGTGGTCGGCGTTCCGCTCGGCACGTTCATCGGACAGAGCGCAGGGTGGCGGACCACGTTCGTCGTGGTCGCCGGTCTCGGCGTCGTCGGCCTGCTCGGGGTGGCCCGGCTCGTCCCGGCCATGCCGAAGCCCGAGGGCGTACGGCTGCGGCACGAGCTGGCGGCGTTCAAGAACGCGCAGGTCCTGCTGGCCATGGCGATGACCGTGCTCGGCTTCGGCGGGGTCTTCGCCGCCGTCACCTACATCGCGCCGATGATGACCGAGGTCGCGGGATTCGCCGACTCCTCCGTGACCTGGCTGCTGGTCCTCTTCGGACTCGGCATGGTCGCGGGCAACCTCGTCGGCGGCCGGTTCGCCGACCGCGCGCTGATGCCGATGCTCTACGCGTCACTCGGCGGGCTGACCCTGACCCTCGCCCTGTTCACCGTCACCGCCCACCACAAGGTCGCCGCCGCGATCACCCTCGCCCTCATCGGCGCTCTCGGCTTCGCCACCGTGCCGCCGCTCCAGAAGCGGGTCCTCGACCACGCCCACGGCGCGCCCACGCTGGCCTCCGCCGTCAACATCGGCGCCTTCAACCTGGGCAACGCCCTCTCCGCCTGGCTCGGCGGCCTCGTCATCGCGGCCGGCCTCGGCTACACCGCCCCGAACTGGGTGGGCGCCCTGCTCGCCGGTTCCGCCCTGCTCCTGGCGTTCCTCTCGGCCGCCCTCCAGCGCCGCGAGGACACCCGGGAAGCGGGAAAGCCCAAGCATGCCTCGGCCCCGGTGGCCCCCGAGCCCGTACACCACTGACCCACCCTCACCCCCGCCCCCGACCGACGAAGAAGAAGGACCATGAGCACCACCACCCCCGCCCCCGTCCCCGCCGTCACCCTCAACAACGGCGTCACCATGCCGCAGCTCGGCTTCGGTGTCTTCCAGGTGCCCGACGACGAGACCACCGCCGCCGTCACCACCGCCCTGGAGTCCGGTTACCGCTCCATCGACACCGCCGCCGTCTACGGCAACGAGGCGGGCGTCGGCCGCGCCCTCGCCGACTCCGGCGTCCCGCGCGACGAACTCTTCGTCACCACGAAGCTGTGGAACGACGACCAGGGGTACGACGCCACCCTCGCCGCCTTCGACGCCTCGCTGGCCAAGCTGGGACTCGACCACGTCGACCTGTACCTGATCCACTGGCCGACCCCGGCCCGGGACCGCTACCTCGACACCTGGCGCGCCCTGGAGAAGCTGCTCGCCGACGGCCGCACCCGCGCCATCGGGGTCTCCAACTTCCAGCCCGCCCACCTGAACCGCCTCATCGACGCCTCCGGCATCGTCCCCGCGGTCAACCAGATCGAACTGCACCCCGGTCTCCAGCAGGCCGAGCTGCGCGCCCTGCACGCCGAACACGGCATCGCCACCGAGGCGTGGAGCCCCCTCGCGCAGGGCGCCCTGCTGAAGAACGACACGGTCACCGCCATCGCCGCCCGCCACGGCCGCACCCCGGCCCAGACCGTGCTGCGCTGGCACCTCCAGCTCGGCAACGTGGTGATCCCCAAGTCCGTCACCCCCTCCCGCATCCGCGAGAACCTCGACGTCTTCGGCTTCACCCTCACCGACGACGAGATGGCGGCCGTCGCCGCCCTCGACGAGGGCCTGCGCACGGGCCCGGACCCGGACACCCTCAACTGAGCCCCGCGCCCCGAAGCTCCCCGGCCGGCCCGCCGGGGAGCTTCGGCGGGACCCGGCGAGGACGTCAGCGGGGGAGGCGCCCCAGCGCCTCGGCCTCGCTCGGCCAGGACGGGAACCCTTCCAGCAACGCGCGTCGTACAGCGGCTCGTCCGCCCAGGACCGCGGGTGGGGCCCGGCTGCCCGGCACAGGACGCGTGCGGCCTGGCGCTTGGCGTCCGGGCCCCGTCGGTCCGGAAGATGCCGAGGACGAGATCCACGGCGGCACGCACGCCCCGGTTCTCCAAACCCCTTCCACGGAGCGACACCGCCGCGGACCCGGCGAGATCAGCCAGCCCGGCCGGGACCTTGTCGACACTGATCGGCATGCGGCACTCCCGGACCGCGGTGAGCGTCTCCGCGGTCCGGGGGACGCGCGACTCCTCGCCCGCTCCGGCGTACATGGGCGTCGCTGGCGTACGCCCTACCGGCCCGGCCCCCGCCCACCGGGCGCCACCACGCCGCGGAAGGGCAGCGCGACGAGCAGGGAGAGGGCGACGAGCAGGCCACTGGCCCAGAGCGGTCCCCGGTTCCCGAGTCCGGCGGTGAGGGTGGTCGCCGCGATCAGGGGGCCGACGGCGGCGCCGATGTTGAGGGCCGCCGTGGCGTAGGACCCGGCCATGGTCGGGGCCCCCGCTCCCTCGTGGAGGACCCGGGCGATCAGGGTGCTGCCCAGCGCGAACGACAGCGCGCCCTGCACGAAGAGCAGGAGGAGCAGAAGGGCCGGTACGTGGGCCAGCACCGCCAGGACCGCCCAGCCGGTGACCAGCAGCGGACCGCCGACCGCGACGACCGCACCGGGGCGCTGGTCGGAAAGGCGTCCGGCGACGGTGACGCCGACGAAGGAACCCGCGCCGAACAGCACCAGGGCGACGGAGACCCACCACGCGCCCAGTCCGGCGGTGCCGGTCACCACCGGGGCGAGGAAGGTGAAGCTGCCGAAGGTCGCCGCGTTCACCAGCGCGCCCAGCAGCATCACCAGGATCAGCCGCCCCCCGGCGAGCTGGGCGAGTTCCGCGCGCAGGGTCGGCCTCCCGGCCGCCCCGTCCTCCGCGCGTCCGGCCGGCACCCCCACCAGGATGCCGAGCGCCGCGGGCAGGCAGAGCGCGGCGACGGCCCAGAAGGTGGCCCGCCAGCCCAGCAGCGTGCCGAGCACCGCGCCGCCGGGGACACCCGCGACCACGGCCATCGTCGTGCCCGCCAGCAGCACGGCCAGCGCACGTCCCTTGCGGGCGGGCGGGACCAGCGAGGCGGCGGCGGTCAGGGCGACGGCGAGGAACCCCGCGTTGGCGAGCGCGGCGACGACCCGGACGGCGACCAGCACCGTGAAGCTCGTGGTGAGCGCGCCCGCGACGTGGGCCGCCGCGAAGGCGAGGAGGAAGACGAGAAGGCTGGCGCGCCGGGGCCAGTTGCGGGCGAGCGCGGCGACCAGCGGAGCGCCGACGACCATGCCGACCGCGAAAGCCGAGGTCAGCGCGGCCGCCGTCCCGACGCTGACGCCGAGGTCCGAGGCGATGTCCGGCAACAGGCCGGCCAGCATGAATTCAGAGGTACCCATGGCGAAGACCGCCAGGGCGAGCAGATGGAGAGGGAGAGGCATCGAGTGGGCTCCGAGGCGAAGAGGTACGAGAAGGCATCTCGTCACCACGGCCAGCCCCCCACGGGGGTGACCCGCCACGTCACGCGGAGTGGCGCGACGGCGGGTTATGGACTCAGGGGTTCAGGGGGCTGACGGCGTGTGACCGAAAGCCCCGACCCTGTCCGACTCAGGACTCGACATACCTGGCACGCTACTCGACCGAAGCCCGTCGCCGCGCCCCACTTTCCTCGCAGCCCGCGGCCCCCGCTCGGAGGGAGCACCCATGCCCGACACCCGCCTCACCGTCCTTCCGCCGCCTGCCCGCGCCCGCCTCCTCGCCCGCTTCGGCCCGGACGCGGACGCCTGGTGCGACGCGCTCCCGGCCCAGGTCGCCGCTCTCGCCGACCGCTGGGGACTGGAGCTGCTGGCGGCAGGTGGCGGGGGGACCTCGCGGGTGTTCCGAGGCCGACGGCGCGAGGACGGCAGAGCGGTGTGGCTCAAGGTGACGCCTGACCCGGGGGTCGCCGCCGAGGAGGCCGAGGCGCTGACGGCGTGGGAGCGGACGCCCGCGGTCGTCGGGCTCCTCGCGGCGGACCCCGGCGCCGGAGCCCTGCTGCTCGACGCGGTGGAGCCGGGGACGCCCGTGCGGGGACAGGGCTGGGAGCTGGGCCGGGTGGGCGAGTTGCTGCGCCAACTGCGGGAGGGCGGTCCGGCCGAGCCACCCGGCGAGGGCTCGGCCCTGCGGCCGCTCGCGCACCGGGTCGGCCTCCTCTTCGACCTCGCGCTGCGGCGGGCCGGGCCGGACGGGCCCGCCGCCGAGATCCGGCTCCGCCGGGCCCGGGCGCAGGCCCTGGAATTGGCCGCGTCCGCGCCCGTCGGCCGACTCGTCCACGGGGACCTGCACCCCGGCAACGTGCTGCACGGTCCCGACGGGAGCCTGGTCGCCATCGACCCGCGGCCCGCGTGGGGCGACCCCGACTTCGACGCCGTCGACTGGGCTCTCGACGGGGTGGTGGGCGTGGACGTCCTGGACGAGCGGGTCGGGCTTCTCGTGGAACTGGTCCCGGGCCTCTCGGCCGACCGGCTCCACGGCTGGGTGCGGGCGCTCGGCGCCCTGCTCGCCGCTTCCGCCGTACGGGCCCGGCGCGACGACGCCCGCACCCGTTTCCTACTGGCCCTCACCCCTTAGCGCTTGGGCCCCGGCCCGCTCGCGGTGCCTCGGACGCCGGCGCAGCCACAACCAGCCCGGCCGGCGCTTGAGGCCGTCTTTGACCGGCACGGCCGAAGCCCAGCCCAGTGCCTAGCCGGCCCGAACCCGGCTGGCCCTGCCCACGCCCACCTTGAGCGGAATCAAGGCGAACCAGCTGTACATCGCGACAGCCGGGTCGAAGAGGGCGATGACCGCGGCGCAGCCGAACACCAGGATGGTGGAGCCCAGTTCCGCGCTGAAACCCCAGGCGAGGCGGGCCGGAACGGCGCGGGTCCGCAGGAGAGGGCGGCGGCGCAGCAGGGTGAACTGGGCGAGGTGGATCAGGTCGATCAAGGCGATCACCGCCGAGTACAGGGCCACCGCCAACGGCTCCCCGGTGTAGTCGGAGAGCATCGAGGTCGGGAAGGGCACCAGCGCCACCGCCCCGAGCCCGAGGGCGGTCAGCCGGATGAACCCCTCGTCGACCTGGCGCACCAGCAGATGGATACGGCGCTGGTCCTGCCAGAAGCCGATGAGCAGAGTGAAGCTCAAGGCGTAGGCGAGGAACTGGGGGATCATGTCGCCGAGTTCGCGCCGGAACTCGGCCGGGTCGAGGCCCTCGGGGAGCGAGAGGTCGAGGACGAGCAGGGTCATCGCGATGGCGTAGATCCCGTCGGAGAGCGCCGTCAGCCGCATCGGACTTCCCACCGCCATGAGCGAGGCGGCGGGAAGCTGCTCACGGGAGGGGGCGACGGCCGCCGAGGGGTCCTCGGGTACGGAACTCACCGCACGCGCACCCGGTGCGCCCCACGCACTCCAAGCGCCCCCGAACGCGCCCCGCGCCCGGCCCCGTCGCCCGCTCCCCGCACCACGCCCTCCTCGCACCGCCGCACCCGGACCGCCCGCCGGACCCCGCCCAGGGTCCCGCCGCTCCCGCGCGCCCTGCCCGATTGCGCCGACGGATGGCGTGTCGGCCGACGCCGCGACCGGGCGGGGCGCGCACTCGGGGAGGCACCCCCGCGCACGCACCCGTAGGGGTCCCCTGCCCCCTTACCGGGGGGTATCCCCATGGATCCGCGCGGGCGGGGAACCTAACGTCGAAGAGGGGCCGACGAGGACCGGCCCGCGCGCCCGGGGGGACTTGGCGCGTACGACCAGGCGTACGAGCACAGGGGGACCCGCATGCGCCGCACCCACCGTTCGGCTGCCTTCACGACGGGGCTCGCCGCCACTCTCGCCCTGGCTCTCTGCGGCCTCACCGCCTGCGGCCTCGCCCGGGCCGACGAGGCCCGCGACGACCACCGGGTGACCGGCGAGGTGAGCTCGGTACGGATCGACTCGGCCGCCGGAGCCGTCACCCTGCGCGGCGACCGCGCGACCACCTCGGTCCGCGTCCAGCGCGCCCTGCGCTACCAGGGCGACCGGCCCGAGGGCGCCACCCACCGGGTCGAGGACGGCGTCCTCACCCTCTCCGGCTGCGGCCGGGAGTGCTCGGTCGCGTACACCGTCGACCTCCCGGCCGGTCTCCCGGTCAGCGGGAGGACCGGCTCGGGGCGCATCACCCTGGCCAACGTGGGCGCGGTCGACGTCGCCACCACCGACGGCGCGGTCCAGGTGACCGGGGCGACCGGCAAGGTGGTGGTCCGTACCGGCGACGGGCGGGTCAAGGGACGCGACCTGCACGGCGACGGCATCAGCGTCCGTACCGGCGACGGCGCCGTCGACGTCATCCCCGCCACCGCCCAGGACATCACCGCCACCACGGCCAACGGCTCGATCATCGTCTCGGCCCCACCTGCCGCCTACCGCATCGCCGCCGACACCGCCCACGGCCCGAAGAGGGTCACCCTCACCGACGACCCGCACGGCGAATACCGCCTGGACCTGCGCACTTCCCACGGAGCCATCACCGTCCGCCCGTCCTGACCCCGCCCCGCCGACGGGCCCCGAGGCCCTCTTGTCCGGGGGCGTCTGCGTCCTGATGGTGCCCATGGTGCTGCGCCGCATCCCCAAGGTGTACCCCGACCGTGCCGCGAGCGGGTCGACCCGAGGAGCCCAAGAGGCTGCGGCCCCGCGCGGCAGGAAGAAGCGCCGGGGCGGCCGAGTGGCGGACAGGACCCGAGGCGAGCGAGGAGAAGAACAGGGAAAGGAGCAAGGCAAGTGAGCGGCGAGCAGGAGGCCACGGCGGTCGCGCCGAGGGGGTACCGGCTGGTGACGCCCCCGGAACGGGTACGGATACCCATGCGGGAGGGCACCCAGGAGACGATCCGGGTTAGCGTCGACCGGGCTTTCGCGCAACTGCCCGATGGAGGGGGAGCAGACCATCATCGCCGGGGTGCGGTACGCCTTCCGGGACGAGGAGCGCGGGGTGGACGTGCTGATCGCGGTCTTGGCCCCCGATCCCCGGCGAGTGCTGGCCGCCTTGCCCGCTCTGGACGCCTTCGCGGCCGGTGTGTCGTGGGAGCGGCAGCCCGCTGGGGCGGAGTGACGGGGCGCCAGGGGGGGAAAACCGGGCAGAACACCCCGGACGGAGTTGGTGATTCCGCATTGTTATCGAACGGGGCTCGTGGGACGGCTGGTCCTCACGTAGGTTCAGACCAACGAAATTCGCGCCAGCAAAGGTCGCGGGTCCGTGCCTCGAGCCGGACCGAGCGCCTCCGGCGCGGACCACGGGCCCGGGGTGTCGTGCGGAGGAGGGGGCCGCGCGACACACCCGCTCGGCCCGCCCCCGCTCCGGTCCGGGTACGTCAAGTCGAGGACCGCAGCCGACGTAACCCTTGCGAGTGGATCTCGCCCCCCGCGTCACCCGTGCCCCGCGTGCCTCCGAGGTGGGGGAAACCCCCGGTGGGAGGGGGCTCGCACGCCGGGCGGAGGCTCCTCGATGCGTCGCTGGGCAACTCCGGAGCGTAATTTTCCCGCCGGAATGCACGCAGCATCACTTACGAAGGGTTATGGTGGAAACCCCCCCTCGGGCCGGTCCGTAACCCCCCCCACGGACCGGCCCGCTTTCTTGGGTACGGCGCGCACCGCTCGTACCGCGAAGGGCGCCCCTCCTTGAAGGAGGGGCGCCCTTTCCGCTGTGCGGGGCGGGGAGCGGTGAGGCTCAGCCCCGGTCGGCCCAGATGTTGGTGCCCGGCGTCGAGACGGCGAAGGAGTCGATCTCGCGCAGTTCCTCGTCGGTGAGCTTCGGGCCCGAGAGCGCGGCCACGTTCTGCTCCACCTGGCGCGGGCTGGAGGCGCCGATCAGCGCCGACGTCATCCGCTCGTCACGCAGCACCCAGCTCAGCGCGAGCTGCGCCAGCGACTGGCCGCGGCCGGCGGCGATGTCGTTGAGCCCGTTGAGGCGGCGGGTGACCTCCTCGGAGAGGAGGTTCGGGTCGAGGGACTTGCCCTGGGTGGCGCGCGAGCCCTCCGGGATGCCCTTCAGGTACTTGTCCGTCAGCAGCCCCTGCGCCAGTGGCACGAAGGAGATGCAGCCCATCCCGGCCGCCTCCAGCGTGTCCAGCAGGCCGTCCTCCTCGGTCCAGCGGTTGATCATCGAGTACGACGGCTGGTGGATCAGCGGGCGCACGCCCATCTCGCGCAGGATGCGGGCGGCCTCGGCGGTCTGCTCGCTGTTGTAGGAGGAGACGCCGACGTAGAGCGCCTTCCCCTGCTGCACCGCGCTGGCCAGCGCGCCCATCGTCTCCTCCAGCGGAGTCTGAGGGTCGAAGCGGTGCGAGTAGAAGATGTCGACGTAGTCGGTGCCCATCCGCTTCAGCGAGGCGTCGAGCGAGGAGAGCAGGTACTTGCGCGAACCCCACTCGCCGTACGGCCCGGGGTGCATCAGGTACCCGGCCTTGGTGGAGAGGACCAGTTCGTCGCGGTAGGGGGCGAAGTCCTGCTTCAGCAGCTTGCCGAAGTTCAGCTCGGCCGAGCCGGGCGGCGGGCCGTAGTTGTTGGCCAGGTCGAAGTGGGTGATGCCCAGGTCGAAGGCGCGGCGCAGGATCGCGCGCTGGGAGTCGAGGGAGCGGTCGTCGCCGAAGTTGTGCCACAGGCCCAGGGAGATGGCCGGGAGCTTGAGGCCGCTGTGGCCCGTGCGCCGGTACTCCATGGAGTCGTAGCGGTCGGACGCGGCCGTGTAAGCAGACGTGTCGGTCATGGTCACGAAACTACGTCAGGGGAGCCGGTTGCTCCGAAGGAGTTCCTTCCGGTTCTCCGGCGGGACGGGCGGTGGGTACGGGCCGAGGTGCCGGAGGCGCCCGGTGCCTTGCCGACCGGGGGAGTTGGGGCGCGGCCGCGCGGCCGCCGCCCCTCCGTGGCCCCGGGGCGCGGTGCTATCGTCTCCACGGCGAACCCGGCGCATCCCGACGCGGCCACGCACCGCGCGGAGCGAGCAGCAGGACACGCGCCACCTCTCCGGAACGTCCCCCCCTCCCCGGGGTGCGGAGCCGTCTCCGCCCGGGACGCCGCCGGCGTCGGGCCGGTCACGGACCGGCAGGCCGCGGCGGGGCCCGGCGGTCCGCGCGTCCGCCAGGCCGGGCGAGCCAGGAGTCCGCTCCCGCGAGGAGGAGCGGAGACAAACCCGACGACGGCCCCGACCGGCACAGCGATAGTGTGTCGGCTCCGGTGACCGGTCGATCCCAGGAGGGGTGAACAGACGTGAATCTGCGCGACCTGGTGTACAAACTCTACGCACGCCGGGTGGAAGGCCGCCTCGACCACGACCAGGTCCCCGGGCACATCGGGGTCATCCTCGACGGCAACCGGCGCTGGGCCAAGGCCTCTGGCGGCACCACGGCGCAGGGCCACCGGGCGGGCGCCGACAAGATCGCCGAGTTCCTGGGCTGGTGCGCCGAGACCAAGGTGCGCGTCGTCACGCTGTGGATGCTCTCCACCGACAACTTCGACCGGCCCGAGTCGGAGCTGACCCCCCTCCTCGGCATCATCGAGGACTCGGTCCGCGGCCTCGCCGCGGACGGACGGTGGCGCGTCCACCACGTCGGCACCCTCGACATGCTGCCCGACCGGACCCGCACCGTCCTCAAGGAGGCGGAGGAGGCCACCGCCGCCAACCAGGGGATACTGGTCAACGTCGCCGTCGGCTACGGCGGCCGCCAGGAGATCGCCGACGCCGTCCGCTCGCTGCTGCTGGACCACGCCGAGCGCGGCACCTCCTTCGAGGAGCTGGCCGAGACCGTCTCCGTCGAATCCATCTCCGAGCACCTCTACACGCGCGGCCAGCCCGACCCGGACCTCGTCATCCGCACCAGTGGCGAGCAGCGCCTCTCCGGCTTCATGCTCTGGCAGAGCGCCCATTCGGAGTACTACTTCTGCGAGGTCTTCTGGCCGGCCTTCCGCAAGGTCGACTTCCTGCGGGCGCTGCGCGACTACGCGTACCGCAACCGCCGGTTCGGGGGCTGACGGACCCGCACCCCTCCTCGCCGCGCCACCTGGACTCCCGGTACCGGACCACCCTCCGGCACCGGGAGTTCATCCGTGTGCGTGAACGCACCACGCATGGTGCGGCGGCAAGGAGGGAATATCACTGCCAGGCCGGCGCCCGGGCAGTGCAGGGGCGGGCGTCGGAGCTCAGCGGACGGCCCGGCCGTCCGCCCGGGAGGCCCTTTGCACCACCTCGACCGAGCCCTCGGCACGGACGGAGCGGAGGGCCGGAGCACGGCCCGCGCAGAGGCCGCGCCCGGCCCGTCCTCTTCCCCGGGACACCTCCGTCCCCGGGGAGGCCCCCGCGACGCCGTCGCACCCCGACCTCATCCGAGGGGGTACGTCCTTCCGTGGTGAACAGCTCAAAGCGCCGCATGTCCGACAGGCGCACCTACGTTCTCGACACCAGCGTGCTGCTGGCCGACCCGAACGCCATGATCCGCTTCGACGAGCACGAAGTGGTGCTCCCGATCGTCGTGGTCACGGAACTGGAGGCCAAGAGGCACCACCCGGAGCTCGGTTACTTCGCCCGCCAGGCCCTGCGCCTGCTGGACGACTTCCGGGTCCGCTACGGCCGCCTCGACGCCCCCATCCCGCTCGGGGAGCTCGGCGGCACCCTCCGTGTCGAGCTGAACCACTCCGATCCGGGCGTCCTGCCCGCCGGCTACCGCCTGGGGGACAACGACTCGCGCATCCTCGCCGTCGCCCGGAACCTCCAGGCCGAGGGGTTCGACGTCACCGTCGTCTCCAAGGACCTGCCGCTGCGCATCAAGGCGTCGTCGGTCGGTCTGCTCGCCGAGGAGTACCGGGCGGAGCTGGCCATCACCGACTCCGGCTGGACCGGGATGGCCGAGCTGACCCTCTCCGGGGAGCAGGTCGACCTGCTCTTCGAGCAGGAGACCCTGCTCGTGCCGGAGGCGGCCGAGCTGCCGGTGCACACCGGCCTGACCATCCAGTCCGAGCGCGGCAAGGCGCTCGGGCGGGTCACCGAGACCAGTCAGGTGCGCCTGGTCCGGGGCGACCGGGAGGCGTTCGGCATCCACGGCCGCAGCGCCGAGCAGCGGATCGCGCTGGACCTCCTCCTCGACCAGGAGATCGGCATCATCTCGATGGGCGGCCGGGCCGGCACCGGCAAGTCGGCGCTCGCCCTCTGCGCGGGTCTGGAGGCGGTGCTGGAGCGCGGCCAGCACAAGAAGGTGATGGTCTTCCGGCCGCTGTACGCCGTCGGCGGGCAGGAGCTCGGCTTCCTGCCGGGCAGCGAGGCCGAGAAGATGGGCCCCTGGGCGCAGGCGGTCTTCGACACCCTCTCGGCCGTCACCACCCGCGAGGTCATCGAGGAGGTCGTGGCCCGCGGCATGCTGGAGGTGCTGCCGCTCACCCACATCCGGGGCCGCTCCCTGCACGACGCCTTCGTCATCGTCGACGAGGCCCAGTCCCTGGAGCGGAACGTCCTGCTGACCGTGCTGTCGCGGATCGGCGCCGACTCACGGGTGGTCCTCACGCACGACGTCGCCCAGCGAGACAACCTGCGCGTGGGCCGGTACGACGGTGTGGTCGCGGTGGTGGAGAAGCTGAAGGGCCACCCGCTGTTCGCCCATGTGACGCTGACCCGCTCCGAGCGCTCCCGGATCGCCGCCCTGGTGACCGAGATGCTGGAGGACGGCCAGCTGTGAAGGGAGCCGATCGGGTGACCCGAAGCTTCCTGAACCGGGGGGAGTTGGGCACCGGGGCCGAAGTGGCGTAGGCCATTTGATCGGTAGGTCTGAAAAGTAGTACTGGTGGTACAGAGCGCCGCCGGGGAAGGCGAAGCAGCCTAGCCCGGCGGCGCTTTGCCGCGTGTGCGTTTCCATCAACCCCTTGGGTCAAACAACGTGTGAGGTTAAACACGCGGGAGAGAATTGCCTTGCGACCGGGGCGTCCGGCAGAGTCTTGCTCCTGTCAGGCCCCGCATACGGCACGCGGTACCCCTAGCAGTACCAAGTAGGTCGAGAACTCCATAGAGACGCCGTATGCCGCCCGAGCTACACGGGGCGCTCCTCGCACTTGTGGGGGAGCCCTGTCGGGTCCGTGCTTCCCGTGACCACGTGCGAAAGGAAGCCAGTGCCAGGGGCACGATTGCGTCCGCGAGGTCACCCATGCGGACGACGCTGGAAGGAAACCGTGTGAGCCGGATCTCGGTCCGGGGATTCGCTGTGGCATCGGCCACGGCGGTCACCACTGTCGGTGCAGTCGTGGGCGTTGCCTCCGGCGGCGCCCAGCAGCCCGCGAACGACTTCGAGGCAGCCGCAGGCGAGGCGACTCTTCTCGCGGACATCCCGGCGGGCCACCAGGCCCAGGTGCAGACCGCGTCGCTGGCCCAGCAGGCCGACGCGCAGTCGATCGCCGCGGATGCCGTCACCAAGAAGGCCGTGGAGGAAGCGGCCCGCAAGGCCGCCGCCGAGGCGGCGACGGAGAAGAAGGCCGCCGCCGAGAAGGCGGCGAAGCAGGCCGAGCGTGAGGCCGAGGAGCGCAAGGAGGCCGAGGAGAAGGCCAGCCGCTCCGAGACCCGCGACGCCACCAGCTTCGCCACCCAGTCCTCGTACACGGTCGCCCAGGTGCAGGCCATGGCGCGGCAGATGGTCCCGGCGGACCAGTTCCAGTGCTTCAGCAACATCGTGAACCACGAGTCCACGTGGAACTACCGGGCCAGCAACCCGTCCTCCGGCGCCTACGGCCTCGTCCAGGCGCTGCCCGGCTCCAAGATGGCCTCGGCCGGAGCCGACTGGCAGACCAACCCGGCCACCCAGATCAAGTGGGGCCTCAACTACATGGACCAGCGCTACGGTTCGCCGTGCGGCGCCTGGAGCTTCTGGCAGGCCAACAACTGGTACTAGGCCCTTTCAGGTCCTCCCAGATCTCTCGAAAAGGACCGGCTGTCGGACGTCTCACACAGGCTTCGGACCGTCAACCTTTCCCGGCCCCTCACCGTCCCTACGGTGAGGGGCCGCCGCCATGTACGGTCGACCTCGCGTTCTCGGGGCAGCAGCACGAGGACTGCGGGACGGGGACGAGGAACGGGACGGAAGACGATGTCACGACTGCCAGGGTGGCTGGAGCGCGCGGGTGCCGAGCTGACGCGGATCGGTGAGCGGCTCGACGAGCACCGGGCGCGCGCCGAGGCGGCCGAGGACGCCGCCGCACGTGACGTCTCCGAGGCGCCGGAACGTCCCTCCAGACCTCCCGAGCCGGTGGAGCCCCCGGTCGGCGTCGCCGCCCCCCTCGTCAAGAGCGGCCGGGACGCCTCGGCCGACGCCGCCCACGTACCGGCCCCGCCGGCCTACGCGCCGGCCGTCTCCGCCCGCCCCGAGCCGGTCGACGCCGTGCCGTGGGGGATGCGGGTCGCCGCCGAGGCAGGGTGGCGGCTGCTGGTGCTCGCCGGGGCCCTCTGGGTGCTGATGAAGATCATCTCCTCGGTCCAGCTGGTCGTCTTCGCCTTCGTCGCCGCCCTCCTGGTGACCGCCCTCCTCCAGCCGACCGTCACCGCGCTGCGGCGGATGGGGATGCCCAGGGGTGCGGCGACCGCCGTCACCGCCGTACTCGGCTTCGTCATCATGGGGCTGGTCGGCTGGTTCGTGGTCTGGCAGGTGATGGAGAACATCGACACGCTCTCCAGTCAGGTCCAGGACGGCATCGACGAGTTGCGCGGCTGGCTGCTCAACAGCCCGTTCCACGTGACCGAGGATCAGATCAACGACATCGCCAAGACCTTGCGCGACGCGGTCGGCACCAACACCGAGGAACTGACCTCGGCCGGGCTGGAAGGCGTCACCGTCCTGCTCGAAGTCCTCACCGGCATGGTGCTGGCGATGTTCTCCACCCTCTTCCTCCTCTACGACGGCAAGCGCATCTGGCGCTGGACCCTCCACCTGGTCCCCGCGCAGGCGCGGCCGGGCATGGCCGGGGCCGGGCCGCGCGCCTGGCGGACCCTCACCGCGTACGTGCGCGGCACGGTGATGGTCGCCCTCATCGACGCCATCTTCATCGGCCTCGGCATCTGGTTCCTCGACGTGCCGATGGCGGTTCCGCTCGCCGTCTTCATCTTCCTCTTCGCCTTCATCCCGCTGGTCGGCGCCGTCGTCTCCGGTGCGCTGGCCGTCGTCGTCGCGCTGGTGACGCAGGGCGTCGTCACCGCGCTGCTGGTGCTCGCGGTGGTCCTCGTCGTCCAGCAGATCGAGGGCCACATCCTCCAGCCGTTCATCCTCGGCCGGGCGGTACGCGTCCACCCGCTCGCGGTGGTCCTCGCGGTCGCCGCCGGTGGCCTGGTCGGCGGGATCGGCGGCGCCGTCGTCGCGGTGCCGCTGGTGGCCGTCCTCAACACGGTCGTCGGATATCTGCGTGCCTACAGCCGGGAGACCGCGCTGCGGACCGCGCCCGGGCCGCACGGCTCGACCGCGCTGCCGGTCGCCCCTGTCGGCGGGGACGGGCCGGACCGGGAGGATGCGCCTCCGGCGGGGGAGAGTGAGGGCGAGCCGGGTGGGGTGGGGCTTGCCGAGCCCGGGGAGGGTGTGCGGCCGGGCGGGAAGTGAGAGGGCCGCTGCCGCGGGGCGGGGGCGGGGGTTCAGGCTTCCCGGAGGCGGACCGGTAGGGGGTGGAGGGCCTTGCGGAGGGCGGTGGCCAGTTCCTCGTACTCGTGGGTGCGGGCTGCGCCGGAGCGTAGGGCGAGGCCTACGCTCCGGCGGGGGGCCGGGGCGGTGAAGGTGCCGGTGAGCAACTGGGAGCTGCGGCTCGCCTCGACCATGAGGGCGGTACGGGGCAGCAGGGTGACGCCCAGTCCGCCCGCGACCAGCTGGACCAGGGTGGCGAGGCCGGCGGCGCTGGTGGTCACCGGGCGGTCGGTGCGCCCGGCGTCGCGGCAGACGTCCAGCGCCTGGTCGCGCAGGCAGTGCCCCTCGTCCAGCAGGAGCAGGTCGACGTCGCGCAGCGCCTCGCGGGGCACGCCCTCGCGGCCGCCGAGCGGGTGGTCGAGCGGAGTGAGCAGGACGAAGTCCTCGTCGAAGAGGGGGAGTTCCGTGACACCGGGGACACCGAGCGGGGTGGCGAGCAGCAGCAGGTCCAGGCGGCCGGCGAGCAGGCCCTCGATCAGCGAGGAGGTCTGCTCCTCGTGGACCTGGAGCTGCAGCCGGGGGTAGCTGGAGCGGACCAGGCCCAACACGGTGGGGAGCAGGTAGGGCGCCACGGTCGGGATGACGCCGAGCCGGACGGTGCCGGTGAAGGGGGCGCGCACCGCCTCGGCCTCCTCCAGCAGCGAACCGACCTCGGTGAGGACGGCCTTGGCGCGCGGCGCGAGCCGCTCCCCGGCGGGGGAGAGGAGGACGCGGCGGGTGGTGCGCTCCAGCAGGGTGACGCCGAGGATCTCCTCCAGGGCCGAGACGGCGCCGGAGAGCGCGGGCTGGCTCATGCCGATGGCGGCCGCGGCGTCGCGGAAGTGCAGGTGCTCGGCGACGGCGGCGAAGGCGCGGAGCTGGGCGAGGGTCGGGCCCTTGGCGGCGCGGCCGGGGCGGGCCGGGGCGGTGGTGCTGTGGTGCATGGGGCTCAAGGTCTCCGGGCGGGGCTGCTGGGTGGGGCGGGCCGCTGCCGTCGGCGGCGGGTCTTCGGCGGTCCCGCCCGCCGCTGCTCCAGCCTACGGGCGCCGGAGGCCGGGCGGCCGGTGATGCCCGCCACGCCAAGGGGGAGCGGGCGAGCGGGGCGGGCCGGGGCGGCCGGGCGGGCGCGCCTGGTGGCGGCGCGGCGGAGCTGTTGGGTCTCTTCGAAGCGGAGGGTGACCGTAAGAGGTGGCACTCAGGGCATGGAATGATTCGTTCCGATCAGTTGCGGTCGCGGTTCGCCCTCTTCCGCCGACGGCGCGCCGCGCCGGGCCGATCGGGAATGGTCCGGCAATCTCGGGGAAAACCGCTGGTGACATGCGGGCAACTGATTTGTTCGCCTTATCGGTGGAACGGAACTGATCGATTTCTCGGCATGATCTCCCGTGTGGCACGCTGGGCCACAGTCCAACCCCTCAGTTCTACCGGAGGACCACAGTGCTCACTGTCGGTGACAAGTTCCCCGAGTTCGACCTCACGGCCTGCGTCTCGCTGGAGAAGGGCAAGGAGTTCGAGCAGATCAACCACAAGACCTACGAGGGCAAGTGGAAGATCGTCTTCGCGTGGCCGAAGGACTTCACCTTCGTCTGCCCGACCGAGATCGCCGCGTTCGGCAAGCTGAACGAGGAGTTCGCCGACCGTGACGCCCAGATCCTCGGTTTCTCCGGTGACTCGGAGTTCGTGCACCACGCCTGGCGCAAGGACCACCCGGACCTGACCGACCTGCCCTTCCCGATGCTGGCCGACTCGAAGCACGAGCTCATGCGTGACCTCGGCATCGAGGGCGAGGACGGCTTCGCGCAGCGCGCCGTCTTCATCGTCGACCAGAACAACGAGATCCAGTTCACCATGGTGACCGCCGGCTCCGTCGGCCGTAACCCCAAGGAGGTCCTCCGGGTCCTCGACGCCCTCCAGACGGACGAGCTCTGCCCGTGCAACTGGACCCAGGGCGACGAGACCCTGGACCCGGTCGCGCTCCTCTCGGGCGAGTGAGGTAACTCCATGGCTCTCGACGCACTCAAGTCCGCCATACCGGACTTCGCCAAGGACCTGAAGCTCAACCTGGGCTCCGTCATCGGCAACAGCCCGCTCCCGCAGCAGCAGCTCTGGGGCACCGTGCTGGCCTGCGCGATCGCCTCGCGCTCGCCGAAGGTGCTCAGCGAGCTGGAGCCGGAGGCCAAGGCCAACCTGTCGCCCGAGGCGTACCAGGCCGCCAAGTCCGCCGCCGCCATCATGGCGATGAACAACGTCTTCTACCGGACCCGGCACCTGCTGTCGGACCCCGAGTACGGGACGATGCGCGCCGGTCTGCGGATGAACGTCATCGGCAACCCGGGCGTGGAGAAGGTCGACTTCGAGCTCTGGTCGCTCGCGGTCTCCGCCATCAACGGCTGCGGCCAGTGCCTCGACTCGCACGAGCAGGTGCTGCGCAAGGCCGGGGTCGACCGCGAGACGATCCAGGAGGCCGTGAAGATCGCCGCCGTCCTCCAGGCCGTCGGCGCGACGCTCGACTCCGAGGCGGTCCTGGCGGGCGCGTGACACGCCCCCGGTGACGCCGGATCATCACGGGAGCACCCCACCGGAGGCGGTGGGGTGCTCCCGCGCGTCGTCGGCCCGCCGCTACCGGGTCATTCGCTCTGGAGCCCGTCCGGCCGGGTCATCCGCGGCAGTGGCGGCAGCGAGGCGAGCGCGGTCAGCAGGATCACCCCGGCGCCCGTCGCCGCGTACGGCCAGAAGACCCACCAGTAGGCCACCCGCTTGCCGACGACCCGCGTCATGACGCGCCGAGCCCCAGCCCGCCGCCCACGGCGAGGGCGATGCCCAGGGTCACCGGGATCGCCGTCCGCCACAGCACCGACCAGGCCGGCGTGCGGCGCCGGGTGCCGAAGGCGGCCAGTGCCGCCAGGACCCGCCGGGGCTCCCGCACTGCTTGGTTGACCGGTTCTCCGGGCCGCGCCGTGTCGTCGACCCAGTCGTTCATCTCCTCGTCGGGGCTGTGCGCGACGAAGGTGTCGCCGTCGGCGCACCGGTCGATCCGGGCCCAGCTCGCGCAGGGTCGCGCAGTCGGCGACGTGCAGCTCGGTGGTGGGGCGGATGCCGCCCTTGAAGGGGCCGGGGCGGGTCACGTAGACGTTGACGGTGCCGAGAAGGCGCGCTTGAGGTCGTAGCCGTGGCGGGGGCCGGACTCCACAGGCCGAGCAGGGTGTGACCGACGGACAGGGCGAGCGCTGTACAGGGGGTGTATACCTGCGGTGAATAGTGGGGGGAGCCGTTCCGTCCGGTACGGGGAAGAGGGCCGGGATGCCGGAAGGCGCGCCCGCGCGTCCGCGCCGGGGAACGCCCGAGCCGGGTGGGCCGAAGGCTCGGCCCACCCGGCTCGGGGTGGTGCTGCGGGCGGAGGTCAGCTCTCCGCGGGGGGCTCGTCGCGGCGGGGCGGGCGGCCCCGGCGCGGCAGGGGGCCGGTGGCTCCGGGGAGGCGGCCCGCCTCGGAGAGGGCGCGGCGGAGGAGGAACTCGATCTGCGCGTTGGTGCTGCGCAGGTCGTCGGCGGCCCAGCGGGCGAGGGCGTCATGGACGAGCGGGTCGAGCCTCAGCAGGACCTGCTTGCGCTGCTGCCGGGGTCGCCGCGGCCGCTCGGCCGCTCCGTCCTCCGTCGCCCCGGTCACTGGTAGAGCGTGCCCGTGTTGACGACCGGCTGGGCGGACCGGTCGCCGCAGAGGACCACCATCAGATTGCTGACCATGGCGGCCTTGCGGTCGGAGTCGAGCTCCACGATGTCGTCCTCCTGGATGCGGGAGAGCGCCTGCTCGACCATGCCCACCGCGCCCTCGACGATCAGGCGGCGGGCGGCGACGACGGCACCGGCCTGCTGGCGCTGGAGCATCGCCGAGGCGATCTCCGGGGCGTAGGCGAGGTGCGTGAAGCGGGACTCGACGATCTTGACGCCGGCCGCCTCGACCCGGGCGTGCAGCTCGACGGCGAGCTTCTCGGTGATCTCCTCGGCGTTGCCGCGCAGCGACAGGCCGCCCTCGTCGTGGGCGTCGTAGGGGTACTCGATGGCGATGTGGCGGACGGCGGCCTCGGTCTGGGTGGAGACGAACTCCAGGAAGTCGTCGACCTCGAAGACGGCGCGGGCGGTGTCCTCGACCTTCCAGACGACGACGGCGGCCAGCTCGATCGGGTTGCCGTAGGCGTCGTTGACCTTGAGGACGGCCGTCTCGTGGTTCCGGACGCGGGTGGAGATCTTCTCGCGGGTGGTGAGCGGGTTGACCCAGCGCAGGCCGTCGGTGCGGATGGTGCCCCGGTAGCGGCCGAAGAGCTGGACGACGCGGGCCTCGCCCGGCGCCACCATGTTCAGTCCGCACATGGCGAGGAAGGCGCCGATCGCGACCAGGATGCCGACGATGATCAGCACGGCCTTGGCGGCGTTGGCCTCGGCGGCCGCGCCGAAGACGATGAGGCCGGCGCCGACGACGAGGCCGAGGAGGCCGAGGAGCAGGGCCATCGCCCCGCCGATGCTGTGCGCCTTGAACTCGCGGACGCTCGGCTGCGGCATGGAGGGCAGGTCCGGCGCGGGGTCGGCGGCTGGGGTGTGGGAGGAGGTGGTCACGGTGTCCCCGTTTCTGTGGTCGGTGCCGCGGTGGTCGTCCCGCGGTCGGTCGAGGTCGTCCGCGGTCGGTCGCCGCGGGCGGCTCGGTGGTCGGCGCGCGCCTGGCGGTGCGCGCCCGGTGGCGGTGCTCGCGGCCGGACAGGAGCGTCCGGACCGACGGGCTGCTCGCACCGTCGAAGCAAACTGATATCACTTTAGCGGAGTGGCAGCCGTCACGCCACCCCCGCGCGATCGGGAGGGGGCACGGCCTCCATTGGCGGCTCGTGGCCGGAAATATGTGGTCGCGGCAACCCTGGGGCCGGTTCGTGAGTCGGTTCCCTTGGCCGCGGGTGCTCATTCTCACGTCCGGAAAAGGGTGGATCGGCAGCCATTTGTCCTCCGCCGCGGTGTTAGCTTTCAAAGCTGACCGGACGGGTGTGACCGCAGGGCGCGGGTAGCCGCGCAGCGCGGATGTCCGGTCCAGCCGGGCGGGATCAGACCCCGTACACCCCGGGGATCTCGGAGCGGAAAGAAGCGGAGCGACTCACCATGAGCCGATCGGACGAAGGACGAGCGGGGCGGGACGGCGACGGCCGGGCGCGCTCGTCGGGCGGCATACGCCGCTTCTTCACGCTCAGGAAACTACTCGGCGCCTTCTTCACCGTCTGCCTCCTGGGCATGCTGGGCTTCGTCGGCCTCTACCTGGCCGTCGACGTCCCCGAGGGCAACGCCGACGCCAAGCGCCAGAGCAACGTCTACAAGTACGCCGACGGCTCCCAGATCACCCACACCGGGACCGTCAACCGGGAGATCGTCGGGCTCGACCGAATACCCAAGGGCGTGCAGCGCGCGTTCGTGGCAGCCGAGAACAAGACGTTCTACACCGACAGCGGCATCGACCTGAAGGGCACCGCCCGGGGACTGGTCAACACCGTCTCCGGCAAGGGCAAGCAGGGCGGCTCGACCATCACCCAGCAGTACGTGAAGAACTACTACCTCACCTCCGACCAGACGGTCAGCCGCAAGGTGAAGGAACTGGTCATCGCCCTCAAGGTCGACCAGCGGATGAGCAAGGACGACATCCTCGCCGGCTACATCAACACCAGCTACTACGGCCGCGGCTCGCACGGCATCCAGGCCGCCGCCCAGGCCTACTACGGCGTCGACGCCGACGACCTCACCGTCTCCCAGGGCGCCTACCTCGCCGCCCTCCTCCAGGCCCCCAGCCAGTACGACTGGGCCGTCGCCTCGGGCAACGGCAAGAAGCTCGTCAAGGAGCGGTGGCGGTACGTCCTGGACAACATGGTCGACCAGGGCTGGCTCGACAAGGCGACCGCGGCAAAGCAGGAGTTCCCGGTCCCCGACGAGCCGAAGCCCGCCCCCGGCCTCCAGGGCCAGAAGGGCTACCTGGTCAACGCCGCCAACACCGCGCTGCGCAAGCAGCTCATGGCCGAGGGCGCCAGCGCCGAGGAGGCCCAGACCTCCGTCGAGGCCGGCGGCTGGACCATGACGCTCAACATCGACAAGAAGAAGCAGCGTGAGCTGGAGCGCTCCGTCGACAGCTCCCTCAACGACAAGCTCGACCCGAAGGCCCGCAAGGTCGACGCCCGCGTCCAGACCGGCGCCGCCTCCGTCGACCCGCGCAACGGCAAGGTCCTCGCCCTCTACGGCGGTCGCGACTACGTCGAGCACCAGCTCTCCAACGCCACCCGCCGCGACTACCAGGCCGCCTCCACCTTCAAGCCGCTGATCCTCGCCTCCGCCCTGGAGAGCGGTGCCGAGACTCAGGACGGCCAGCCCATCACCGCGGGCACCATCTACGACGGCACCAGCGAGCGGCCCCTGGAGGGCTCGCCCACGCCGTACGCGCCGCCCAACGAGGACGACGTCGACTACGGCCCGGTCACCGTCCAGAAGGCGATGAACAAGTCCATCAACTCCGTCTTCGCGCAGATGGGCGTCGACGTCGGCATGGACAAGGTGATGAAGACCGCGGGCGACCTCGGCATGGACGTCGACGGTCTGGAGGCGGTCCCCGCCCAGACCCTCGGCTCGATGGGCGCCAGCCCGCTGGAGATGGCCGGGGTCTACGCGACCTTCGCCCACCACGGCAAGCTGGTCACCCCGGCCGTGCTCAAGAGCGCCGAGAACCGCGACCGCTCCGTCGACCTGCCGAAGGCCGTCGGCGAGCAGGTGCTCAAGCGCTCCACCGCCGACTCCGTCACCTCCGTGCTCACCGGCGTCGTCGACGACGGCACCGGCGCGGCGGTCCGCAACCCCTCCCAGGGCGTGGCGGGCAAGACCGGCACCTCGGACGACAACAAGTCCGCCTGGTTCACCGGCTTCACCCCGAAGCTCGTCACCTCCGTCGGCCTCTTCGGCGAGGACATGGAGAAGAAGGGCCAGCAGGTCTCGCTGTACGGCGCGGCCGGCGGCGGCCGGGTCAACGGCGGCGGGTTCCCCGCGCAGATATGGGCCGACTACACCTTCGACGTGATGGGCACCCCGACCGCCTTCGACCTCGACACCGACATGGGCGCGGGCGTCGCCCCGCCGCCCGAGCCCGAGCCGACGACGCCGCCGGAGCCCGAGGAGACGACGCCGGACGAACCCACCCAGGACCCGGAGCCCACCGAGGAGCCGCCCTCCGACGAGCCGACTGACCCGGGTCCCTCGGACGATCCCTCCGAGGAGCCGTCGGCGCCCGAGTCGCCCCCGGAGACGCCGCCGGGCCCGGAGCTGCCCACCATCGAGCCGGGCGCGCCCGGCGCCGAGGAGTAGCACGGGCGGTCCCCGCGCGCGACCAAGCTCGGCTCCCTTCCCCGCGGAAGGGAGCCGGGCTCCGTCGTGCGGTCAGGGCATCGACAGCTCGAACCAGACGACCTTGCCGTTGCTCAGCCGGGTCGCGTCCCAGCGCCGGGCCACCTTGTTGACCAGGTACAGGCCGCGCCCGCCCTCGTCGGTGGCGCGGGCCTGCCGCAGCCGGGGGAGCTGGGGCACGTCGTCGCCGACCTCGACGCGCAGCACGTCGGTACGGAGCAGCCGCAGCGTCACCGGGCGCGAGGCGTACCGGACCGCGTTGGTCACCACCTCGCTGACCAGCAGCTCCACCGAGTCCGTCAGCTCCTGAAGACCCCACCGCGCCAGCGCCGCGCGGGCCAGGCGCCGGGCCCGGCCGGGCGCCGCCGGATCGGGGTCCAGGAACCAGTACGCCACGTCGCTCGGGGCGATCCCGTCGAAGCGGGCCGCGAGCAGCGCGATGTCGTCGTCGCGGTCGCCCGGACCCAGCATGTCCAGCACGTCGTCGCAGAGCGCCTCCAGCGGCGGCGGATGGTCGGACCCGGTCAGCCGCGCCGTCGCCGCCATCCGCTCCCGCAACTGCTCGATGCCGGTCCACACGTCCCGCAGCCGCGACTCCACCAGCCCGTCGGTGTACAGCAGTAGCGTCGCCCCGGCCGGCGCGTCCAGCTCCACCGCCTCGAAGTCGACGCCGCCGACGCCGATCGGCGCGCCCGGCGGCACCCGCAGCACCTCCGCGCGGCCGCCCAGGTGGAGCAGGACCGGCGGCGGATGCCCGGCGTTGGCCACCGTGATGCGGTGCGACACCGGGTCGTAGACCGCGTAGACACAGGTCGCCATCCGGTCCGAACCCAGCCGCTGCGCCTGCTCGTCGAGATGGTGCAGGACCTCCTGCGGCGGCAGGTCGAGCCCCGCCAGGGTCTGCGCGGTGGTCCGCAGCTGGCCCATGATGGCCGCCGAGGTCATCGAGTGGCCCATCACGTCGCCGACCACCAGCGCCACCCGTGAGCCCGGCAGCGGGATCGCGTCGTACCAGTCGCCGCCGACCCGGGCCGTCTCGGCGGCGGGCAGGTAGCGGCTGGCCAGCCGCACCCCGGTCGCCTTCGGCAGGGTCTCGGGGAGCATGGTGCGCTGCAACTCGTCGGCGATGTACGCCTCGCGGCCGTACAGCACCGCCTTGTCGATGCCGAGCGCGCTGTGCGTCGCCAGCTGGGCCGCCACCAGCAGGTCGTCCTGCTCGAAGGCGGGCCGGTCCGGGCTGCGCAGGAAGACGGCCGCGCCGATCACCCGGCGGCGTCCGCGCAGCGGCGCCAGGATGGTGTGCATCCCGCCGGGCACCGTCCGCCCCTCGCCCAGCAGTTCGGGCAGGGCGGCACGGGCCGTGGGCGCCTCCGAGAAGACCGGGCGCACCCCGCGCAGGACCTCGGCGAGGGCACCGCCGGGGCGCACCTCGCACAGCTCCGGGGAGAGCAGCGCCTCCGGCGAGAGCGGGATCTGCGCGGCCGGCGAGCCGTTGCCGTCGTCCTCGCTCTCCCCGAGCTGCCGCAGCCGGTCGGTGCGGCGCAGCCGCAGCACCAGCGGTCCGGTCGGCCGCTCGTCGCCGACCAGCAGCGGGTCGCTGAGGTAGACCAGGATGGCGTCGGAGAAGGTCGGCACCGTCGCCCGGCACAGGCCCATCACGATCTCGTCCGGGTCGATGCCGCGGGCGATGCGCCGGGTGGCCGCGCCGACGAACCGCAGCCGGTCGCCGTCGCGCCGAGCCGTGCCCGGCAGCTGGCCCGGCACCTGTCCGCCGTCGCCGAGCCCGCCGCGGCTGCCCGGCGGCGGCTCCTCACGGGAGCCCCGGGCCGCGCCGGGGCCCGCCTGCGCGGGGGTGGCGCCGTGCTCGACGGGCGCGTCGGAGGCGCCCTGCCCGGAGCGGCCCGAGCGGCGGCGGCCGCCACCGGAGCGCTCGGCGGGGGCGGGGGAGTCCTGTGCCGGTAAGGCCGCCGCGCGCCGGGAGCCGCCCTTGCGGCGCCGCCGCCCCTTGGCGGGCGGCGGCACGGGTGCGTCCTCGGCGCGGCCGCGCTCCGGTGGACCGGCCGGCTCCGGGCCGTCCGGCGCCTCGGCCGGATCGGGGGTACGCAGGCGAGCCCCGCGCCGGTCGGCGGGGGCGGTCGGGCCGGCAGCTCGCGGCTGCCCGCCCTCGTGGGAGGTGGGGTGCTCCGTCACGCGTGTCGAATCCGTCCGTCCGGGGCTGCGCCGTGTCAGTCGCGCCGGCAGTTCAGGAAGAGCTGGTACTCGGGTGGGGCGTCGGTGCTGGCCGGCGCGTAGGCGTAGTCGTCCTCGCCGGTGATCTCGAAGCCCGCCTCGGTCACCACCCGGCGCAGCTCCTCCCGGAGGTACCCGGAGACCCGCAGGGTGTGGCCGAGGAAGGGGATGCCCGCGTCGTCCAGGTCGGCCTCGACCATCGACAGGGCCAGGTGGCCGCCGGGCACCAGCAGCGAGCGCAGCATGCCGAGGGCGAGGGGGATCTCCTCGCGCGGCAGCATCAGCAGGGTGAAGAAACAGGTGACGCCGTCGAACCGGCCGAGCCCGCCGGGCCCTTCGGCGCTCAGCGTGGCCAGGTCGCGGTGGTGGAACTCGGCGCCGGGGACGTTGGCCCGGGCCAGCTCCAGCATTCCGGCGGAGAGGTCGACGCCGGTCACCCGGTGCCCGGCGTCGGCGAGCTGGCCGGCGGTCGGCAGGCCGGTGCCGCAGCCGACGTCCAGGACCCGCGCGCGGGCGGGGAGTGCGGAGAGCAGGCGCTGCACGGCGGCGACCTGGCCCTCCTTGTGGGGGAAGGCCTCGTCGTACCGCTTGCCTATCGCGTCGAACGCCTCGGCCTGCCCGGCCCGGTCGACGACCAGGCCCGCGGCGTAACCGCCTGCCGCCGCCGCACCGTTCTCCCGCTGCCCTGGACCCTCGTTCACGTCGTGTCCCGCCCCTCGGTGCTGTATGCCCTGTGTGCCCTGCGCGTGGCGTCCCGCGACGGCGAGTGGGCCGGCGCCGCCATGTCGTGCGGTGCGACCGTCCGGTACCGGCCCGGCGGCTGCTGTCTCCTTGCGGACGACGATCCTACGTTTGAAGTACGGGCCCCAAGCAAGGGTCTCACGGCCCCATGCGGACGGGTGTGCGATCCCAGTCGTCCGGAAGCGTGGGAACCGGCCATCCCGGGTCGGGCCGCCACTCGGGCCAGCCGCCGCTGAACGGCGCCTCCCACGCGGTGATCCGCTCCACCGCCCGCGCCCCCGCCTCCCGTACCGCGCGGGCCTGCTCCGCGGCCATCAGCCCGGCCGCCTGCGCCTCGGCGAACTCGTCCTCGTCCAGCCAGCGCCAACTGCGGTCCGGGGCCACCGCGATGTCCAGGAAGTGGTCCTGCGAGTCGACGCCGCCCGCCCATTTGCGCAGCGGCTGCTCCAGGTTGACGTACCAGTTCTTGAACCGCCAGCCCGGCTCCCAGAAGAGCCACACCGACCAGGGCTCGCCGGGCCGGGCCAGCTTCAGCACGCCGGTGCCGAACCAGCGGTCGCGGCGGACCGCGCGGGGCTTGGTGTAGCGCGTGGTCAGCGGCTCGCGGTGGAGCGGGGTGCCGTCGGCGAGGACGGGGCGGACCACCTCGGTGCCGGGCGCCATCCACACCGCGAGCAGGTCGTCGGTGTCGCGGACCACCGTCACCGGGCGGCAGATGTGGAACCGCTCCCCGGCGTTCTCCCGGTACCGCCACAGGATCGGCGTGCCCGGCGCCCACCGCCCGCCCCGCGCCGCCGCACCGCCCGTCACACCACTCGCCGTCTCTGCCATGGCCAGATATTAGGGGGTGTCTGACAAATCCTGGGCGGTGTCCGCGGTGTTCGGGATCTGTCAGACACCCCCCAGGCGGCCCCCGCCGCCCCGGTCGCGGCTCACCTCGCCTCCCGGTGTGCCGCGGACCGGGGCCGCAGGGCCCCGCCGCAGGTCAGGGCCGGGTCATCCGCAGGACGTCCAGCGCCTCGTCGAGCTGCTCCAGCGTCAGGTCGCCGCGCTCCACGTACCCCCCGTCGAGGACGACCTCGCGGATGGTGCGGCGCTCGGCCAGCGACCGCTTGGCGACCTTCGCGGCCTCCTCGTACCCCAGGTACTTGTTGAGCGGGGTGACCACCGAGGGAGACGACTCGGCGTACTCGCGGGCGCGCTCCACGTTCGCCGTGACGCCGTCCACCGTGCGGTCGGCCAGCAGCCGGGAGACGTTGGCGAGCAGCCGCACCGACTCCAGCACGTTCTTGGCGATGACCGGGAGCATCACGTTCAGTTCGAAGTTGCCCGCGGCGCCCGCCGCGGCCACCGTCGCGTCGTTGCCGGTCACCTGGGCGGCCACCATCAGCACCGCCTCCGGGATCACCGGGTTGACCTTGCCGGGCATGATCGAGGAGCCCGGCTGGAGGTCGGGCAGCTGGATTTCGGCCAATCCGGTGCGCGGACCGGAAGCCATCCACCGCAGGTCGTTGGCGATCTTGGTCAGCCCCACCGCGATGGTCCGGAGCTGGCCGCTGGTCTCCACCACCCCGTCGCGGGCGCCCTGCGCCTCGAAGTGGTCGCGGGCCTCGGTCAGTTCGAGCCCGGTCGCCCGCGCCACCTCGGCGATCACCGCGGGCGAGAACCCCTCGGGCGTGTTGATGCCGGTGCCCACGGCCGTCCCGCCGAGCGGCAGTTCGGCGAGCCGCGGCAGCGAGGCGCGCAGCCGCTCCACGCCGTACGACACCTGGGCCGCGTAGCCGCCGAACTCCTGGCCGAGCGTCACCGGGGTGGCGTCCATCAGGTGGGTGCGCCCCGACTTCACCACGTCGGAGAACTCCGCCGACTTGCGCCGCAGCGCCACCGCCAGGTGCTCCAGGGCCGGGATCAGGTCGCGGGTGACGGCGGCGGTGGCCGCGATGTGGATCGAGGAGGGGAAGACGTCGTTGGACGACTGGGAGGCGTTGACGTGGTCGTTGGGGTGGACAGGGCGGCCGAGCCGCTCGGTGGCCAGGGTCGCCAGCACCTCGTTCATGTTCATGTTGGACGAGGTGCCCGAGCCGGTCTGGAAGACGTCCACCGGGAACTCGCCGTCCCACCGGCCCGACGCCACCTCCTCGGCGGCCGAGGCGATGGCTCCGGCGATCTCCTCGTCCAGCACGCCGAGCCGGGCGTTGACCGTCGCCGCCGCGCCCTTGATCCGGGCCAGCGCCTCGATGTGGGCCCGCTCCAGGCGCTGCCCGGAGACGGGAAAGTTCTCCACCGCCCGCTGCGTCTGGGCCCGCCACTTGGCGTCGGCGGGGACGTGGACCTCACCCATGGAGTCGTGCTCGACCCGGAAGCCGCCGCCGGCCGCCGCGGTGGCGTCGGTGTCCGCGCGGGAAGCGTCACTCGTCATGTCGTCCTACCTCCGAGACCGGCGGGCGAGGGGAGGCGCCGGGGGCGGGAATGGACCTCCGGCGCGCGGGCCCGCCGAAAAAGTTGAGCGATTGTCTGGTTCGACGTATTCCCCTGACGTCTACCGGCCAGTAAAAACCCTCGGTAGCACCCGGTACCCGCAACGTCGCCGAACCCGTGGGGATGCCCCGTACGGACACCCTCATGGGCCACACGTGCCCACTGGAGACGCCATGAAGCGCACCAGCACCGCCAGCCCGCCGTACGCACCCCGCAAACCCCGCCGCGCGGCCGCCGCCCTCGCCGCCTCCGCCGCCGTCCTGGCCGCCCTGCTCACCCCGGCCACCGCCGGCGCCGCCCCCGCCCCGGCCGCCACCGGGGCCCCGCTCCCCACCGAACTGGAGGCGATCCGCGCCGCCGAGGCCACCGCCCTCTACGGCGACCCGGCCGAGCGCCCCCTCGACCAGCGCAAGACCTCCCTGATCTCGCTCGGCGACAGCCAGATCTCCGGCGAGGGCGTCGGCAACTACGAACCGGGCACCGACGGCCCCACCAACTGGTGCCACCGCTCCAAGGACGCCGCCGTCCACCGCACCACCATCCCCGCCGACGTCACGTACAACGTCTCCTGCTCCGGGGCGAACTCCGCCAACATCCGCATCGGCGGCAGCCCCCAGTACGCCGGCGAGCTGGTCCAGAGCGACAACCTCGCCGTCAAGGCCCGCAACACCCGGATCAAGCAGGTCCTGGTGGTCGCCGGAGCCAACGACGACCTCCAGTTCGGCCCCGTCATGACCGACTGCGTCACCCGCTACCTGCTCCTCCAGGGCGCCTGCAACCCGAAGTACGGCCCCGGCTGGCAGGCCCGCGTCGACGGACTCGTCCCCAAGGTCACCGCCGCCCTCGGCGACCTCAAGAAGGTCATGGCCGACGCCGGGTACACCGAGGGCTCCTACGAACTCGTCCTCATGAGCTACTCCAGCCCCATCACCCCCGACTTCCGCGACAACCCCAAGTTCCCCGGCAAGCTCCCCGGCGGCTGCGTCGGCTACGACGCGGACGCCCGCTGGGGCCGCGACACCGCCGTCCCCGCCTTCCAGAAGGGGCTGCGCGCCGCTGCCCGCGACGCCGGCGCCACCTACCTCGACGGCTCCCGCCTCTTCCAGGGTCACGAGGTCTGCACCGACGACACCTGGGTCCGCGGCCTGACCGTCGACCTCTCCCACCCCTTCCCGCCGGACGCCAACTCCGTCCGCCAGTCCTTCCACCCCAACGGCCGCGGCCACGCCGCCTTCGCCGCCTGCCTCAGCGCCCTGCACGGCACCGGTCTGCGCGAGGCGAGCTGCGCCGACCCCGGCTCCACCGGCCAGGCCGTCCTGCGTGCCGGAGCCTGGGACGACGCCTTCGGGCCGCTGCGCGCCGGCACCGGCGTCTGCCTCGACGCCAAGGGCGGCGACACCCTCAACGACACCGCCCTGATCGGCTGGGACTGCACCGGCACCCGCAACCAGGGCTGGTGGCAGAGCCCCGACACCGGAGCCGTCCACATCGAGGCCACCCACGACCGCTGCCTCGACGTCCCCGGCGCCGACTACCGCGCCGGCCGCTCCCTGGTCCTCTACGACTGCGAGGGCCAGCCCGACCAGAAGTTCACCCGCACCGGGGCGACCCTCCGCCCGGCCGCGGCCCCGGACCTCTGCGTCACTCTGACCGGCAAGGACACCCCGGCCCGCCTCCAGAACTGCGACGGCTCGGCCGCGCAGAGCCTGGCGTGAGCCCGTACCGGTACTGAACGCGGACGGCCCCGCCCCACCGGAGACCGGCAGGACGGGGCCACCCGTACGCGGACGCGGCTACGCCAGTCCCGGCCCCCGCACCGGAATCGAGGTGAAGGTCGGGGACGGGGCCGGCTCGGTGAAGAAGTCGTTGCCCTTGTCGTCGACGACGACGAAGGCGGGGAAGTCCTCGACCTCGATGCGCCAGACCGCCTCCATGCCCAGCTCCTCGTACTCCAGGACCTCGACCTTCTTGATGCAGTCCTGGGCGAGGCGGGCGGCGGGGCCGCCGATGGAGCCGAGGTAGAAACCGCCGTGCGTGCCGCAGGCCTCGGTGACCTGGCGGGAGCGGTTGCCCTTGGCGAGCATCACCTTGGAGCCGCCCGCCGCCTGGAACTGCTCGACGTAGGAGTCCATGCGGCCGGCGGTGGTCGGGCCGAAGGAGCCGGAGGCGTAGCCCTCGGGGGTCTTGGCGGGACCGGCGTAGTAGACCGGGTGGTCCTTGAGGTACTGCGGCATGCCCTCGCCCGCGTCCAGGCGTTCCTTGATCTTGGCGTGGGCGATGTCGCGGGCGACGACCAGCGGGCCGGTCAGCGAGAGGCGGGTCTTGACCGGGTACTTGGTCAGCTCGGCCAGGATCTCGTCCATCGGGCGGTTGAGGTCGATCTTGACCACGTCGCCCGACTCGTCCAGGTGCTCGTCGGTGGTCTCGGGGAGGAAGCGCGCCGGGTCGGTCTCCAACTGCTCCAGGAAGACGCCCTCGGCGGTGATCTTGGCGACGGCCTGGCGGTCGGCCGAGCAGGAGACGGCGATGGCGACCGGGCAGGAGGCGCCGTGGCGCGGCAGGCGGACCACGCGGACGTCGTGGCAGAAGTACTTGCCGCCGAACTGCGCGCCGATGCCGATCTTCTGGGTCAGCTCGAAGACCTTCTCCTCCAGCTCCTTGTCCCGGAAGCCGTTGCCCAGCTCGGAGCCCTCGGCGGGCAGCTCGTCGAGGTAGTGGGCGGAGGCGTACTTGGCGGTCTTCAGCGCGAACTCGGCCGAGGTGCCGCCGACGACGATCGCCAGGTGGTACGGCGGGCAGGCGGCCGTGCCGAGCGAGCGGATCTTCTCCTCCAGGAACTTCATCATGGAGGACTCGTTGAGGACGGCCTTGGTCTCCTGGTAGAGGAAGGACTTGTTGGCGGAGCCGCCGCCCTTGGCCATGAAGAGGAACTTGTAGGCGCCGCCGTCGGTCGCGTACAGCTCGATCTGGGCCGGGAGGTTCGAGCCGGTGTTCTTCTCGTCCCACATGGTCAGCGGGGCCATCTGGGAGTAGCGCAGGTTGAGCTGGGTGTACGCGTCGTAGATGCCGCGCGAGAGGGCCGCCTCGTCGCCGCCCCCGGTGAGCACGTTCTGGCCGCGTTTGCCCATGACGATGGCGGTGCCGGTGTCCTGGCACATGGGCAGGACGCCCGCGGCGGCGATATTGGCGTTCTTCAGCAGGTCCAGCGCGACGAACTTGTCGTTGGAGGACGCCTCGGGGTCGTCGATGATCTTGCGGAGCTGGGCGAGGTGGGCCGGGCGCAGATAGTGCTGGATGTCCCGGATGGCCTCGGCGGCCAGCTTGCGCAGCGCTTCCGGCTCGACCTTGAGGAAGGTGCGCCCGTCGGCCTCGAAGGTCGAGACGCCCTCGGAGGTGACCAGCCGGTACGGCGTGGCGTCCTCTCCGGTCGGCAGCAGATCGGTGTACGCAAACTCCGGCATTTCGCCCATTCCTCACTCAAGGGTCGCTGGCTGGTCCCTGCGGGCAGCGTCCACCAGCGTAAGACGCGCCGAAGGTGACGCTCTTGTGAGGTAAGGCTCACTTGGGGGCCGGGCCGCTCCGTTGGCTGGGGGCCGTCCGCCCTGCCTTCCCGGGTGGCCTCAAGCGCCGGCCGGGCTGAGATGGGGTGCGGCTCGCGCTCCCGCGCCGGTCACAGGTGGCCTCAAGCGCCGGCCGGGCTGAGATGGGGTGCGGCTCGTGCTCCCGCGCCGGTCGCAGGTGGCCTCAAGCGCCGGCCGGGCTGGATATTGGCCGCCGAGGGGCAGCAATCGCTCCGGTCCGCTCCAGCCCATCTCAGCCCGGCCGGCGTTTGAGGCCATCTTGAGCCCGCGGGCCGGGCTGGACCGCACCCCGCTCCAGCCCGGCCGGCGCTTGAGGCCATCTGTGACGGGCGGCGGCGCACGGACCGCAACCCGGCACCCCCAGCCCGGCCGGCGTTCGAGGCCACGCCCCCAAGCCCAGCCGGCGCCTGAGGCAGGCCCAGTTCGGGAGATTTCCGGGGTGTCGCCCCTGGTCGCGATCTATCGCGTCTGGGTACTCTGGCAGGGTGGACCTCCAGAAGCAGCCCCAGCGCTCCCCCGAAGCGCCCCGAACCCCGGCCGCGGCAGCGGCCCAGCCCACGGCCGAGGCCGACCTGCGGGCCTCCGACGCCGACCGCGACCGCGTCGCCGACCTCCTCCGCGACGCCCTCGCCGAGGGGCGCCTCACGGCCGAGGAGCACTCCGAGCGCATCGACGGGGTGTACGCCGCCCGCACCCTCGGCGAACTGGAGCCCCTCGTCAGGGACTTGCCCGGAGCCCGCACCTCCGCGGCGCCGGCGCCGGCCCCCGGCCCGGGCACGGTTCCGGCGGAGCCGGACGAGAACCTCGTGGCGGTCTTCTCCAGCGCCGTCCGCAAGGGCCGCTGGCGCCCCGGCCGCCGCACCCACGCGTACGCGGTCTTCGGGAACGTCGAGATCGACCTCAGCGAGGCCCTCTTCGAGTATCCGCACATCGTCATCAAGGCCTTCTCCGTCCTCGGGAGCGTCGAAGTGACGGTCCCCGAGAACGTCACCCTGCGCGGCTCCGGCGGCGGCGTCCTCGGCAGCTTCGAGGTGGATCACCTGGAGTCCCCCGACGCCGGCGCCCCCGTCGTGCAGATCAGTGGCGTCGCCGTCCTCGGGAGCGTCGAGGCCAAGCCGAAGCGCGGCTCGGTCCTTCGGGATCTGCACCACAAGCTCCGCAAGCATCTGGGCAGTTGAGGCCGGACGGCGGTCACCGTGTCCGGTGACCGGGCGGAACTGTCCTGACGGCGGTACGCGCCAACGCAGTGCATAGGCCCGCGCACAGCGGGTATTGCTTGGTGCATCGCCGCTCGCTCGCGAAGCCGTCGTCAGGAGTAGACCGTGCAGCATCCGCCGCATCAGTCCCTGGTCGCCACCGTGCCGCCCCAGCGGGTGCCCGCGCGAGAGCGTGACCAGGACACCCCATGGCATTCGGACGCCGTCTGCCGCAGGGATGAAGCGGGCCTCTTCTTCGCCCCGTCCAAGGAGCCCACCGCGGCCCGCCTCGCCCGCGAGGAGGCCGCCAAGCGGGTCTGTGCCCAGTGTCCCGTCATGATCCAGTGCCGGGAGCACGCCCTGCTCCAGCCCGAGCCGTACGGCGTCTGGGGCGGGCTCACCGCCGCCGAGCGCCGCGTGGTCCTGGCCCGCCGCCGGCGCCGTGACCTCGACCTCGCCCCCGGCCCGATAGCCGCCGCGGGCTGACGCCCGCACCGAAGGGGCGCCCCTCCGGCGGGGGGCGCCCCTTCGGCATGCCCGGAGAGGGTTCGTAACCCCTGGGGTGGGAAGGGGAGTTGTGGAATTGGTGTCCGTGTGACCACAGCGTCGGGGGGACCGGCGGGGGACTGGGCGCGGCGCGCGGGGCCTGGCGGGCTCCGTGTGGCCGAGGTGCCCACGCGAAGGGGGAGGGACGCGTGAGGATCGGATTCGCGGCGGCCGAGGCGGGTGACGAGGCGCAGGCGGAGCTGCGGTCGCTCCACCGCTGGCTCGCCAAGGACCAGGCGCTGAGGGACGGCGTCCGGCTGGAGGCCGTCGTCGACGAGGATGCCGGGGTGATGGGCCCGTCGGTCGAGGTGGTCCTCGCCGTCATCTCGTCGGCGGTCGCCCTGGCGGAGTTCCCGCTCTCGTTCACCGCCTGGCGGCACGCGAAGCGGCCTCAGCGGCCGCCCGTCGTGGTCGTCCTGGACGGCGGAGACCCGGACCGACGGGCGGAGTTGCTGCGGGAATTGGGGGTGGAGGCGATGCCCGGGGCGGGCCCGGGCGACGAGAGCCCGGACGGCCACGCTCCGGACGGCGACGGCTCGGAAGGCGACGGCCCGGCCACCGGCCGCCCCGACGGCGACGACCGGGCAGCGGGTGGCCGGTGACGAAGCCGCCCCGCACCGCCGAGTCCGCGGCGGTGGGCCGGGAGTGGATCAACCCGGAGGCCTCGCACGTCGTCCTGGTCGGCGCCGCCTCCTACCGCAGCCCCGACCTGACCCAACTGCCGAGCGTCCGGCACAACTTGGCCGGCCTCCGCCGGATCTTCCTCGACCCCCGCATCGGCGGCTTCCCCGAGGACCGGGTCTCCCAGCTCCTCGACCCGACGCAGAGCGCGGAGATCGGCAATCTGATCCGCAAGGCCGCCGCCCAGGCCACGGACACCCTCATCGTCTACTACGCGGGCCACGGCCTCATCGACGACGAGACCAACAACCTCCTCCTCACCCACATCGACTCGGTCCACGACGCACCGGACCTCTGCCTTCCCGTCGAGCACCTGCGCCGGGCCATCCACGGAAAAGGGCAGGCCAAGCGGCGTGTCCTCATCATCGACTGCTGCTACAGCGGACTGGCCGACGGCCGGATGGGCCCGGCCGAGCAGGCGAAGATCGGCAGCCGCGCCGCCGCCCGCATCCTGGTCTCCGCCGCCCCCGCCCAGCGGGGTCCCGCGGCGGGGGAGCCCGCGGCCCCTCGCCCCGACACGGAAGCCGCCGAGCCGAAGCCCACCGAGCCGGACGACCGCCCGGTCCGCTCGGGCTGGTACACCATGGCCTCGGCGCCCCCGGACCGCAAGGCGCACGCCGAGGACCCGGACTCCTGCACCGCCTTCACCGGCGCGCTCGTCAAGGTCATCACCGAGGGGGCGGCCGACGGTCGCGAACGGCTCAGCCTCGACTTCCTCTTCGACCAGACCCGCGCCCTGCTGGAACGGGAGTTCCCGAAGGCGCCCTCCCCGGAGCAGGCCAGCGGCCGGACGCACATCGGCGCCCTCGGCTTCGTCCGCAACCCGGCGGCCCAACCCGCCCCGGCCCCCGACCCGGTCCTGACCCCGCCCCGCCCGTCCCGGCGCCGCCTGGCCCTCTTCTCCACCGCCTTCGCCCTCGCCGGGGTCGGCGTCGGCGCCTTCGGGGTGCCCGCCGCCGTCGACGCGTACCAGCGGTGGAACCCGGCCCCGGCCCTCGGCGCCTGCTCGGAGCGTGCCGTCCTCCTCGACCACTCCGACGGCCTGGACAAGAAGGACGTCGAGTACGAGCCCGTCGAAGGGCTCTCCGGGCTGGCCCTGGCCCCGGGCAGCCGCGCCAAGGCGTACGCCGTCACCGACAACGAGCCCGGCCGGATCTTCCCCGTCGACCTCGGTGAGCCGGAGCGGCTCGCCCCGGTCGCCGAGAAGGCCCGTACGCTCCGGCAGGCGGACGGCTCCGCGTTCGAGGACAGCTGGTTCGACGCGGAGGCGCTCGCCGTCGAGCAGGGCGGCCGGACCGCCCTGGTCGCCTCCGAGACCGGGCCGTCCATCCGCCGCTTCGACCTGGTCACCGGACGCCAGGTCGGCGAGGACCTCGCGATCCCGAAGGAGCTGCGCTACTGGCCGGAGGGCGGCGCCCAGACCGGCCGCAGCATCGAGTCGCTGGCCCTCTCCCCGGACGGCCGCCACCTCTACGCCGGGTGGGAGGCGCCGCTCGCCCAGGACGGCGACACCCGGGGCCGCGGCATCATCCGCGTCCAGCGCTACACCGGCACGCCCGGCGGCGCCTACCGCCCCGACGAGAGTTACGCCTACCTCGCGGGCGACGGCCTGATGCTGGCCGACCTCGCGGCCGTCGGCGGCGGGCGGCTGCTCGCGCTGGAGCGCCAGTACACGCTCGGCCGGGGCAACGCCGTACGAGTGGTGGAGATCGACCTGACCGGGGCCAGGGACGTGACCGGCGTGAAATCCCTCTTCCGGCTGCCGGCCGACGCGCTGGCCTCCTCGAAGCTCCTCTTCGACCTGGCCGACTGTCCGCCCGGCGGACCCGGCGCGGTCGCCACCTCCGAGGGCGACCAGGCCAACCCGCTCCTCGACAACGTCGAGGGCATGGCGCTCGGGCCGCGCTGGACGGCCGCCCCGCACCCCGGCCGCCATCCCCTCTACCTGGTCTCCGACGACAACGGCAACAGCACCCAGATCACCCGCGTCTACTCGCTGGCGGTCGATCTCGGCCCCTGACCGGCGTGCCTTCGCACCGGCCCCGAAACGCCGACAGGGGCGGGGCGCCACCGCACATGGCGCCCCGCCCCTGCTGCTCGTACCGGCTCCTGCCCAGCCGGCCCGCTCATCCGGCCGGCTCCGCTCGGGCCGGCCCCGGGTGCTACTTCGCCCGGTCGAAGTCCACCGCGCTGTAGGCGCGGAGCTTGGAGAGGCGGTGGGTCGAGTCGATCCGGCGGATCGTGCCCGACTTGGAGCGCATCACCAGCGAGGAGGTGGTGGCCGAACCGGCGCTGTAGTGCACGCCGGGCAGCAGCTCGCCGTCGGTGATGCCGGTGGCGACGAAGAAGACGTTCTCGCCGCTGACCAGGTCGTGGGTGGAGAGGACCCGGTCCAGGTCGTGCCCGGCCTCCACGGCGCGGGCGCGCTCCTCGTCGTCCTTGGGCCAGAGCTTGCCCTGGATGGTGCCGCCGAGGCACTTGATGGCGCAGGCCGAGATGATGCCCTCGGGGGTGCCGCCGATGCCGAGCAGCAGGTCGACTCCGCTGCCCTCGCGCACCGCCAGGATCGACCCGGCCACGTCGCCGTCGGTGATCAGCTTTATCCGCGCGCCGGTCTCGCGGATCTCCTGGATGATCCCCTCGTGGCGCGGGCGGTCCAGGATCACCACGGTGACGTCCTCGGGCGTCGCGCCCTTGGCCTTGGCGACCCGCCGGATGTTGACCGAGACGGGGGCGTTGATGTCCACGTAGTCGGCGGCGGCCGGACCGGTGACCAGCTTGTCCATGTAGAAGACGGCCGACGGGTCGAACATCGTGCCGCGGTCGGCGGCGGCCAGTACCGCGACGGCGTTCGGCTGGCCCTTGGCGGTGAGCGAGGTGCCGTCGATCGGGTCGACGGCGATGTCGCACTCGGCGCCGGTCCCGTCGCCGACGCGCTCCCCGTTGAAGAGCATCGGCGCTTCGTCCTTCTCGCCCTCGCCGATGACGACCACGCCGTTCATCGAGACGGTGGAGACGAGGGTGCGCATGGCCTTGACGGCCGCGCCGTCGGCGCCGTTCTTCTCACCGCGGCCGACCCAGCGGCCGGCGGCCATGGCGGCGGCCTCGGTGACCCGCACGAGTTCCAGCGCGAGGTTGCGGTCGGGGGCCTCCGGAGAGACCTCTAGCGGAGCGGGCAGATGGTGCTCGGTCATCGGGCGCACCTTTCTGTACGACGACGGCCGGATGAGGGTGATGAACGGACTCTATCGGTAGGTCGACAATATGAGCAGACCGGGCCACGGATGAGCAGATCGTCTGGTTTTCCTACCGGTGAAGTCCGGAAACCGCTGCTCATGGGCGGTTGGCCGGGGTGGGGGAGGGGTGAGGCCGGGCACCTGCGACGATGGTCCCGTGGCAGGTATGAAAGGCAAGCAGACGGTCAAGGACATGATCCTCTCGATGGCCGCCATCGGCATCGTGGTCGCGGGGATCTACGTCTTGGTCCCGCACGACGACACCGAGAAGCCCCCGCAGGCGATCAGCTACGACGTCGAGCTGACCACCGCCCGGCGCGCGGCCTCGTACCCGGTCGCGGCCCCTGTCGGGCTGCCGGACGACTGGCGCGCGACCACGGTGCGGTACAAGGGTGAGGACAGCGAGCGCTGGCACCTCGGCCTCTACACGCCGGACGGCAAGTACGTCGGGGTGGAGCAGTCCGTGGACAAGCCGGAGCGCTTCATCAAGGAGGCCACGCAGAACGCGGAGGCCACCAAGATCACCCAGACCATCAAGGGCGAGCCCTGGAAGCGGTACGAGGGCGAGCGGTACGACGCCCTGGTCCGCCAGGACGGCGACGCCACCACGATCGTCACCGGCAGCGCCTCCATCGGCCAGCTCAGCAAGGTCGCGGCGGCCCTGGAGACGGCCCCGCCGGACGAGGGGTCCTAGCCCTCCCGGCGTCCCCTCCCGGCAGCAGGCAAAAGAGGCTCCGCCCCCTGACCCGGGGTGCGGAGCCTCTGCACGTTCGCCCGTCTGCCGGAGCGAGCCATCACCCGCCTGCCCGACAAGCCGGCTTCGGGAGCCGAAGGGGCGCGTCGTCGTCGAGCCACCCGTCGCGCGCTGGGAGCGAAGCGGACGAGCACGTCGGGTGGCTC
>NZ_JBHXJE010000001.1:0-67766 GCF_042723275.1 Streptomyces sp. NPDC058373 | reverse complement strand
CTGTCGCTGCCGTCCGCGGTGGGGGGGCCCCCCCCCCACGACATGTGGCGCCCCGGCGGCGAGCGACGCTCCAAAAAGGAGGTGTGGCGCCCCGGTGGCGAGCGAAGCTCGAAATCACACAGTGCTGACGACGTCCTCGTAGTCCAGGCGCGGGGAGCGCGGGAACCAGGCGTCCTCGCCGGGCTTGCCGATGTTGACGATCATCAGCGGGGTGTGGTCGGCGTCGAGGAACTCCTTCTGGACGCCGTCGAAGTCGAAGCCGGTCATCGGGCCCGCGGCCAGTCCGGCGGCGCGGACGCCGACGATGAAGTAACCGGCCTGGAGGGCGGCGTTCAGGGGGCCGGCGGCCTCGCGGACGGGACGCTCGGAGAAGAAGGTCTCGGCGATGCCAGGGGCGTGCGGCATGAGCCGGGGGAGCTCCTCGTGGAACTCGTGGTCCGTGGAGAGGATGGCGACCAGCGGGGCCGTGGCGGTCTTCGGGCGGTTGCCCTCGGCCATGTGCTGGACCAGGCGCTCGCGGGCCTCGGCCGAGCGGACCAGGGTGATGCGCAGCGGGCTCTGGTTGAACGCGGTCGGGCCGTACTTGACCAGGTCGTAGATCGCCTGGACCTGCTCGTCGGTCACCGGCTCGTCGGTGAAGGTGTTGGCGGTGCGGGCCTCGCGGAAGAGCAGGTCCTGGGCGGCGGAGTCAAGGACGAGAGACATGCGGGGGAACCTCTTCGTGTGGTGCGGCGTCTTGCGTGACCGACCGTACGACGAAGACGTTTAAGTTTCAACAAAAACCGGGGCGCCTGTGAGGCGACTCACTTGTCGCGAACCTTGGCCGCCTTGTCCTTTGCGAGTAACGCGTCCGCTCTTTGCCCGTCCTTGACGAACACCAGGTTCGCCGACCCTTCGGCGAGCGCCGCGCCCTCACTCCTCCTCGGCCTCCTCCTCCTCGGCGAGCGCCGCGTCCAGCCGGGCGCGGGCCCCGTCCAGCCAGCGGCGGCACACCTTCGCCAGCTCCTCGCCGCGCTCCCAGAGCGCCAGCGACTCCTCCAGCGTGGTGCCGCCCGCCTCCAGCTTGCGGACCACCTCGATCAGCTCGTCCCGCGCCTGCTCGTAGCCGAGCGCCGCGTCGCCGGTGGTGGGTGTCGTGGTCATCGTGTGGGTCCTTCTCCTCGGCCTGTCGGCCTGTCGTGTTCACGGCCTCCGGGCCTGTCGGCCTGTCGTCCGTGTCTGTACGTACGGCTCCGTACGGCGGGCGCCGCCTGCCACGCCCGTGCCTGCTGTCTGTCCGTGCGTCCGCGGGGGCGTGGCACATCCGGCACACCGCCTGCCCGGCCCCGGCCCCGCACCGGCCCCGCACCACCCCCGACGCCGGTCCGCCGCGTCCGGGAAGCGGCCGCCCCGCCGGGCGCGCCCCTCACTCCCCGGCGTCCCCCGCCAGCTCCTCCGCCCCTTCGACCCTGCGCACCACCAGCTCCCCCTCCGCGACCCTGGCCCGCAGCTCCACCCCGTACCCCACCTCGGCGGGAGCCCGCACCACGGCGCCCTCGGCCGTCTGGAGTACCGCGTACCCGCGCTGGAGCGTCGCCGCCGGGGAGAGGGCCACGACCCGGGCCCGGGTGTGGGCCAGCTCGGAGTCGGCGCGGTCCAGGAGGTGGCCCAGGGTGCGCCGGGAGCGGTCCAGCAGGGCCGAGACCCGCTCCTCGCGCTCCTCCACCATGCGGTGCGGGTCCTGTATCGAGGGGCGGGCCAGGGCGTGCGCCAGCCCCCGCTCCTCGCGGTCGACCAGGCCGTGGGCGGCGCGGCGGGCCCGGTCACGGAGCTGGCGTACCCGCTCGTGCTCCTCGCCGACGTCCGGGACGACCTTCTTCGCGGCGTCGGTCGGTGTGGAGGCGCGCAGGTCGGCCACCAGGTCCAGCAGGGGGGTGTCCGGTTCGTGGCCGATCGCGGAGACGACCGGGGTCCGGCAGTCGGAGACCGTGCGGATCAGCTCCTCGTCGGAGAAGGGCAGCAGGTCCTCCACGCTGCCGCCGCCGCGCGCCACCACGATGACGTCGACCTCCGGGTGCGTGTCCAGCTCGCGGACCGCGCCGACCACCTGCGTCACCGCGTGCACGCCCTGCACCGCGACGTTGCGCACCTCGAAGCGGACGGCGGGCCAGCGGTGCCGGGCGTTCTCCAGGACGTCCCGCTCGGCGGCCGAGGCCCGGCCGCAGACCAGGCCGATCAGCTGCGGCAGGAACGGCAGCGGCCGCTTGCGCTCCAGCGCGAACAGCCCCTCCGCCGCCAGCGCCTTCCGCCGCCGCTCCAGCTGGACCAGCAGCTCACCGACGCCGACGGGACGGATCTCGGCGGCCCGCAGCGAGAGCTGGCCCCGGGGCGCGTACCACTCCGGCTTCGCGTGGACGACGACGCGGGCACCCTCGGTGACCACGTCGGCCACCGCGTCGAAGACCTTGCGGTAGCAGGTCACGCCGACCGAGATGTCGTGCGCCGGGTCGCGGAGCGTCAGGAAGACCACGCCCGCCCCCGGCCGCCGCGAGAGCTGCGTGATCTGTCCCTCGACCCATACCGCGCCCAGCCGGTCGATCCATCCCCCGATCAGCCGGGAGACGGCTCCGACGGGCAACGGCGCGTCCGCAGACGTATTCACACCCATGCGCCCGAGCGTAACGGCCGCCGCCGACACCCCCGCCGGGAACCGGAACCGGACCGCTCACGGCCCGGCCCGGGCGGCCGCCCCCTACCCCTCGATCCCGCGCGCCCGCTGCGCGAACAGCACCACCAGCCCCACCGCCAGCCACACCAGACCGACCACCTGCGCCGCCCCCGACGCCTCCACGATCACCGCGATCGTCACCGCCGCGCCCAGCACCGGCAACAGCAGATGCCGCCACCAGCTCACCCGCCCGCCCTCGCCGCCGCGCTGGACCACGAACCAGCCGACCACCGAGGCGTGCAGCAGCGTGAAGGCGGTCAGCGCGCCGATGTCGACCACCGAGACCAGGTGGTCGAGCCCCTCCGCCTGGTCGGCCGCCCAGACCGCCGCCGCCATCGTCACCACCGCCGCGCTCAGCAGCGCCACCCGCGGCACCCCGGAATCCGTCCGCGACAGCACCTTCGGCAGTCGCCGCTCGCGCGCCATCGCGAAGAGCAGCCGCCCCGCCGCCGCCTGCCCCGCCAGCGCCGCGAAGGCCGCGCCGATCGCCTTGCTCACCGCCACCAGGTCGTGCAGCCACGTCCCCACCGAGGCGTCCACCGCGTCGTAGAAGGCGGAGCCCTGCTTCTCCGGCTGGTCCGCCAACTCCGCCGAGGTGGCCTGGTCCAACAGCGCCACCAGATAGGTCTGCACCACGAACAGCGTCCCCGCCAGCACCAGGCAGAACAACACGGCCCGCGCCACCCGCCGCGACCCCCCGGTGACCTCCTCGGCGAACGAGGCGATCGCGTCGAACCCCAGGTAGGACAGGACCGCCACCGAGACCGCGCCCACCACGGCCGCCAGCGAGAACGCCCCTTGAGTCCCGTCCCCGGTCAGCGGCGACAGCCAGTCCCGGGCCGCGCCGTCCTGGACCAGCACCACCACGGCCGCCGCCACGAAGACCAGCAGCACCGCGATCTCCAACGCCAGCACCGCGAAGCCCACCCGCGCCGCCGCCCGCACCCCCCACAGGTTCAGCAGCGTCGTCACGACCACCGCGAGCGCCGTCCAGACCCACGAGGAGACCGACGGCACCAGCGCGTTCATCGCGATGCCGGAGAAGAGGTACGCCACCGCCGGGATCAGCAGGTAGTCGAGCATCGCCATCCACCCGGCGATGAACCCCGGCCCCTTCCCGAGCCCCGCCCGCGCGTAGGCGAAGACCGACCCGGCGCGCGGCACGACCCGCACCATCTGGGCGTAGCTGTACGCCGTGAACGCCATCGCGACCGTGGCGCAGAGATAGACCAGCGCCACCGCGCCGTGCGAGCGGGCGTCGAGCGCCCCGTACACGCCGACCGGTGCCATCGGCGCGATGAAGAGCAGGCCGTACACCACCAGGTCGCGGAAGCCCAGCGTCCGCCGCAACCCGTCGGGCTCCGCCCCGGCCGACGCGCCCGCCGTACCCGGTCCGCTCTCGCCTTCCGCACTCATCATCGGACCGCACGCCTTTCGTCTGGCTGCCCCGCACACCTCAGGCGCACGGGATGGAACCCCCTCGTCCACCGCCACCAGTCTCACCAGACGGGGCGTCCGCCGGGCCGTCCGACACGGCCTTACGATGGGTCCATGACTGCTACGCCCAGCCCGTCGCCCACCGCCAAGCGTGTCCTGCTCGCCGCTCCCCGGGGGTACTGCGCGGGCGTGGACCGTGCCGTGATCGCCGTCGAGAAGGCCCTTGAGCAGTACGGCTCGCCGATCTACGTCCGGCACGAGATCGTGCACAACAAGTACGTCGTCCAGACCCTGGAGCGGAAGGGCGCGATCTTCGTCGAGGAGACCGCCGAGGTCCCCGAGGGCTCGATCGTCATGTTCTCCGCGCACGGCGTCGCACCGACCGTCCACGCCGAGGCCGCCGAGCGCAAGCTCGCCACCATCGACGCCACCTGCCCGCTCGTCACCAAGGTCCACAAGGAAGCCGTCCGCTTCGCCCAGGACGACTTCGACATCCTCCTCATCGGCCACGAGGGCCACGAGGAGGTCATCGGCACCTCCGGCGAGGCCCCCGACCACATCACCCTGGTGGACGGCCCCGAGGACGTGGAGAACGTCGAGGTCCGCGACGACTCCAAGGTCGTCTGGCTCTCCCAGACCACCCTCTCCGTCGACGAGACGATGGAGACCGTCGACCGGCTGAAGGAGAAGTTCCCGCAGCTCATCTCCCCGCCGAGCGACGACATCTGCTACGCCACGCAGAACCGCCAGATCGCCGTCAAGCAGATGGGCGGCCAGGCCGACCTCGTCATCGTCGTCGGCTCCAAGAACTCCTCGAACTCCGTGCGCCTGGTCGAGGTCGCCCTCGGCGCCGGCGCCCGCGACGCCCACCTGGTCGACTTCGCCGACGAGATCGACGAGGCCTGGCTGGAGGGGGTCAGCACGGTCGGCGTCACCTCGGGCGCCTCGGTGCCGGACGTCCTGGTCGAGGGCGTACTCGAATGGCTCAGCACCCGCGGCTTCGAGGACGTGGAGCTGGTCAAGGCGGCCGAGGAGTCCATCACCTTCTCCCTGCCCAAGGAACTCCGCCGCGACCTGCGTGCCGAGGCCGCCGCGCTCGGCGAGGCCGAGTGACCCCCGCCTGACCCCGCACGCCCGCACCGGGTGCCCCGACACCCGGTGACGGAGCGTGTTTCGCCGTACCGTGGACCGTATGCAGATCTTCGGCGTGGACATCGGCGGTTCCGGCATCAAGGGCGCCCCAGTGGACCTGGAACGCGGGGACCTCGCCCAGGAACGGCACAAGGTACTCACCCCGCAGCCGTCCACCCCGGACGGCGTGGCCGACGGCGTCCGCGAGGTCGTCCGGCACTTCGACTGGACGGGCCCCGTCGGTGTCACCTTCCCCGGCGTCGTCACCGGCGGGTCGACCGTCCGCACCGCCGCCAACGTCGACAAGTCCTGGATCGGCGTCGACGCCGCAGCCCTCCTCTCCGAGCGCCTCGACGGCCTGCCCGTCACCGTCCTCAACGACGCCGACGCCGCTGGAGTGGCCGAAATGCGCGGGGGCGCCGGGCGCGGCCGCACCGGAACCGTCATCATGCTCACCTTCGGCACGGGCATCGGCAGCGCCCTGTTCACCGACGGCCACCTCGTCCCCAACACCGAGCTGGGCCACCTGGAGCTGCACGGCCACGACGCCGAGAAGCGCGCCTCCACCAAGGCCAAGGAGGACCACGACCTCAGCTGGGAGCACTGGGCCCGCCGCGTCCAGAAGTACCTGACCCACGTCGAGATGCTCTTCTCCCCCGAACTCTTCATCATCGGCGGCGGCATCAGCCGCAAGGCCCACAAATTCCTCCCCCTCATCGAGGGCGTCCGCGCCGAGATGGTCCCGGCCGAGCTCCGCAACAACGCCGGAATCGTCGGAGCCGCGATGAGGGTGTCCGCCTCCGGGAAGGCTCCGGCCCCCGCCGGGGACGACGGGGACGACGGGGCCGAGGGCTGGGCGGAGCCGGAGGGGCTGGCGTAGGACCGGGGCGGCCCCCGGGAGGGAGGGGCCCGCCTGAGCCGGCGGGCCCCTGCGCGCAGACGCACCTCCACGCCTCCGTGTCTGTGCTCTACGCGTCCACGCCTGCTCTCAGGCGACCGTGCCGCTGCGGCGGGGCTCGCCGGTGCGTTGCCTCGGGTCCGCGTCCGGCGCCTTGCGGGGCCCGTCCACCCGCCCCGCCCCACCGGGAACGCGTACGCCCCTCCCGCGCCCCGGAAGCCGCTTCGCGCGCCCCGTCGCGGTTCCGCCGCCCCGCCCCTTCCGCCGCGCCGCCGCCATGAGCCGTACCTTCCGCACGGTCACGATCACCCCGGCGACCAGCGTCCCCCCGTAGAGCCATCCCGCGTTCAACGCCAGCGTCGTCACCAGCCCCATGACCTGGCCGGTGAACCCGCCGGAGCTCTCGGCCACGGGCAGGACACCGATCGCGTAGGCGAGCGGGACCACCACCGGCCCCATCGCCAGGTCGGCGGGCCGCACCCACAGTCCGGTGAGCGCGCAGACCGGCAGGAACAGCACGCCGAACACCGTCGCCTGCGCCCCGGCGGGCAGCAGCCACGCCAGGCCCCCGACCACCACCATCGCCACCGTCGACAGCAGCCCCGCCCCGAGCCCCGTCAGCCGCGGCCTCGGCATCCTGCGCAGCCCGGCCCGGGCGCGCGCGGCGGGGCCGCCGGGGCGGGCGGGACGCGGTCGTCCGGTACGCGCCGCCTCCTGCCCCCGGCGGGGGGCCGGGGCCGCGGGTGGGCGCGCGTCGGCGGGGGCGCCCTGCGCGGGCAGGGGTGCGGGGCGGCGGTCATGCGGGGGAGAGGTCCTGGGTTGCTCCACCGGGACAACGTAGGGCGCCCCCTGCGGCCGTCCCCGCCATGAACACGCGTTTCGGCCGAGCTTGCCCGCGCTTGGCGGGCACGGAAGACCCGATACGGCCTAGCCGGGCTCGCCGGTCCGCCTCCACCCCGGCGCCGGACCGGTCACCGGCGGGCCGCCGTAGACTGGGCAGCCGGTCCGGCGCCGGACGCCGTACGCCGCCCAGGGTCTGTCGTCACACTCCCGTCTGCCGCCGGGCCGCACACCGGGCGACGACGGGAGTTTGACGACAGACCCTGGTACCACGCCACTCCACACACCCTGGGAAGTCGCCACCGTGTCGCTCACGATCGGAATCGTCGGCCTGCCGAATGTCGGCAAGTCGACCCTGTTCAACGCCCTGACCAAGAACGACGTGCTGGCGGCCAACTACCCGTTCGCCACCATCGAGCCCAACGTCGGCGTCGTCGGCGTCCCCGACCCCCGCCTGGCCAAGCTCGCCGAGATCTTCGGCTCGGCCAAGGTGCTCCCCGCCACCGTCGACTTCGTCGACATCGCCGGCATCGTGCGCGGCGCCAGCGAGGGCGAGGGCCTGGGCAACAAGTTCCTCGCGAACATCCGCGAGTCGGACGCCATCTGCCAGGTCATCCGCGCCTTCAAGGACGAGAACGTCGTCCACGTCGACGGCAAGATCTCGCCCAAGAGCGACATCGAGACGATCAACACCGAGCTGATCCTCGCCGACCTCCAGACCATCGAGAAGGTCCTCCCGCGCCTGGCGAAGGAGTCCAGGATCAAGAAGGACGTCCAGCCGAAGGTCAAGGCCATCGAGGAGGCCAAGGAGATCCTGGAGACCGGCCAGACCCTCTTCGGCGCCGGCATCGTCCAGGGCTCCGAGAAGGCCGAGCCCCTGCACGACCTCCACCTCCTCACCACCAAGCCGTTCCTCTACGTCTTCAACGTCGACGAGGACGAGCTGACCGACGACGCCTTCAAGGCCGAGCAGCGCGCCCTGGTCGCCCCGGCCGAGGCGATCTTCCTCAACGCCAAGCTCGAAGCCGACCTTGCCGAGCTGGACGACGACGAGGCCCTCGAACTCCTCCAGTCCGTCGGCCAGGAGGAGCCCGGCCTCGCCACCCTCGCCCACGTCGGCTTCAACACCCTGGGCCTCCAGACCTACCTCACCGCAGGCCCCAAGGAGACCCGGGCCTGGACCATCAGGAAGGGCGCCACCGCCCCCGAGGCCGCCGGAGTCATCCACACCGACTTCCAGAAGGGCTTCATCAAGGCCGAGGTCATCTCCTTCGAGGACCTGGTGGAGACCGGCTCGGTCGCCGACGCCCGCTCAGCGGGCAAGGCCCGCATGGAGGGCAAGGAGTACGTGATGCGGGACGGGGATGTGGTGGAGTTCCGCTTCAACGTCTAATACGTTCGGCGAAAGGCCGTCTGACCTGCGGCGGAGTGGGTTGGGCGGCCTTTGCGGTCTTCGCCGCCCATGAAGGGACCGGAGAACCGGAGAACCGCGAACCCCGCAAGCACTCCCAGGTCTGCTGGGTCGACGCCGACGCCATCCCTGACGCTTTCGTCGATACCACCGCCAGCGCCCTGCGTCAGTACTTGGATGGCAACTCTCAGGTGTCACTCGATGGGTGGAACTAGGCCGCCTATCTCATGCGGGCGAATCCTGAATCGACCAACAACAGCAAGGGAGACCTGGGTGCAGGGGCCGTCCGTATCACGGCGTTCGATCAAGAAGTGCGAGCAAGCGTGGCTTCAAGGGGTTGCGCAGCTGAGGGTGGGTAATCGGGCCGCTGCGGCTGAATCCTTCCACGCGGCCGTCGCGCACGACCCCCTTGCCGCCGACGCCTGGCTGGGACTGCATGCCACGGGACAGCTCCAGGGCCAGGCGATCGAGGCCATGCACGGTCAAGCCCAGTCCTTCGGCGCCATGCGCACGAAGCTCCAGACTCCGTTGTCCTCCCGGTTCCAGATCGGGGGCTACGTGAACTTCCGTTTAGAGACGCCCCGCGACCTGTGGCTCGCGAGGGCGGCGAAGTTCTTGGACGACGGCCTGCTCGATCAAGCATGGAACATGCTCTCCCACGCAGTGCTCGACTGTGACGAGACCCGCTTCGTCTGCGCCCGCTACGCCGCCCTGAAGAAGGACTGGCCACTTCTTCTGACCTTTGCCGAGGGAATCCGGGACTCCTTCCTGCGGGACGAATCACAGCTCTGGGTGGCGGCCAGCCTCATCGCCCAAGGCGTATCCCATGAGGCGCTCAACGTGCTGAGCCCACTCCCGCAAGCACTGGCTGACAACGCCGGCTATCTCGGGGAGGTCGCATACCTGCGTGGCCGCGCGTATGAGCAGCTCGGCCAGGCTGAGGAAGCTCTGAAGCAGTTCCAGACAGCGTTCCGGTACAGCCCGACCCTGGGTGATGTGGCCCAGCGGGCGAAGGCTGTGCTCTCGCCCGCTGCGCGCGTGCCCGCTCAGGCTGCTGGGGTTGTGCAGGAACAGCGTGAGGACTCCTCTGGCGCCACTTTGAGTGACGAGGAGCGTTCGGCACTGCTGGACGAGGCGATGGCCGAACTCGACGAGATGGTCGGGCTGGCCCCGGTGAAACGCCAGGTGCGGACCCTGTCGGCACAGCTGAGGATGGCGGCGGTGCGAAGAGGCCAGGGTCTGGCTGCGGCGCCAGCTCCACAGCACTTGGTATTTGCCGGGCCGCCCGGCACAGGCAAGACCACGGTGGCCCGTGTCGTGGGCAAGGTGTTCGCCGGACTCGGCCTGCTGGCCCGAGGCCATGTCGTCGAGGCCCAGCGCGTCGACCTCGTGGGACAGCACCTCGGCGAGACGGCGATCAAGACGTCAAAGATCATCGACGAGGCCCTTGACGGCGTTCTCTTCATCGACGAGGCGTATGCACTGTCCAACACCGGGTACTCGGGCGGTGACGCCTTCGGCAAGGAAGCTCTACAGGTGCTCCTCAAGCGAGCCGAGGACGACAGGCACCGCCTGGTTGTGGTTCTCGCCGGGTATCCGAACGAGATCGATGACCTCCTGTCCACCAACCCAGGTCTCACCTCCCGCTTCAATACTCGGGTCGACTTCCCTGCCTACTCGGCTCACGAGCTGGTGCTGATCGCGGAGTCGTTCCTGGGGGCTCAAGGCGATGCCCTTACCGACGAGGCAGCGGTTGCGCTGCGTACGTCATGTGACCTCGTCGTCGCCAACGGCCTGATCGACCGGCTTGGCAATGGTCGCTTCGCGCGCGAACTCGCTCGGAAGGCTGCCGCAGTGCGAGACCTGCGGGTCTACGACGCGCATGGCAGCTCTGGAGTCCCGTCGGAGGACGAGGTCACCACGCTGCACGTGGGTGATGTCATGGACGCGTACCAGGAACTCACTGAAAGCGTTCCGCCGAACCGCTGACTAAGGGATCGTGGATGTCCCCCAGTCCGCAGGACACTCGTAAACGGCCGTCGGGAGCCAACGCATGCCAACCAGGAAATACCAGGTCAGGGACCTGGATGGGGCTCCGCCGCAGGTCAGAATCGGTGGGCAGACATTCCGCTTCAACCTATGAGTTCCACCGCGTCGCTGACGTGGTGGAACTCATGGCCAGAAGGCAGGTAGCCGACGGGGACGGACCGCTTCCGTCCTGGCCCCGTCGGCGGACTACCGGCCGCCCGAGGTGTTGCGTCTTCCGACGCCATCACGGCGAATGGAATGCTGGCGGGGCAGACGCGAGACAGTCAGCCGTGCAGACGGTTTGTGGGCCGCCCGTACGCCGAATCGGATCATCACTCCTCGTAGTCCTCGGGTGTGACACCGGCCTCCTCCATGGCCTCGCGCATGTTCCCGCTTTCGCCGGCGTGCTTCTCCTCCGGCTTGCCGGGCTCATCGAGCACCTGGTCGGTTGTCTCGGTCTTCGGCCGGTTCTCCTCCGGAACGGTCATGACCGTTCTCCTTTTCTGATGCGACAGCTTCGAGAAGCGGAACGGGGGCACCCCGGAGGGGCGTTCCGGTTCCGCTTCCCACCGCGGTTATTCCTTGCCGCCGTCCTTGCCCATGGCTTTGCGGATCGCGTCCCGTGTGCGGTCCATGACGGCGGCCATCGGCCCGAGTGCCATGTTCTTGGCGCCGGACTCCACTCCCGGATGGGGGTGAGTCGGAGCCATGGCTTCGGCCGCCCGGACCGCCTTGGCCATGGCGACCAGCCGCTCGGGATCGGCCGAACGTCGCAGGTGCGCGAACTCGTAGCGTTCCTCCGACCGGGCGTGCTCCATCACGTCGACGCGCAGGTCGAGCAGTGCGGGCAGGAACGCCGCGTCGTCGGTGTCCATGTCTTCCAGGGCGCTGAGTTTCTCCTTGGCCAGGCGTTCTTCCTCCAGGCGGTCGGCTACGACCTGTCCGGCATCGCCGAACGCCTTGCGGGCGAAGGGGTGCACCACTTCTTCTTCAGCGGTCTCGTGGACGGCAAGCATGCGCACCAGCCTGCGGAAGGCGTCCTTGCGCTCCTCGCCCGTGGTGGTCTCCACCTCGTCGAACAGGTTGCGGATCTCGCCGTGCTGGCGCATGAGCATGGCCACCACGTCGTTGTCGTCGATCGGCGGGGCGTCGGACTGTTCAGCCTGTGCGCTCATGGGGCCTTCCTTGGTCGTCGTCGGCCGGGTGACCGGGTGGGGGTGGTGGTCACCTGGCCGAGCGGAGCTCGGGGACGGGGTGCTCGCCTTCGGTCTCCAGCCGGTAGTCGCCGCCGATCATGGCGTCGTGCTGGGTCAGGACCTGGTCGCTCGGGGACGGCTCACCGCCGTGGATGGCTTCCTGCATCGCCTCGAAACGCTCGTGGGCCTCACGTACGTAGCCGGTGCCCAACGTGGTCAAATCGAGTTGGGTGGCGATGAGCTCGCGCAGGTAGCCCTTGTTCGGCTCGAACGTGAGGACGTTGGGCAGGGACGGCGCGCAGACCTCGGCCGCTTCCCGGCCGTCGTGCCGGCGCATCAGGTCCGCCGCGATGTGCAGGTGTTCCAGCTCCATGTTCAGGTGCAGCTCCCAGATCGCCTTCACCTTGGGATCGCTCTCCTGCTCCATGAACGAGTGGTAGAGGTAGCACTCGTTGTACTCGTGGTGGACGAGCTGCTCCCACCAGGATTCACCCGGGTCGACGAGCGACTCGTAGTGGGTGACGTGCTCCTCCTCGATGAGCCCGATCTCCTGGTAGAGCTGGCGGGCGACGGGCTCCATGTAGGTGGGGCCGGTGTTCATGTAGAAGTTCATGGTCTGCTGTTCGGCCGACATGATCGTCAGCGCGTGCAGCCGGGACAGCGGGTCGACGGTGTTCTTGTCGTACGGTTCGCGCACGTTGTCGACCGGGTCGCGGTGATGCAGAGGAGTGGGGCGGCCGGGCATGACCTCGGTCAGACCGTCGACGATCTTCTCGGCCTTGCGGTGCTCGATGAGCTCGTACAGGTTGGCGTACCGGTACAGATGGTCGAAGTCCTCCAGGACGCCGAACTGGTACGCCTGGGTCAGATACGGATCCGGCTCCATCCGGGCCACCCACGCGGTGAGGTCCACCGCCACCTGCTCGTAGGCGATCGTCGTCTCCAGGACCGAGGACACCCCGGGCAGGAGCCAGTTCACCGCCTTCTGCTGCTGGGCCTCGATGTAGCGGGTACGGGCCAGCTGCTGCTTGATTTCCAGGTCCGGGCAGTGCCGGGCCATCTGGTGGCTGAACATGATCGCTTCGACCTCGATGCCGTTCATCGTGATGATGCGGCACCGGGTGTACGGGTCACAGTGGTCGGGATCGATCGGGGTCACGTTCAGCTCGCGCCAGTTGCGCAGCTGACGGTCCAGCGGGATACCCCGCTGCTCAAGCGGATTGAACGGCATGTGTGTCTCCGGGGGCCGGGGACTGGATTTGTTCCGCGTACCCGCGCACTTCCAACGCACTCACCCGCTTTACACGCCGACGGCGCAACGAGCCGACGACTCCACACTCACGGTGCCGAGCGGATCAGCTCGGTCATCACGATCAGCAGCACCGTTGGCGCCCCGCCAGCCCTGGACAACAGCTACACGAACGCAGAAGAGGACACGGTGCACGCCCGCGCCCGCCAGAATGGGGCCGCTCCGCAAGAAAGGTGGCCCCGGCGTCTCACGCCCCGCGCGTAACGCCATGGGGTTCCAGGTGAGCACACCGGTCGGGCCACGCCTGGTAGGTCTTCAGGTCATGGCCCGCAGCGCCAGGCGGCCACTGGCCCGCAGCCCGGCAGGGAAATCACCCGGCGGGTCAGAGTTACCGAAGGCGGTGTCGAGACCGCCCCTGTCCAGCGGGCACTCGGGCAGCCTGCAGCAGTTCTGCGACCGCGGTGTCCTCGGGCCCAACAACGAGGCGCCGGGCTGCGCAGAGGTCGATGGGTACGACCGGCGTCTTCTAGGCCATGTCGTAGCCCACACTTCTCTCCGTGCGACGGGCCACACCGGACGAGGGTGTCGAACTGCGACCGCACGCGTGCATCGGCGTACGCCTCACTCGGTGTTCTTCTGCAGCAGGCAGTCGTATCCCAGTTGCATGGTGTCGGCCACCGCCAAGGCGGTGAGGCCGCCCGTCACGGTGCGCGTGGTACGGGGCCACAGCAGCTGTGCCCCGGTGAAGGTCGTCGTCAACCAGACGCTCAGGCAGAACGGGCAGGTGGCCAGCTCCCCCACGGTCGACCTGACGCCTCCCCCGCGAGGGCTTTCGCTCACTTCGGCGGGTCCTGTCGCTGACTCGTAGTGCGTGAACGGCGCCCGGAGAGGGCTCGTGACGGACCCCTTGCTGAGCAGCCGGCTCAGACGGAACACGGCAGTCGCCGTCAGCAGGAGATCTTGTGTGTCCGGGCGTTCCGGGAGCTTCGTCTTCCGCACGGCGACCACTGCACCCCAGGCCACCGTGTACGCGCCGAAGGCGACAACGGCCCCGAGATGCCCGCCGAGATGGCGTTCTTCCCGCGGCGAATAGACCCTGCTCATCCGCCGAAAGACTTCCCCGACCTTGTGCAGGCGGGTGCCTTCCTCGCTCGCGTGACGATCCACAGCAGCAACCTCCTTGAATGGTGTTGATGGCCTGAACCCGCACCGCATGCATGCCGGGCGGTGTCAGCCTGGTCGTGAGAAGCGGCGGCCGCGTCCGCTGCTTCCGGGTGGGGCTGCCGTACCCCGCAAACGGTCGGTTGTACGAGTGTCGCGGAGGGGAACAGCGGGTCATGCGGAGCCCCGCACTCCACAGGTGCCGACCGGCGTCCGCCCCGCCGAGGAATGCGCGGGGCGGGCCGGACGACGTGTGCGGGGCGATTCTCTCCCCGCGGTTGGGGCACCGCTCGGACCGCCTGCGGAAACGTCCGGCGAAGCGAGCCAGGGCGGCGCGCACTCCGGACGGTCCGTGCCCCGGCTGATCCTGCCGGGCACGGCGCCGCTGACAGTACGCGTTCCAGCGTCCGCTGCCCGGCTCCAGGAGCGGACACGACCGGCGACATCCCGCATGTGGGTCATGAACCCCATGTAACCGTTCACCGATAGGGAAAACGATCTGGGAGCCACCCTTCGCGGACCACGCTGCCGCAGGCGGCGGTTCCCGAGCCGAACCGCCGGAGCGCAGCGATCCGAAGGACGGGCAGTGAAGAAAGTGGCTTCTAATAGGCGGAACCCCCATGACCTGGCTACCGGTGTGCAGGTCGGCGGCGCGGAAGGTGGCGCCAGGTGGTGGCGCCGCGTACAGGATTTTGACGAGCACGGCCTGCGCGGCGCCGGCGGCCAGCAGGGTCGCGCCGCGCAGGGGCAGGCCCCAGCGGCGGCGCACCGGGTCGAGCCGGCACACGGCGAAGGTGAACAGCAGCCCGGTGGCCAGCACGTGGGCGTGCACCACGGCGTGGAGCAGGGGCCGTCGCTGCATGGCTGAGAACAGCTCTGTTCGGTACAGCAGCCACAGTCCTCCGACATCGAGCAGAGCCGCCAGCGGCGGGAAGATCAACCAGTCGGCGGGACGTGAGTGCGCAAAGGCCAGCAGACCCCGGCGGGCAACGCCAGGGGACAGGATGCGCAGCGTCGGAGTGAGGGGGCGGGCAAGGACGATCAGCAGCGGAGCCGTCATGCCGAGGATCAGGTGCCGCGTCATGTGGGCGGCGGTGGGCCCGCCCGGTACCGGGCCCACCGCCGCCCAGGTCACAGCGGCGCTCCGGGCGGCTCTGCGCTCCGTCATGGCGAATGCCGGACTGCGCGGACCGGTCGCCTCGGCGAAGTTCACCGTCGTGCGCCTCACCAACGACCAGATCCTCGAGAAGGCTACGGGAGTCGGTGCCCCGCCCTCCACGTGGCCTCGCCCGGAACTCGTCATCGACGTGCTGCACAAGGCCGTCTACGCCTTCGCCACCGGAGTCGTCACCGACGCGCTGGCCGCACGAGGCGGCCCGGGCCCCGGGCAGCGCCACGCCGCCGTCCGCCCCGGCCGCCACCCCGATGTCGGACCCCTGCCCCGTAGGGACGCCTACGGCCGGTGAAACGGAGCAGAAGGCGGTGAAGGAGATGCTGTCGGAACTGGACGACGGCGACACCGACACCGACGACCCGAAGTTCCCGCCCCGGCTGCTGCAGCTGCGCAAGGATGCCCAAGAGCACGCACGCGCCGAGGAACGCTAACGCTACGAGTTCATCCACATCCGTCGCGGCACCGGCGTCAAGAATCTCGCCGCGATGGCCAGGGCCGTCAAGGCGGCGGAGGCGATGGCCCCGACGTGGTCGCATCCCGGCGTTGAGTCGGCAACGGCGAACACGGCCCTCGGGCCCGTTGCGTCCCTGGTGGACCGCACCAGGGACGCCGCCCGCAAGGACGGGCTGAACCGCGTCGCGACGGCGGCTCAAAAGCGGAGAACCGAGAACAGGGAAAGGAACACGTGATGATCGACGAGGCTCTGGTCCGCGAGCTGCTGGACGCGGCGGACGACGACTCCGCCCTGGTCCTTCTGGAGGGCCGCGCCCGAGTGGCCGGACAGGCCGCCCTCCACGGCGACGATCTCCGCGGCGCGGCGGTGGTGCTGACACGGGCGGAGCTCGTGGACCGGCTGGGCACCGCGTACCCGGCCCCGCAGGACCTGACCCTGGTGGCGGCCTCGCTGGACGATGCGGTCGGCAAGCTCGGCGGCTGAGGCACCCGGCCCCGGGACGGCCGGATCTCAGCCGGGGGCCCCCGCGTGCCTTCCGGCGCGGGAACCCGCGTAGGCGGCGACACGCAGCGCGCGCAGGCGGTCCACGGGGCGGAGGTCGGGCAGCAGGTTGCGGTAGGGGTCGAACGCTTCGCCGTCCTGGGACCGCGCGGCGGGCCCCTCGCCGAGCAGGGACAACCGAGCCAGAGGCCGCCAGGCCCCGCCCGTCCCGAAGCAGAGCCTGAACGCGAGGGGCCGCACGGCGGTGGCGGCGGCCCCCACCACCGCCGGGTCGGCGGGAACCCGCGGGGCCCCGGGCTCCGGGAACACCGCCAGGACCCCACGCCGTCCACCTACGACGTACGGCAGGAGCGTGGAGTACGGGCCGGCGGTGGCGGACGTGCGGGGAAGCGGCACGTGGCGGGACCAGCGGCCACGGCCGCTGGTCGTCAGGAGCAGGTCCAGGGGGCGGCCGGGCCCGTCGGCGTCCGCCACCCGGAGCGCCAGCCCTGCCCCGTCGGGCAGGGGCCGGGGGAGCCCGGCGGCGCGTGACCAGCGCGCCGTCACCGCGTGCGAGCCGGGGGTGTCCAGCCACGGTACGTCCCAGCGGGTCGCTCGCGCGGGCACCTCGATGCGGCCCGTCACGATTACCCCGTCGGGGTGCAGGGCCGGCCGGCTGCCGCGCCGGCGGGCTGCGGCGCGTGCCGTCCGGAAGGCGAGACGGTCGAGACGGTTCATCCAGCTGTCCCCTCTTGGCGCCGACGGCGGTGCGGACGGTCCCGCCCTACGCCAGCGGGTGCCCGTTCGCGACCGTTTATCACGGCCCGGCGCCCGCCCGGGGCGTGGGGCGCCGGAGACGGGTTACCCCTCTACCGGAGGATGCCGCGCGAGAGGAGCACCATGGTGTCGTCAGGGGATACGCCGGTGCGGGTCCAGAGTTCGTCGGCAACGCCATCCTGCTGCTGCGCTACGGACCGCTGACCCGCTCACGGACCCGAATTTCCTGCACCGCGGGCAGCGCGCCCACCTGGGATACGGACTGCTGACGAAGCGACTCAAGGAGCCGGCTCTCACCGTCGACCAGCTCCCCGATCTCGATCACTACGACGACTACAGCGTGACGAAGTCGCCGCTGAGCGTTCCTGGACGAGATGGGTCGGCGCGGCCTCGGAGAGCGGGTCGTGCACTGCGGCCGCGGCCAGACCGCGACGCTCACGCCGGACGGCTCGGACGTCCACGTGGCCTGACCTGCCGGCCCCGGCCCCGGCGGGAGCGGTCAGCGCCCTGGCCGGCGGTGTAGGACGCCCCGGCCGAGCACCTCGTCCGTCACCCTCCACGGCCCGCGGGACGGCGACGGGGGCGGGAAGGCTGCCGCTTTCCGCCCCCGTCGCCGGGAACGCCCCTTCAGTGTCCGGGCCGGATGACCGCGCGGACGCAGCCGTCGGACTTGTGCTTGAACATGTCGTACGCGGTGGGCGCCTCGTCCAGGGTGACGCTGTGCGTCGCCAGATGGGACGTGCTCAGCTCCCCGGCGGCGATGCGGTCCAGCAGCATGGGGATGTAGCGCTGGCCGTGCATCTGGGCGCCCCGCAGGGTCAGCCCCTTGTTGATCACCGCGCCGAGCGGGAACTTGTCGACGGCGCCGGCGAACACGCCGAGCACGAAGACCGTGCCGCCCTTGCGGCAGGCGTGGACGGCCTGCCGCACGGCGGTGGGGCGGTCCGTCTGGAGCCGCAGTTGCTGCTTGACCTGGTCGTAGAGATGCATCGGCCCGTCGCTGTGCGCCTCCATGCCGACCGCCTCGATGCACACGTCCGGGCCCCGCCCGCCGGTGCGCTCCCGCAGTTCGGCCCCGACGTCGGTGCTCGAGTAGTCGATGACCTCGCTGCCGACGAACCGTTCCGTCATCTCCAGCCGTTCGGGGATCCGGTCGATGGAGACGACCCGCTCCGCGCCGAGCAGGATCGCGGCGCGGGCCGCCATCTGCCCCACGGCGCCGCACCCCCACACGGCGACCACGTCACCGGGCTTCACCCCGCCCAGGTCCGCACCCATCCAGCCTGTCGGCACCGAGTCGGACACGAACAGCGCGCTCGCGTCGTCGACGCCGTCGGGGACGGTGAACGCGCCGTAGTCCGCGAACGGGACGCGAACGTACTCGGCGTGACTCCCGCGCAGACCACCCATGGCATGTGAGTAACCGAAGATGCCGCCGGTGTCGGCGCCGAAGAGGGCCTGGCCGATGCCGGGGTTGGTGTTGGTGTTGTCGCACAAGGACCACAGGTCGTGTGTGCAGTACCAGCAGCGCCCGCAGCCGACGAACGAGCAGACGACCACCCGGTCGCCCACCGAGTGCCGCCGCACCGCGGACCCGACCTCGACAACCTCGCCGACGAACTCGTGGCCGATCACGTCGCCGGCCCGCATGAACGGGATATAGCCGCCGATGAGGTGGAGGTCCGATCCGCAGGTGGTGCCCGCGACGAGCCGGACGATCACATCCTGGTCGTTGCGCAGGACCGGGTCGGGCACCTGCTCGACGGAGAGCTTGTTGACGCCTTCCCAGCACAGAGCCTTCACAGCACTCCCTCCCCACCCGCGCGCCGGCTCAGCAAGCCGATCAGCTTCCCGCCGGGGGTGTCGTGGGTGGTGGGCGGCGCGTCGGCCCGCATGATCTCGCCGGTCTCCAGCAGCGCCTTGGCCTCGCGCAGGGCCAGGCGCAGATCCTGCCGCGGATCGTCGCCGGAGATCCGGGCGGTGACGGAGTGGGTGCCCTCGGGCTGCGGCTCCCTGAAGCGGGCGGCGATCTCGGTGCCGCGGTCGCCGGGCGCGGGGCTGATCCGCGTCTCGATCCGGTCGCCGAATTTCTGCAGGGGCGCCGGCAGCTTGCCGGGCTGGACCTCGCCCGGGTTTCGCTGGACCGTCACCACCAGCCAGCGCTCCTGGCCGGCGGGCTCCGGGTCGCGTGCGGTCAGGCGGCGCAGGACGAGGGCCCCGGCGGTGAGTCCCGCGGCGGTGAGCAGCGTCTTCCTGGCGGGCATGAGCGTCACACCCCCGGAGTGCTCGTGCGGCGACGGGTCAGCATGGTACCCAGCGTGATCATGCCGACGCCGAGGACGAAGTGCAGCCAGTCGTCGGCCGCGTTGAGCGGCACGAAGTTCGCGCTGCTGTGGTGCCCGACGAACATGCCGTAGACCCACAGGACCAAGTAGACGGCGCCTCCGGCCAGCAGGAACGTCCGCGCCGCGGAGGCGGTGCGCGCCATGGCCACCCCGGCGACACCGAAGGCCAGATGGACCAGGTTGTGCAGGATCGAGACCTGGAAGACGCCCAGCAGCTTGGCCTCGGAGTGGTGGGAGGCGAACTCCATGGTGTCGTAGCCCGTGGTGATCCCCGGGATGAATCCGAGGACCCCCACGAGAAGGAAGACCGCTCCGACGATCATCGCGGCCTGCTGGACCGGGGTGCGGGCGTTCGGTGTCGTACGGGTACGCGTGGTCATCGTGGGGTTCCTTTCCCAGGGGCTTGTTCCAGTGAGCGGCGGATACCCCGTCAACCGCGCGCTACCGCCGGAAAAAACGACGGATGCGACGGAAATCCTCCCCAGCCGCCTTACCGTGTACGGTCCTGCCGGGTCGACGGCCGGCGTCCCGGCACCGGGACGCCGTCCCATCCCACCGGAAGAGAGCGGGCGCGCTACCGGCGCCCACGCACCACAGTGGCGGCTGCGGCGGCGGCGAGCAACTCGATGAGGAAGGCGATCCTCCTCTTGCCCGAGGTCGCCAGCGTGCTCGGACCGGCCATGTCGCGGACCCGGTCGTAGCCGCTCAAGGGCACCCCGAGGAGCGCGTTGCCCGGCGGTCGCCGTGGGACGGCGGGATGCGGGTGGGTGGGGGCGCTCCTGCGCACGGCCTCCCAGGCCGCGCCGAGCCGGCGCAGCCAGGCGGGCCCCAGCGCGTCCTGCAGCCAGGGCAGCAGTTCGTCCTCCTCGTCCCTGATGTCCTCCCGTATCAGGGCGAAGATCCGCCGCACCTTCTCCTCGCGTTCCGGGCCCCGGGGGTCCAGGGCGCGCTTCCCCTAGGCCCTGTCCGGCACCGTGAAGCTGGCCTGTACCTCTGCTTGGCGCGACCGGACCGGTGCCGCACGGCCCCCGGTGTGTCGGGTACGCGATTCGTGACACTGAGCGACGACTGACACGGGCGATGTACTAATATCGATGTTGCTAACATCGGTGTTACTTTCATGATTGGGAGGCGGTAGGCGTGGTGAACTTTGTGGGCCGTCGCCAGGAGCTGGCGACGTTGGAGCGAGAGCTCCAGAAGGTGGCGACAGGGGTTGGCGGGGAGCGGCCCGGTCGGTGCGTGATGTTGCGCGGGCGGCGCCGAGTGGGTAAGTCGCGACTGGTCGAGCGGTTTGCGGAGCGCTCCGAAGCCCCGTTCCTGTTCTACGCGGCGACCGGTGCGTCCCCCAAGGATGACCTGGCGCGGCTGGCCCGGGACGCCCAGGCGTCGACGCTCCCGCTGGCATCGCTGGTTGCCGCCGCGCGGCCGGAGAGCTGGGATGCCGCCTTCGATGTGCTCGCTGCGGCGCTGCCCGCGGATCGGGCGAGTGTGCTGGTCATCGACGAGGTGCCATACCTGATGGACGCCGGTGGCGCCTTTGAGGGGATGCTGCAACGGGCCTGGGACCGGGTACTGGAGACCAAGCCAGTGCTGCTGGTCCTCATCGGCTCCGATCCGTCGATGATGGAGGCCCTGAACAGCTATGGACGCCCCTTCCATCAGCGCGGCCGGGAGATGGTGCTGGGACCGCTGAACCCCGCCGAGGTGGGGCGGATGCTCGGGCTGGCTCCCGCGGAGGCCTTCGACGCCGCGCTGGTCACCGGCGGGCTGCCGCTGATCTGCGCGGAGTGGCCGCGGGGCGCAGGACTGTGGGACTTCCTCGGTGAGGCGCTGACCGACCCGGTCTCGGCCCTGCTTGTGTCGGCCGAACGTTCGCTGGCTGCCGAATTTCCCCCACAGGCTCAGGCGCGTACGGTGCTGGCGGCTATCGGTAGTGGTGAGCGGACCTTCACCAACATCGCTCGCGCGGCCGGCGGAATCGGGGCCACGCCGCTGCAACGAGCGCTGGAGCTGCTCACGGATAAGCGGATCGTCGCTGCGGAACTGCCCGTATCGCTGCGTCCGTCGAGGGATCGCCGCTACCGGGTGACAGACCCCTACCTGCGGTTTTGGCTGCACTTGCTCGGCCCGTCCATGGAAGAGATCGAGAGGGGCCGGGGCGATCTGACCTTGGCGCGCATCCGGGGCAACTGGACCAGCTGGCGCGGCCGAGCCGTCGAGCCCCTTGTCCGCGAGGCCCTGGCGCGGACACTGCCCGATGACGGGCTGCCCGCGGCCCCTGCAGTGGGCGGCTACTGGACCCGCACCAACGACGTCGAAATCGACATCGTCGGGGCCGACCGCGCCCCCATTGCCAAGGAGCTGCTCTTCGTCGGCTCCATCAAGTGGCTGGAGCAGTCCCCCTTCGACCGGCATGACCTGGCGGCTCTCCACCGACACCGGGCCGCTCTCACCGGCGAACCTGTTCCAGTCGTGGCGGTCTCGCGCAGCGGAGTCGACTGCCCGGGCCTCGATGCCACCTACGGCCCCAGCGATCTGCTGACCGCTTGGCCGCTGTGAGCGGTGGATCGCAGGCTCGGCACGGGAGTTGGTGAGCGCGAAGGCGGGAGACGTTGCGGAGAAGTCCTACAGACGTTGGGCTCTTGCTGGCCCTGTTGTGAAGCGTTGCCAGTCCTGAGCCCTCTTGTACTTTGTCGTGAATCCCGTGCTGAGACGGTGCTGGGACGACTTCGCGTTTCCGCAGGTCAGGCCGGTTGTGTTGGAGTTCCGCTTTACCGTGTAGCGGCTGACTCGGCACCAGGTCGACAAACCTGGCGGACATGTGGGTCATGAGGGGTCTGGCTCTTCGGGGTCGGACCCCTTGTTCCTTTCCGGGCCAGGCAGGTGTGGGTGCCGGTGGAGCGCGGGGACTCTTCGGACGCGCGTGCCGTGCGTCCAGGGTGTCGGCTCAGCCGTCCAGGTGGCCGACGGGCGGTCTTGGTGCGAGGCGACGACCATTGCGGGAGCAAATTTCCGCTGACCCGGTGGTGTTGCGAGTGGACCGCGTCCGCGCCCGGCCCCCGGCACGCCGGGCCTACGGGCCGGGGTCATCCGGTCCGTAGGCCCGGCGGCGGGCAGATCCGGTTGGGCCGCGGATGCCGGGGAGGCCGGGCCGAGCCCAGGCGCGGGCATCCTCGGCGGAACTGGTGGAGGCTGGGCCCCCGCGGGCGGTGCCGGTCCCCGTACAAGCAGCGGATGGGTGGTGTCAGACGAGGATGGTGGTAGACCAGGGGACGGCGGCGTTCCAGCCGGGCCAGAGGCTTTCGGGTTCGGCGGGGGCGGTCAGCACGACGAGCAGCGGGATGCGGCCCGCCGTGCGGAGCACCTCACCGATGCAGGCCGGGACGGCGCGCCCGACCTGGTGCAGGTTCTCGGCGACCACCACCAGCGGGCGGTTCGGGGTGGCGCGGCGCAGGGCGGCGCGCAGGTCGTCGCCGAGTGCGGCGCCGTCCGGGCCGGTGCGGACGTGCCAGACGGTGACCTGGCCGGCTTGGCGGAGCTTGCCCGTGAGTTCGGAGAGGAGCCGGCCCTGGCCTCCGTCCGTGTCTCCGGCGAGCGTCACGACGTGCGGGCGCTGCTGGCGCTGCACCAGGGCCAGCAGCGCGAACAGCAGGTCCAGTCTGGGATCGGACGGGGAGCTCGAACCGATGTCGCGGCTGTCGGCGCCCTCGGAGGGAAGCAGGGCGGGGTCCTGGTCGATGATGGCCTGGTGCAGGTCCCGCACCTCCCGGCTGGGCTGGACGCCGAAGTCCCTGTTCAGCTGCTGCTGGAGCCGCTCGTACGCCCGTAGCGCCTCGGCCTGGTGGCCGGCCCGGTAGAGGGCGAGCATGAGGAGGTGGCAGGAGCGTTCCCGGGAGGGCTCGGCGGCCGTCGCTGCCTCCAGGCAGCCGATCACCTTGTGGTGCTGCCCGTTGCGGAGCTCGGCCTCGCAATAGTCTTCGAGGGCCGCGGTCCGGGCGCTGTCCGCCGCTGCCAACTGGGGCCAGTCGACGCCGGATTCGGTGAGTTCCTGTCCGGCCCTGCCTCGCCACAGGCCCAGCGCGGCGCGTAAAGCGCGGGCGGCGCTCTCGGGCTGTCCGGCGGCGAGCGCGTTGCGGCCCCGGGTGGCGAGAATCCGGAACCGGGCCAGGTCCAGGGCTTCCGGCGCCATGCGCAGCATGTAGCCCGGGGCCTGGTTGACCAGGGAGGCGACATGGGTGGGTACGACACCGCGCGCCAGTACCCCGCGCAGCGCCGAGATGGTGTTCTGCAGTACCTTGCGGGCTGTCGCCGGGGCGTCCCCGTCGGGCCAGAGGGCGTGCATGAGGTCGCTGGTGGCGACCACCTGGTTGGCATGGAGCAGCAGGAAAGCGAGGACGGCTCGCTGGTTCATGCCGCGTAGCGGTAGCGGTCCGGTGGCGGTGACGATCTCCAGCGGCCCGAGGAGCCGGAAGGAGACTCCCGGGTCCGTGGGGGCCGCCGGCCGGGCCCCGCCGAGTGGAGCGGAAGCGGCACGTGCGCCCCCTGCGCTCTGCGGTCCGGGCTGGGTCGGCACCCGCGGCCGGCGGGTTGCCGGGCCGCGGGTGGTAGTTCGCGGCATCATCTGGTTGAGCATGGTCCCCCCCCATATCCAACTGCCGTCAGCGGAGGCACAGTCGGTGGCGGCATGGCGCAGCCGCGTGCCTTCGCTTCTTCTTGGGGGGGTGGTTCGAGACCGGCTCGGGACGCCGACGGGCAGAGCCCGTCCAGCCATCGCGTGGCTGCCCCCCGGTCAGCCACCTTTGCCTGCCCTTGGCACATGCGAAGGGCGGTGAAAGAATCGCAATCGACTCGGGACGCTACCAGATAGGCCAACGGCGCCGGCGAACAAATCAGTGGCGAGCGGGCGTCAGCCTCATGACGTCCCGCACCTCCGCGCTGCTTTCGGCCACCTCGCGCAGCACCGCTTCCATGGTGGTGACGGACTGCGAGAAGAGCTCCCGGCCGGCCGGTGTGAGCTGGACGTCGAAACCTCTCCGATCGGTGGGGCACGGCTTGCGCTCGGCGTAGCCGCCGCTGACCATCTGCGCCAGCAGACGTGAGACCTGCGGCTGGCTGCGAGACGCCTGGGAGCTGAGTTCACCGGCCCGGATCCAGCCGTCGGTGCGCGCCATCACGTCCATGATCTCGAAGGCGCTGGCGCACAGGCCGTGGTTCTCGGCCAGCGCGCGCTCAGCGGCCTGGTTGATCTCCGCGCAGGCGCGGGTAACGGCCACCCATCGATCGGTCAGAGCTGTTTCTGTCACGTTCCTCATCGTAGGTTCACCACCACTCCTTGTCTATGCATGTGGATGCATGTACTGTGCGGCTCGATCCATGCATTCGCATAAATCTTTGACAGACGAAGGAGACGTGGTGACCGAGCAGACGCTGGCACCCCAGACAGCCGGGCCGGGCGCGGAAGAATCGCCGGCCCAGGCCCCCGGCAAAGCCCCCTGGACCACCCTGGTGGTGGTCGGCGTCGCCCAGCTGATGGTCATGCTGGACTCGACGGTCGTGAACGTGGCACTTCCCTCGATCGGGGCCCAGCTGCCCGCCGACCAGACCGCCCTGCAGTGGACCGTCAGCGGGTACGTCCTGATGCTCGGCAGCCTGCTGCTCTTCGGTGGCCGCGTCTCGGACGTCTTCGGCCGCCGACGCACCTTCCTGACCGGCCTCTCCATCTTCGCCGTCGCCTCCGTGCTCTGCGGCATCGCCGTCAACCAGGAGCTGCTCGTCGCGGGCCGCGCCGTCCAGGGCGCGGGCGCCGCACTGCTCTCCGCGGCCGCCCTCTCCATCATCCTGGCGGTCTACCAGGACGAGGAGCAGCGGAAGATCGCGCTGACCGCCTGGAGCGGCCTCGGCGTGATCGGCGCGACCATCGGTGTGGTGCTCGGCGGTCTGATCGTCACGGCGATCAGCTGGCGTTGGGCCTTCCTCATCAACATCCCGGTCTGCATCGCCGCGTTCATCGGCGCTCTGCGCAGCATGCCCGCCCTCCACACGAGCAGCGGCCGCAAGCTGAGGCTGCCGTCGGCCATCGTGTCCACCGCCGGACTCGCCGCCCTGTCCTTCGGTCTGATCCGCCTGCACGAGGGGTTCGGCGACCGGAACGCCTGGATCAGCATCGGCGCCGCCGTGGTCCTGCTCGCCGTGGTGACCTTCATGGAGATCGGCCAGGCCGACCCGCTGCTTCCGCTGCACCTGCTGCGCAAGCCCACCTACTGGCTGTCCAGCGTCGGCCTGCTCCTGGTGGCCAGCGTGATGATCAGCAGCTCCTTCCTGGCCAGCATGTACTTCCAGCGGGTCCACGAGATGAGCGCCTTCGTCACCGGCCTCTCGCTCCTCCCCATGGGCCTGGCCGCCCTCGTCGTCGCGGTGATCGCGCCGTCGCTGGCCAACGTTCTGGGCCTGGGCGGCATGTACGCCTCCGGGGCCGCCCTGCAACTGGTCGGCACCGGCATCCTGGCGACCGGTACCGACAGCGTCCCGCTGACCATCGTCGCGCTGGCCGTCATCGGCGCCGGCCTGCCCGCCTGCTTCGTCCCGCTGTTCGGCATCGGCACCTCGCACGTCAAGCTGGAGGAGTCCGGCGTCGGCTCGGGTCTGCTGAACACGTTCAACGAGACCGGCGCCGCCCTCGGTATCGCCGTCATCGGCACCATCCTCGCGACCTCGGCCGCCAGCAGTCTCGACGGCGGCGGCTCGGTCGCGGAGGCGACCACCGCGGGCGTCGGCGACGGGTTCCTGGCCCTGGCCGTGTGCTCCGCCATCGCCATCGTGATCGCCCTCGTGCTGCGGTCGCTGACCCGTGCCCCGCAGGGCGCCGATGCCTGACCGCTCCTTCTGAACCGTCGCCGGGCCATGGCGCCCGGCGTCGGCGCCACCGGCGGCCGGGCCAGGTGTCCGGACGCCCGCGAAACCGCATAGTTCCACCCCTGAACGTGGGCCTGCAGCCTCCCCCGACTGCAGGCCCACTTCGCGTTGCCCGGGCCCTGCGCGGGGCCCCGCGGAGCCTTCGGGCCGGCTCTCGTTCCCCGGCCCGTCCCGCCCGGCGATGGACAGCCGATTACCGCCCGCTGGAGCGCGCGTTCCGCTCCCGTGGAGGCGCAATTGAATACGTGGACAGGGTCGGTCAAGGATCTGTAGCTTAATGATCAACCGCTTGTCCGGTGCTGCGAAAGAAAAGCCCCGGAAGAACATTTCCGGACCGCCTCACGGTCGGCCCGCATTCCGCACGGACCTTGTATCCGTCGGTAATTCACCACGAACTCGCAGGGGAATTCCCAGCCTGCACGGCAGCGGTACTCATACGTGATCCCACCCTCGAACGCGAAGGAATTCGCATGGCCGTCTCGCCCGAAGAGCTCTCGAACACGCTGTCCGCGGCCGCGAAGGCCGCCCCCGCCTGGCAGGCCGCAGGTGCCACCGTCCGCTTGGTGATCTCCGAGCCCGACGCCGAACTCACGCTGGACCCGCAGGGCGCCCTGACCGACGCCGAACCCACCCATGTGTTCCGCATCAGCTACGCGAACCTCGACGACCTCGCCGCGGGCCGCCGCACCTTCCTGCGGACCGTCACCAGCCGCCGCGTCTGCGCCCACGGGCCGGTCATGCAGACGTTCGCCGTCGGACAGGCCCTGACGACCTTCACCCTCCAGCACTGAACGCACCGGACAAGGAACCCCATGACGTACACGCATAACCCGGCCGCCCACCCGCTGCTCGAATCCTTCGAGGCCGACTTCCTCAACGAGGTTGTCGCCTTCGCCCGTGAGGAGGTCGCCCCGGGAGCCGCCGAGCGCGACCGGATCGAGAAGGGCCAGGTCGACTGGGACACCGTCCGCAAGGGCCACGCGCTCGGTCTGCTGCGGATGCCCATACCGCGCGACTTCGGCGGTCTCGGGCTGAGCCAGCTCGCCCTCGCGCTGACCCTGGAGGAGCTGGCCTCCGCCGATCCGGGCATGGCACTGGTCTTCGGCGCCACCGGCCTGTTCCAGACCCCGCTGCTGATCTGCGAGAACCCGGACCTCCAGGGGAAGTACCTCCCCGCCTTCCTCGGCCCCGAGCCGGTCCTCGCCTGCAACGCGGTCGCCGAGGAGAACAACGGAACCGACCTGGTGCTGCCGCAGCAGGCGCCCTACGCCCAGGACATGACGGTCGCCCGCCGCTCCGGCAGCGAATACCTGCTCAGCGGCACCAAGCGCTACATCACCAACGCCCCGGTCGCCACGTACGCCACGATCATGGCCAATCTGGACGCGGCCCCCGGCTCGACCGGCCTGACCTGCTTCGTCACCGAGTTGGAGCAGGACGGCGTCACACGTGGCGAGATCCACGACAAGGTGGGCTACCGCACCGCCCCCGCGGGCGAGCTGGTCCTCGACAACGCCCGGGTGCCCGAGGAGAACGTCGTCGGTGGCGAGCGGGGCGGCTGGGACCTCAACGTCGCCATCGGCAACCTCACCCGCGTCACCTGCGCCGCCGTCGCCACCGGTATCGCACGGCACGCCCTGGACCGGGCGGTCGCGTGGGCCGGCACTCGCCGGCAGGGCGGCCGGCTGCTCTTCGAGCACCAGATGTCCGCCCGCAAGCTCGCCGACATGTCCGCTCGGGTGTCCGCCGCGCGCGCCCTGTACCTGGACGCCGTGCTGAAGGCCGACACCGTCATCCCGACGCCGGCCTACGAGCCCGCCGTCGCCAAGATGGTCGCCGACCGCGCCGCCATCGACAACGCCGACGCCGCCATGAGCCTCATCGGCGCCGCCGCCTTCCAGCGGGAGGACGGCATGGACCGGGTCCTCCGCGACGCCTACGGCCCCCGGATCTACGAAGGCAGCCCCGAGGCGCTCGCACTGGTCGTCACCGGCGAGCTGTTCGGCGTCCCGGAGGTCCGGTGACCACCGCCACCTCCACGACGGCCACCGCCACCACCGACTCCTACCGGGAGCGGATGCTGCGGGACACCGCCGGGACGAGGCTGCCCGACCTGGACGGCCACGTGGACGGCGAGCCGCTGTTCCGCTCCGCCAGCCCCGAGGGCCTGCTCACCGTCACCGTGCGGGGAGCTCAGCTGCCCACCGCGTACCTCCACGAGGTCTACCGGTTCCGGCTGGCCCAGTACCTGAAGCGCGGCTGGATCAACGAAGAGCTCGCCGCCGCGGCGGAGCTCGACGCCGAGCCGTACGACACCCACGCCCTCCACGACCAGCACACCCTGGTGGTGGAGGAGGAGACCGGGCGCCTGCGGGGCTACGGCACGCTGGCCCGCACCCGCAGCCCCGAGCGCACTCTGCTCGGGGACGACGCCCACCTGCCGTTCGTCGTCGAACGCGACTACGGCCTGCGGCTCGCCGACGAGCTCGGCGCGACCACCCCGGCGAACCGGGTGTGGGAGGGCAAGCGGCTCATGCGCGACTACGCCATGGACCGCTCGCAGGCCGCCGTCTCCGTGCCCTGGTGGGTCTACCGGGGCTGGGCCGAGGGCTGCCTGCGCGCCCTGGCCGAGGAGGGAGCGGCGATCGTCGGCGACGGCAAGCCGAACGGAGCCATCCTCCAGCTGTCCCTGCTCGGCTTCCACACCCGGAGTCTCGACGTGCCCGCACGCGCGCCGGACCCCACCGATTTGTTCGCCCCGATGTGGGACCAGCAGCAGCGCTCGTACCCCTTCGTCCTCACCGACACGGACGCGCTGCGCCCCACCCTGAACCACCTCGACGCGATCCTCGCGTCCGGCGGGACCGGGTCGGTCGCGGCCCGGCTGAGCGCGTTCCAGGAGGCCAGGGCATGAGCCGGCACACGGACCAGAGCAACCCGCCCGACGTGGGTACCCCCGGGGAAGCCCGCGAGCTGGACGAGGAGCTCTACTACGCCTCCCTCACCCAGCGCAACCGCGGCCTGATCCCCGCGGCGCTCCAGGAGCAGATCCGCCACACCCCCCTGCTCATCGCGGGCTGCGGCTCCATCGGCGGTGCCACCGTGCAGCCGCTGGGCCGCATGGGATACCGGGACTTCGTCCTCGCGGACGTCGGCACCTACGAGCTGAACAACCTCAACCGCCAGCACGCCACCATCGACGACCTGGGCCGCAACAAGGCCGAGGTGGGCGCCGACACCCTGCGCGCCATCAACCCGCACATCCGGGCCGAAGTGGTGCCCGTGGGCGTCACCCGGGACAACGTCCGGGACCTGGTCCGGCGGGCCGAGGTCATCGTGGACGGGGTCGACGTGACCACCCCGTCCGGGCTGCGAGCCAAGATCGCCCTGCACCAGGAAGCGTGCCGCCAGCGCAAGCCGCTGGTCACCGGCTGGGACATGGCGGGCACGCTGGCGGCCCAGTGCTTCGACTACCGGCGGGTCCGGCGGATCTTCGACGGCCAGCTGCTGGCCGAGGACGCCGACGCGTTGACCACCTGGGAAGTGATCTACCGCATCGTCCCCCGGTCGCACATCCCGGGCGAGATGTACCGCGAGCTCCGCCACGGTCTGGACCACCCCGACTACAGCGTGCCGCAGCTCACCGAGGCGGCGACCCAATTCGGCTCGCTCGCCGTCCACATGGTCAACCAGCTCGTGGCGGGCGAGGACGTACCGCGCACGGTCGCCGTCGACGTCCACCACATCGCCCTCACGCCCGGGCGCCGAGTCGTGGACCGGGTCACTCGCTACTGGGAGAAGGCCCGCTTCCTGAACCACCTGCCGCGCGAGCAGGCATGGCGCGGATTCAGCCCCGCCGCCGTCTACCGGCTCGGCCGCCGCCCCACACCGGCCGCACAGCCGTGCCCCGTCCCGGGCACGACCGCCCGGCCCGCCGACCACCGGCCGGTGGCGGCTTCAGAGGGCGCGGCACGATCCCGCAGAAAGGAAAGCCCCACATGAGAAGAGAATTCGCGTACGTCGACGCGCGGACGTCCGGAGTCGTGCTGAGCGAGACCGAGTCCGGCATCGTCGAAGCCGCCGCACTGAAGATAGCCGCGCAGTACGCGGGCTGCTCACTGCACAGCACCGACCTCCTCCACGCCGTGGAACTCGCGGCGGCCGCGCTGCCCAGCGAGGTCCGGCGCGCGCTCATCTCCTTCCGCGACGAGGGCAGTACGAGCGGCACCCTCCTGCTGCGCGGACTCCCGCTGGGCAGCCTGCCGGCCACCCCCGACCGGGCGGAGGACGAGCCGGACTGGACCACGGTCGCCGTGGCGACCCTCAGCCAGCTGATGGCGATGTCGGTCCTGGGCCGCGCGATCTCGTACAGCGACGAGAAGAACGGCAACCTGGTCCAGGACGTCAGCCCCAAGCGCGGCGCCGAGGACCGCCAGGAGAACAGCGGCTCCATCCTGCTGGAACTGCACACGGAGGACGGTTTCCACCCCGCCGCCCCGCACTTCCTGAGCCTGATCTGCCTGCGCGGCGACCGCGACGGACTCGCCGCCACCGTGACCGGCGGAATCGGCGACGTGTTGCCGGAACTGGACGAGGAGACCGTGGCCACGCTGCGCCGGCCGGAGTTCAGGACCAAGTTCAGCACGTCCTTCGTCCACGACACCGACGAGGAGGTGCTGACCCCGCCGATACCGGTGCTCTCCGGCGCGGAGGCCAACCCGGACCTGCGGGTGGACTTCCACGGCACGGTCGGCACCACTCCCGCCGCGCGGGCGGCGCTCGCCGCGCTGGAGGACGCCGTACTCGGCTCCCTGCGCGGCATCGTGCTGGAACCCGGCGAAATGATCATCCTCGACAACCGCCGCACGGTGCACGGGCGGACGGGTTTCACCCCGCGTTACGACGGCGCGGACCGCTGGCTGCGCCGCTCCTTCGCACTGGCCGACCTGCGGCCGGTCCTCGACGAGCTCGGCGAGGGCCGCCGCCACAACGCGATCACCGCGCGGCAGCCCTCTCCCAAGTTGGCGAAGGCCGCCTGAGGGACGTCCGGGACCCCAGGTCCGGCCCGGCCGGACCCGGCCCGTCCCCTTCGCCCACCCCTCACTCCACCTGTACCGCCCACACGCCCCTTGACGGAGGAACACCATGACCGCGTCCCTGCACGCCACCCTGACCAGGATCGTCGTCGAGGACCTGGAGGCCGACGCCGACGGTCTGACCGACGAATCCACCCTCGCCACCCTCGACCTCGACTCTCTCGCCATCGCGGAGCTGGTCATCCGGATCAAGGAGGAGACCGGCGCCGACCTCGGCAGCGAGGAGACCAGCCTCGGTGAGCTCACCATCCCCGCTCTCGCGCAGCTGGTGACCACGGCGCTGGACGGCGAGAAGTCCGCATGAGCGCACCGCCCATCGTCGTGACCGGTACCGGCATGATCACGCCGGTCGGGACCGACACCGACTCGACCTGGAACGCGATCCGGCGCGGCGGGTCCCGCGCCGGGCTCGCGCCCACCGCCGGGGTCTCACGGAGCCTTCAGTCGCGCGCCGTGGCGCCGTTCGGCGCCGAACTGCTGCCTGGCCGCGGCACCGCGAACCTGGACCCCTTCATCCGGTTCGCGCTCGTCGCGGCCGACCAGGCCATCGCCGAGGCCGGCCTCGACCCCACCACCTGGGACGGCAGCCGGGTCGGCATCGTCGTCGGCTGCGGACTCGGCGGCGCGGCCACCATGAGCACGGCACACGACCGGCTGGCCGAACGCGGCCCCGACGCCGTCTCGCCGTACCTGCACCCCCGTTCGCTCATCAACATGGCCGCCGGGACGATCGCCATCCGGCACCGGGTCACCGGACCCGGCCACACCGTCGTCGCGGCCTGCGCCTCCGGGGCGGTGGCCGTCGGTGTGGGCCGCGACCTGATCCGCGCCGGCACCTGCGACATCGTGATCACCGTCGGTACGGACGCCGGAGTGGTGCCCGTGATCGCCGCGGGCTTCGCCGCGATGGGCGCGCTCACCGACAGCGCGGCACACGACGCCTCGCGGCCCTTCGCCGCGGACCGCTCGGGCTTCGTGCTCTCCGAGGGCGCGGCCGCCCTCGTACTGGAGCGCGAGGACGCCGCACGAGAGCGCGGCGCGACCTCGCGGGGCCGTGTCCTCGGGTACGCCTTCACCACCGACGCGCACCACCCGGTCGCCCCGCACCCCGACGCCGTCGGCGCCGAGAGGGCGGTACGCCTCGCGCTGGCGGACGCCGGGCTGACCCCGTCGGACGTGGACCACGTCAACGCGCACGGCACCTCGACCCCGTACAACGACCGCAGCGAGGGGAAACTGATCAACCGCCTCTTCCCGCACCGGCCGAGCGTCACGGCGAACAAGGCACTGCTCGGGCACAGCCTGGGCGCGGCGGGGGCCATCGAGGCCGTGCTGACCCTGCGGACCCTGGCCACGGGCGTCGTGCCGCCGACCGCGCACACGGTGGCCGTGGACCCCGAGCTCGCGGGGCTGGACCTGGTGGTGGAGAAGGAACGGCACCAGGACCCGGCTGTCGCGGTCAGCCACTCCTTCGGTTTCGGCGGCGCCAACTGCGTACTGGTGATGGGCAGATGAGCCAAGACCGGATCCCCGCCGTCCTGACGGGTCTGGGCACCAGCCTGCCCGCGCGGACGGTCACCAACGACGACCTGGCACAGCGGCTGGACACCTCGCACGAGTGGATCCGCAGCCGTACCGGAATCACCCGGCGCCGGGTCGTGGACGCCGGCACGGGCACCGCCGAACTGGCGGCGGGCGCCGGGTCGGCGGCCCTGGAATCGGCCGGCCGTTCCTCCTGCGACCTGGTCCTGGTGGCCACGACCACTCCGGACCGGGCCTGCCCCGCGACCGCCCCGCAAGCGGCCTCGGCGATGGGCCTGACCGGCGTGGCCGCCTTCGACCTGTCGGCCGTCTGCTCCGGCTTCGTGTACGGGCTGTCCGTCGCCGCGGCCATGATCGGCGCCGGTACCTGCGAAAGCGTCCTGGTCGTCGGTGCGGAACGCTACTCGGCGATCGTCGACCCGCAGGACCGCGGCACCGCCGTCATCTTCGGGGACGGCGCCGGCGCGGCGCTGCTCGAACGCGGCCGGGAGACGGACGGTCACGGCGCCGTCCTCCACACAGAGCTGGGCAGCGACGGCACCGGCAGCGCGTTGATCACCGTGCCGCCCGGCGAGCGGTACCTGCGGATGGAAGGCCGCGAGGTCTACACCCGAGCCGTGCCGACGATGGTCGAGTCGGCCCGCCGGGTCGCGGAGGCGGTCGGCTGGTCGCCCGAGGACATCGACGCGTTCGTGGGCCACCAGGCCAACCTCCGCATCCTGGAGTCGGTGGCCGGACGGCTCGGCCTGCCGCCCGAGCGCGTGATCGCCAATATCGCGGAGGTCGGCAACACGGCTGCCGCGTCCATCCCGCTGGCGCTGGCCTGGGCCGCCGACCGGGGCCGGCTCACACCCGGTGACCGGGTGGTCCTCACTGCCTTCGGTGGCGGCCTGACCTGGGGTTCGGCGGCGCTGCTGTGGCCGGACGTCCGCCCGGTCCACCACTGATCCGGCCCGTCCCCGCTCTCCCTGCCCCCGCCTGGCAGGGGTGCGGGGCGCCCCGACGAAAGGCAGTACGACAGTGACGACCCCGCCCGCTCGGGTACCGGCCGCGGCCACGGCGTCCGACTCGGCTTTTGAGGACCGCTACGCGCGGTACCGGGGCTGCCTGGACTCCGGGACCGGAGCCTCCCAGACCCTCTTCCAGTGGCTTCCGCTGGCGACGGTCTGGGCCACGGACGACACCTTTCCCGGCACCGCACGCCGGCCCCAGCCGGGCTCGCGCCCGGCGGACGCCCCCCCCGTCACCGAGCGCTCGCCGCGTACGGGCGTGAGCCCGGCGCGAGGTAGGCGGGCGGGGTCGATGTGATGATGAAGGGAAGCAAGGAAAGTACGGCGAAAGGCCCCTCATGGCACCGCGCATCCTGTTGGCCCGGCACGGACAGACCTCCTGGTCGCAGTCGGGGCGGCACACAGGACTGACCGACATTCCGCTGCTCGACGAGGGGCGGGCCGACGCGGGGCTGCTCGGCGGGCGGCTCGCCGCCGAGCCGTGGGCCGGGGTGCCCCACGCCGAGGTGCGGACCAGTCCGCTGGGCCGGGCCCGGGAGACGGCCGAGCTGGCCGGTTTCGGGGAGCGGGCGAAGCCCTGGGACGCGCTGGCCGAGTGGCGGTACGGCGACTACGAGGGGCTCACCCCCGACGAGATCCACGCCCAGCAGCCGGGCTGGCTGGTCTGGCGGGACGGGGCGCCGGGCGGCGAGAGCCCGGAGGAGGTGGGGGCCCGGGCCGACGAGGTGGTCGCCTGGGCGCGCTCGGCCGACCGGGACGTCCTGGTCTTCGCCCACGGCCACATCCTGCGCGCCCTCGGCGCCCGCTGGCTCGGCCTGCCCGTCTCCTTCGGCGCCCGGATCCGGCTCGCGCCCGCCTCGCTCTCGGTGCTCGGCTGGTCGTACGGCGAACCGGCGCTGGAGTCCTGGAACGACACGGGCCACCTCGTGGCGTGACCGCGCCTCGGCCGCCCCGTTTACACCGCCCGCGCCAGCGCCTCGTGGCGGTCGAGGAAGGCCCCCACCGGGCGGTGGCGGCGGTGCGGGCCGAGCAGGTCGGCGGTGGCCGCCAGCCGGGACTGGACCCGGCTGGACTGCACCTCGTCGAGGAGGGCGAGGACCCGGGCCCCGGCGTCGGCGGCTTCGTCCGGGCGCCCGGCGCGGGCCAGGCCGGAGGCCAGCTCGGAGGTGTAGAGGGCGATGTTGCGCGTCAGGTGCGGGGTCCTGACCGCCGCCTGCGAGGCGGCGCGTCCGGCGTGGCCCGCGGCCCGGCCGTGGTCGCCGAGCGCCCCCCAGCACTGCGCCTGGAGCATCTCCAGCTCGGGCTCGCCGAAGAAGGACATCCACTCCGGGTCGGCGTCGCACTGTCCCCGGCCGAAGAGCTCCCCGGCCCGGGCCATCGCACCCGTGCAGCCGCTCCGGTCGCCGAGTCCGGCCCAGCCGCCCGCCTCGCGCAGCGCCAGCAGCGCCAGCAGCTGGGGCGAGCCCAGTCTGGCGGCGGCCCGCTGGGCGGCCTGGGCGGCGCGGACCGCCTCGCGGTGGCGGCCGGTGTCGCGGGCGAGGAAGGCGGTGTTGCAGAAGGCGTGGGCCTCCAGCGCCGGGTCACCGGACATCCGGGCGGTGGCGAGGGCCTCGGCGTAGTGCGAGCGGGCCTCCTGCCGGCGGCCGGAGTCGTGGGCCAGCCAGCCCACCGAGATGGCCAGTTCACCGGCGCCGGCGTGCAGCCGGTCGGCGGTGGACTGGCGGGTGGTGCCCGCGTCGAGCAGGGCGTACGCGGTCTGGAGCTGGCGGGCGGCCCTGCGGTACAGCCCGTCGGCGCCGTGCCGGTCGTCCAGCTCGCGGATCGTGCGTACGGCGTGCTCGACGGCGCCCGCCTCGGCCTCTCCGACGCGTTGGTGCGGGATGGTGCCTTCGTCGCCTGTGAGGGTGCCGAGCACACCCAGGGAGGCCGCCGCCACGGTGGCGGTCGAACCGGTCATGAACGCGCGCCGTTGCACGTCGCTCTCCTCGCGCATCTGTCTCCCGGAACCCGGGGGTGAGACCAGGGGATCCGGGGGGTTCGGGTACTCGTACGGGGTGTCCCAAGGAGGGTGCGCGCCGCGCGAGGCGGCTCTGCCCCGTACGGCCTGGCGCGGGGTGAAGCCGAGCGCGGTGAGGTCCCGGCCGGGGAACATGTGCCGGAACACCCGCTCGTAGGCGTAGTTGGGGCAGCGGATCTCGCCTGCCTCGACCCGGCCCACGTAACGGGCGTCGCAGCTCACGCGCTCGCCGATCTCGCGGCCCGCCCTGCGGACCGCGGCGGCGAACTCGGCCGGTGAGAGCTGTCCGCGCAGTTCCCTGAAGACCGTGTTGGGCTTCGGGGGCTGGGCGGAGGATGCCACCGGTGACGACGTCATGGCCGACCCCTCTCCTGCGGAACACGCCGGAACGGTGACCGCCGGCTGCGGACCGTGTTCCGACGGAGCAGCAACGTACCTTCTGTAACCGGCCCAGCACACAGGGTTTGACTACAAAAGGGATATCTCTCCCGCGATCTGCCATGAAGTGCCATCCTTTGCGGCCATCCGCTGCCGTAGCCGTTGACGCTCCGTCGCGTTGGGTCTTGCGGAGGGGAGCGAAGTGGCTGCTCTCCGCGAGGAGGGATTTCCTTGTTGGACGCCGGTACGGACACCCAAGACCCCTGGACGCCCGCGGCGGGCGGCCAGGCCGACGACCGTCAACCCTGCGACCTGGTCACCGTCCCCGCCCGCCAGGGGCTGGAGGCGGTCGACATCCTCCGCCGGGGCGCCGACCCGGCCGTCGGCCCGGTCCTGCTCGTCGGCCGCTGCGACACCCTCGGCTTCCTGGTGCCGCCCGGCACCGCCGACCGGTGGGACGTGCCCGGCAGCGCGTGTACGGCGGCGGGGCACGCGCGCCGGCCGGGTGCGGCCCCGCTGGTGGCCGGTTCCGGCTGGCTGCTGCCGCCCGGCGACGGCGGGCCCGTCACCGACCCGGTGATGCTCCGGGCGGCCCTGGACGAGGCGGCCCGCCTCATCGCGGCCGCCGACCGCTGCCGCTGACCCCCGACGGGGCCCGCCCGCGCCCGCCTCGCCATGCCCCCGCAGAATGGGGGCATGGCACGAGGCAGGGCGGGCAAGGACCGCGACCGGGGTGAGGGGCGGCGCCGGGGCGGGCGGGAGTCCGTGATCGAGCCGGTCGACGGGGGCAGCGCCGAGCTGCGGCCCGACACCGAGCGGCCCGAGGCCTGGTCGCTGCTGATCGACGGGGCGCCCCAGTCGCACGTCGACCTCGCCGACCCCACTCGGCTCGCCTTCCCCTACCAGCGGCGGCTCGGCCACCTCATCGACCTGGTCGCGCCCGCGGGGCGTCCCGTGCGGGTGCTGCACCTCGGCGGGGGTGCGCTGACCCTCGCCCGGTACACGGCGGCGACGCGGCCGCGCTCCACCCAGCAGGTGGTCGAGAAGGACGCTGCCCTGGTCAGGCTGGTGCGGCGGGTCCTGCCCGTGGACCCGCAGGCGCGGATCAAGGTACGGGAGGGGGACGCGCGTGAGGTGCTCGGGCGGGTCGCCGACGGGTGGGCGGACCTCGTCGTCGCCGACGTCTTCAGCGGGGCGCGTACTCCGGCCCACCTCACCAGTACGGAGTTCCTGACGGAGGTGCGCCGGGTGCTCGGCCCCGAGGGCTGGTACACGGCCAACCTCGCCGACGGGCCGCCCCTGGCCCATCTGCGCGGGCAGGTCGCCACCGCCTCCGCCGTCTTCCCCGAACTGGCCCTCGCCGCCGATCCGGTGGTGTGGCGCGGCAAGCGCTTCGGGAACGCGGTGCTGGTGGCTGCCGGGCAGCCGTTGCCCGTGGGGGAGTTCACCCGGCGGGTGGCGGGGGATCCGCATCCCGGCCGGGTCGAGCACGGGCGGGGGTTGCGGGACTTCACCGGGGGTGCGGTTGCCGTCTCCGACGCGGGGGCCAAGGCGTCCCCGGCGCCGCCTGGGGACGCCTTCGACTGAGTGGCCCAGGGTCGGCCGGGCTGAAGGTGGCCTCAATCGCCGGCCGGGCTGAAGTGGCCTCAAGCGCCGGCCGGGCTGAAGTGGCCTCAAGCGCCGGCCGGGCTCAGGTGGCCTCAGACGCCGGCCGGGCTCAAGTGTCCTCAGGCGCCGGGTGGCCTCGAGTGCCGGTCGGGCTTGGGGTTTCTTGGCTTCAGCGGTCGTCCACGTCCACCCGTGGTGGATAGCCGTTCCAGGAGCAGAAGACCGACGAACTCCGCTCTCCCCGGGTGAAGGTCACGCGGATCCAGGCGCCGCCGCTCTCCTCGCGGGTCCAGACCTGCATCGTCCAGCCGGGGTTGGGGGTGGCCGAGACGAAGTCGGCGGAGTCGGGGCCGATGTCGAGGACGGCCTGGCCGCCCGAGACCGTGTAGCCCTTGACGCCGGTGGCGGGGTCGGCCGGTGGTTCGGTGGGTGGGGGGTCGGGGGAAGGGGGCGGGGGCTCGGGGGCCGGGGCGGCTGGGGAGGGCGGGGGTTTCGGCGTCGGGGAAGGCGGGGTGCGGTGGGGGGACGGGCTGGGGGAGGGGGTCGGCTTGGGGCGGTGGGTGGAGGCGGCCTGGGGTTCGGGGGCGACCTCGGTGAGGGGGAGGGCGCGCGGGGGGTCGTAGACGGTGCCGGAGAGGACGGTGTGCACGCCGAACCAGGACAGCCCGACCGCCGCCCCGGTCGCCGCCGTCCACGCCAGGGCGTGCAGCGCTCCTCTCCGCATGGGCGCCATCCTCCCGCAGCCGCTGCCTCGTTGTCGCCCCGCCCACCTCGTCAAGCCCACGCGTCCCGCGTCCCCCGAATGGCGTACGGTGCCGCCCATGCCCCATGTGCTCGTGGTCGAGGACGACCAGTTCGTCCGCTCGGCGCTGATCCGTCACCTCACCGAGGCGTCCCACACCGTACGCAGTGTCGGCACGGCGCTCGAAGCCCTGCGCGAGGTCGCCCACTTCCGGTACGACGTGGTCGTTCTCGACCTGGGGCTGCCCGATCTCGACGGCGCCGAGGCACTGAAGATGCTCCGCTCGATCACCGACGTCCCGGTCATCGTCGCCACCGCCCGCGACGACGAGAACGAGATCGTCCGGCTCCTCAACGACGGCGCCGACGACTACCTCACCAAGCCCTTCTCGGTCGCCCACCTCTCCGCCCGGATCGCCGCCGTGCTGCGCCGCTCCCGCGCCGCCGGCCCCGTGGCCCCGCCCGACCGGGTCCTCAGGGTCGGCGGGCTCGCCGTCGACCCGCTGCGCCGGCAGGCCGAACTCGACTCCACCCCGCTCGACCTGACCCGCCGCGAGTTCGACCTGCTCGCCTACCTGGCCGGGCGCCCCGGCGTCGTCGTCCCCCGCAAGGAACTCCTCGCCGAGGTCTGGCAGCAGAGTTACGGCGACGACCAGACCATCGACGTCCACCTCTCCTGGCTCCGCCGCAAACTCGGTGAGACCGCCGCCGCCCCCCGCTACCTGCACACCTTGCGCGGGGTCGGGGTGAAGCTGGAGCCACCGGCGTGAGATGGGCGCTGGTCAAGGTCTCGCTGGCGGTCACCGCGATGGTCGTGATGGCGTTCGCCGTGCCGCTCGGCCTGGTGGTCCGTGAGACGGCCCGCGACCGTGCCGTCTCGCACGCCGAACGCCAGGCCGCCGCGCTCGGCCCGACCCTCTCGGTCACCACCGAACGCGCCGCGCTGGAGCGGGCGGTGCAGTTCACCACCGCCGGGTCCGAGCGCCGCATGGCGGTGCACGTCCCCGCCGACGGTGACCGCCCCGCGCTGACCGTCGGCACCGCCCGCGCCTCCGCCCGCGACCTCGCCTCCACCCGGCGGCTGGCCCGCGCCGTCACCACCGCCACCGCCGGGGGGCAACTGCTCCTCCAGCCGACGGCGCTGAGCGGCTCGCGGACGGCGGTCGTCGAGGTCTACGTCCCCGAGGCCGAGGCCGACCGGGGCGTCACCGCCGCCTGGCTGATGCTGGCCGGGGTCGCCGTCGCCCTGGTCATCGGCTCGGTCGCGGTCGCCGACCGGCTCGGGGTGCGGATGGTGGGCCCCGCCCGGCGGCTGGCCGGGGCCGCGCACGCGCTCGGCGAGGGGTCACTCGGCGTACGCGTCCCCGAGGAGGGCCCGGCCGAACTGCGGCAGGCGGCGGTGGCGTTCAACTCCATGGCCGACCAGGTGGTGGAACTCCTCGCCAACGAACGGGAGCTGGCCGCCGACCTCTCGCACCGCCTGCGCACCCCGCTCACCGTGCTCCGCCTCAACGCCGCCTCGCTCGGCGAGGGGCCCGCCGCCGAGCAGACCCGGGCCGCGGTCGAGCAGCTGGAGTGCGAGGTGGACGCCATCATCCGCACCGCCCGCGAGCAGAAGCCCCGTACCCAGCCGGACGGTTCCGGGGCCGGGTGCGACGCGGCCGAGGTGATCCGGGAGCGGATGGAGTTCTGGTCGGCGCTGGCCGAGGACGAGGGCCGGACCGCCCGGGTCGCGGGCGTGGAGAGGCCGGTACGCATCCCCGTGGCCCGGGGCGACCTGGTGGCCGCGCTGGACGCGCTGCTCGGCAACGTCTTCCGGCACACCCCGGAGGGCACCCCCTTCGCGGTCGACCTGCACGACGGCGGGCAGGGCGCGCACTCGGTGATCGTGCTGGTCTCCGACGCGGGCCCCGGCATCCCCGACCCCGAGGCGGCGCTGGCGCGCGGCCGGGGCGGCGCCGGACAGGCCCCGGCCGCCGTCGGCTCGACCGGCCTCGGCCTGGACATCGTGCGCCGCCTCGCCGAGTCGACCGGCGGGGACGTCCGCATCGGCCGCTCCGTGCTGGGCGGCACCGAGGTCCGGCTCTGGATCCAGCTCCGGCACACCGGGGAGGGCCCGGCACTGGACCACCGGGGCAGGCGGCACGGGCAGCGGAAGGGGCGGGCGGCGCGGTTCCGTAAACCGTAGGCCGGGCGTCCGGGCCGCGTGGCCGCCGTCCCGCCGGGGCCCCGCGCGGAGTTCCCCATTCCCCTTAACGGTGTCCCAGCGCTGCCTCAAGGGAGCCTTAAGAACCGGCCCGCCTGCCCGATCCGCCCCTTTCGCGAGGTGCGTTGCGGCTAACGTCTTCCTCGTCGGCGCCCCACCGCCGACGCCCCGGACAACCACCACACCCGTCGACCAGCCACACCTCCGGATCAGCCCGGTCTGCGCGCCCCCTCGCGAAGCCCGGGCGAAAAAGTTCCGCCCGCTCAGGAATCCCGGCGCTCACCCGGGGTAAGCGGGCGGTACCCCACGGGATCCGGAGCACGACTCCCCCCACAGGAAAGAACGTGCCCCGGCCGGGCACCATCCCCCCACCCCGGCCGGGGCACGACCCTTCCCACTCCCGGATCGCACGCGCGAGGGGCGGGCGGCGGCACGGGGTCAGAACCCGCGCCGCCACCCGCCCCGGCCCCGGAGGGGTCAGCCCGCGTCAGGCCCCGGCGTGAAGTCGGCCGGAGGCAGCACCCCGTCGCGCACCGCCCGCGCGTACCAGTGGGCACTCGACCTCGGTGTGCGCACCTGCGTGTCGTAGTCGACGTGGACCGCGCCGAACCGCTTGCCGTAGCCGTAGGACCACTCGAAGTTGTCCAGCAGCGACCAGAGGTAGTAGCCCCGCACGTCGGCGCCGTCGCGGATCGCGTCGAGCACCGCCGACAGGTGGCCGTGCAGGTAGCGGATGCGGTCCGGGTCGTGGAAGCGGCCCCCGGCGTCCGGCGCGTCCGGATAGGCCGCACCGTTCTCGGTGACCAGCAGCGGCACGCCCGGCGCCTCGGCCGAGTACTTCAGCAGCAGGTCGTACAGGCCGGTCGGGTCCACGCCCCAGCCCATGTCGGTGCGCTCACCCGGCGACTGGTGGAAGGTCACGTCGTCCGCGCCCGGCCACGGCGAGTGGGCGCTCGCTCCGTGGCCGTCGTCGCGCGGACCGTCCACCCGGCCGCCGGAGACGGTCGCCGGGGCGTAGTAGTTGATGCCCAGCAGGTCCAGCGGCTGCGCCGCCGTCCGGGCGTCGCCCTCCTGGACGAACGACCAGTCGGTGAGCCGCGCCGTGTCCGCGAACAGGTCTTCCGGGTACGCGCCGTGCAGCATCGGCCCGGTGAAGACCCGGTTGGCCAGCGCGTCGATGCGGCGGCGGGCGTCCTCGTCCTCGGGCGCGGCCGTACGGGCCCGCACCGCGCTCGGGTTGAGGCTCACCGCGATCTTCGGGGTGCGCCCGGCAGGCACCGAGGCCCGCAGCGCCTGCGCGCCGAGGCCGTGCGCCAGGTTGAGGTGGTGGGCGGCGCGCAGCGCGTCCACCGGGTCGGTGCGGCCGGGGGCGTGGACCCCGGAGCCGTAGCCGAGGAAGGCGCTGCACCACGGCTCGTTGAGTGTGGTGAACAGGTCGACCTGCCCGCCCAGCGCCTCGCCGACGAGCGCCGCGTACTCGGCGAACCGGTGGGCGGTGTCCCGCTCCGGCCAGCCTCCGGCGTCCTCCAGCTCCTGCGGCAGGTCCCAGTGGTACAGCGTCACCATCGGCCGCACACCGCGTGCCTGCAGGTCGTCGACGAGCCGCCGGTAGAAGTCCAGGCCGCGCCGCTCGGCGGGCCCGCGCCCGGTCGGCTGCACCCGCGGCCAGGAGACGGAGAAGCGGTAGGTGTTGAGGCCGAGCCCGGCCAGCAGCGCCACGTCCTCGGCGCTGCGGTGGTAGTGGTCGACGGCGACGTCACCGGTGTCGCCGTTCTCCGTCTTGCCCGGGGTGTGGCTGAAGGTGTCCCAGATCGACGGGGTCCGGCCGTCCTCGGCCACCGCCCCCTCGATCTGGTACGAGGCGGTCGCCGCACCCCAGAGGAAGCCGGTGGGGAATCTGCCCTGCCGGGCCAGGGCGGCCGCCTCCTCGGGCACCTCCCCCGAGGTGGGCGCTGCGGAGGTGTCGGCGGTGGGGACTGAGGTCAAGACGTACTCCCGTTCTCGCTTGTGAGGGAAGGGGCGGGGTGGCGGGCGGCGGGTGGTCGGCCCGCCGCCCGGGGTGTGCGCGCGGTTCTGCGCGGACTCCCCTCGGGGCTGCTCAGCCCTTCACCGCGCCCTGCATGATGCCGCCGACGATCTGCTTGCCGAAGACCACGAAGACGATCAGCAGCGGCAGCGTGCCCAGCAGCGCGCCGGCCATGATCACCGACTGGTCGGGGATGTACCCCCGGCCCAGACCGGTGAGGGCCACCTGCACGGTGGGGCTGCCGTTCTGGGTCAGCGCGATGATCGGCCAGAAGAAGTCGTTCCAGGACTGCACGAAGGTCAGCATCCCGAGCACCGCCATCGCGGGCCGGGCCGCCGGGAAGACCACGTGCCACAGGACGCGGAGGCTGTTGGCGCCGTCCACCCGGGCCGCCTCGATGATCTCGGTGGGCAGCGCCTGGAGCAGGTACTGCCGCATGAAGAAGACACCGAAGGCGGTGACCAGGGTCGGCAGGATGACCGCCTGGAGCTGGTCGGACCAGGAGAGCTTGGCCACCATCATGTACAGCGGTACGACGCTGAGCTGCGGCGGCACCATCATCGTGCCGATCACCAGCAGCAGCAGCGCGTTCTTGAAGCGGAACCGCAGCTTGGCGAAGGCGAACCCGGCCAGCGTGGAGAAGAGCACCGTGCCCACCGAGACCGTGCCGGCCACGATGAGGGTGTTCAGCAGGGCCGACCCCATGTTGGCGTCGGTCCAGGCGATCTCCAGGTTCTTGAAGAGGTTCCCGCCGAACCAGAACGGCGGCGGCGTCTCGGCCAGCCGCGTGTTGTTCCGCGAGGCCGCGATCGCCGTCCAGACCAGCGGGAAGAGCGAGACCACGGTCACCAGGGCCAGCACGGCGTAGGTGATGCGGCCGCCGTGCAGCTGGCGCCCGGCCTTGCTGCGGCGCGTGCGGCCACCCGGCTTCGCGGGTGGTGCGGCGGGGGAGCGGGGAGCGGACTCCTCGCGGGCGGGCGATGGTGCGATGCTCATGCTTTCCCCTCGCCTCGGCGCAGCCACCGGGTGACCGCGAGAGAGACCAGCCCGATCACGATCAGCAGCAGGAACATGGCCCAGGCGATGGCGGACGCCCGGCCCAGGTGCAGGTTGGTCCAGCCCTGCTCGTACAGGTAGAGGCCGAGTGTCTGGAACTGGTGCTCGGCGCCGCCGGTGGCCCCGCCGCCGCCGTTGAACAGCAGCGGCTCGCCGAAGAGCTGGATGGCCCCGATGGTCGAGACGACCACGGTGAACAGGATGGTCGGCCGGAGCGACGGCAGCGTCACGTGGACGAACTGCTGCCAGCGTGAGGCGCCGTCCAGCGCCGCCGACTCGTACAGGTCGGAGGGGATGGACTGCATCGCGGCCAGGTAGATCAGCGCGTTGTAGCCGGTCCATCGCCAGACGACGATGGAGGAGACGGCCAACTGCGAGGTGAAGGTGCCGTTCTGCCAGTCGATGTGCTCGAAGCCGGCCAGCGACAGGAACCAGTTGATCATCCCGTAGTCGCGCCCGAAGAGCATGACGAAGACCAGCGTCGCCGCCGCCACCGAGGTGGCGTACGGGGTGAGCGCCGCCACCCGGAAGAACATCGAGCCGCGCAGCCGGTAGTTGAGCAGGTGCGCGATGCCCAGCGCCATCAGCAGCTGCGGCACCGTCGAGAGGATGCCGATGGTGAAGGTGTTCTGGAGGGCGTTCCAGAAGAACTCGTCGTCGAGCAGGCGCGTGTAGTTGCGCAGCCCGATCCACTCCATGTCGTTGGGCGCCGTCAGCTCCACCCGGTGGAGCGAGGCCCACCCGGTGTAGAGCAGCGGGAAGAGCCCGAACGCCGCGAAGAAGAGGAAGAACGGCGCGACGAACGCGTACGGACTCCACTTCACGTCCCGCCGGTACCAGCGGGAGCGCCGCTCGCGCCGCCGCTCGTCGGCCGGGTCCTTCCCCGGGGCCCCGCCCGGATCCTTGGGCGGCGGTCCGGTCACCGCGACCCCGCTCGCGGGGGCCGCCGCGCCCTCCACCGGGGAGGGCGCGGCCGCTGAGAATTCACTCGCCATCGTGGGTCACTGGTCCAGTGCGTTGTCGATCGCCTTGACCGCGGCCTTCCAGCCCTCCTCGGAGGACTTGCCCTTCTGGTCGACCTGGAGCATCCCCACGTCGGCCAGGTTCTGCGCGATGACCAGGTCCTTCGGGCCGAGGATCTGCACCGGGGCGCCCTCGGCGGCCTGGGCGAAGATCTTGCCGATCGGCGCGTCGTCGAAGTACTCGTGCTTGGCGTCGGCGATCTCCGGCAGGTCGAAGGCGGCCTGCGCGCTCGGGAAGGAGCCGCGCTCCGCGAAGAGCTTCGCCTGCTGCTTCGGCGCGGTCAGCCACGCCGCGAGCTTCGCCGCCTCCTCCTTGTTCTTGCCGGCCGAGGGGACCGTCAGGAAGGAGCCGCCCCAGTTGCTGGGCTTCGGCGCCTGGGCGACGTCCCACTTGTCGGCGCCCTTCTCACCGCCCTTGTCCTGGATGTAGCCGAGCATCCACGCCGGGCAGGAGACCGTGGCGAAGGTGCCGTTGGAGAAGCCCTGGTCCCAACCGGGCGTGAACTGCTGGAGCTTGGCCGTCAGCCCCTCGGAGGCGAACTCGGCCGCCAGATCCCAGGCATCCTTCACCGCCGGGCTGGTCTTGTAGACGACCTCGCCCTTGTCGTCGTAGAAGCGGGTCTCGGCGCTGCCGGTCACCGCCGCCATCACACCGGGCGAGCCGTCGACGAACTTGGCGCCCTTGGGGGCCTTCTTCTGGAACTCCTTGCCGGCCTCCAGGTACTTGTCCCAGTCACCCGCCCACAACTTGCCGACCTCCTCGCGGTCGGTCGGCAGGCCGGCCTTCTCGAAGAGGTCCTTGCGGTAGCAGATGCCCTGCGGCCCGGTGTCCGTGCCGAGCGCCACCGTCTTGCCCGCCTCGGTGGTGCCCTGCTCCCACTTCCACTCCAGGAAGGCGCTCTTGTCGGCGCCGGGCGCCTTGGAGAGGTCCTCCAGCTTGTCGCCCTGGGTCTGCACGATCTCGGCGATGTTGTTGGCCTCGACGGCCTGGATGTCGGCGAGGCCGCTGCCGGTGCCGAGGTGGGTGAGGAGCTGCGGGTAGTAGTTCTCGTTCCGCTCGATGGACGTCTGCTTGATGACGACGTCCTTGTTCTCCTTCATGTACTGGTCGTAGAGCCCGGCCTCCTTGAGGCCGAACGCACCGAAGACCCCGACCGTGAGCGTGGTCTTCCCCTTGTCCGACCCGGCGGCGCTCCCGGCCGCCTCCGGCTCGTCGTCCGACGCGCAGCCCGCGAGCAGGCTGGTCCCCAGGGCGGCGACGGCCGCCAGGACCACCGCCTTGCGGGCCGTACGGGTTCTCGTACGCATGGTCTCCTCCTGACGCCGGTCCGGTCCCGGTCCGTCAACCGCTGTGCGTGCGGCTGAAGTCGGCTCGTCCGGGTCGAACCAGGGAATGTACGGGTGTTGGAGTGGCAGCTAGGGTGGGAGCGCTCCCACCCGTGATGTCGTGAAGAGTCGCGGCTGCGGGCAGGAGTGTCAAGACACCGGACGCCCACAGGTCCGGTCGGTTATCGGGCTGTTACGGTCTCCTCCGATCCTGGGGTACGACACGGGCGCGTGCCCACTACTGGGAGGCAACGGATGAGGGCTGGTCGGAGCAACGGGCGCAGCGGGGGCCGCCCCACCCTCGAAGAGGTCGCCGCCCGCGCCGGGGTCGGCCGCGGCACGGTCTCCCGCGTCATCAACGGCTCCCCCCGCGTCAGCGAGACGACCCGCGCCGCCGTCGAGGCCGCCGTCGCCGAACTGGGGTACGTGCCCAACACCGCCGCCCGCGCGCTGGCCGCCAACCGCACCGATGCCATCGCCCTGGTCGTGCCCGAACCGGAGACCCGCTTCTTCACCGAGCCGTACTTCTCCGACATCCTCGGCGGCATCGGCGCCGCCCTCGGCCCGACCGACCTCCAGCTCCTGCTGACCTTCGCCGACGGCGCCCGCGAGCGCAGACGCCTCGCCCAGTACCTCGCCGCCCACCGCGTCGACGGCGTCCTGCTGGTCTCCGTCCACGCCGACGACCCGCTCCCCGACCTCCTCTCCCAGCTGGAGATCCCCGCCGTCATCAGCGGCCGCCGCAGCGAGGACGAGCCGCTGGCCTCGGTCGACACCGACAACTACTCCGGCGCCCGCGCCGCCGTCACCCATCTCCTCGACCGGGGCCGCACCGCCATCGCCACCATCAGCGGCCGCCTCGACGTCTACGGCGCCCAGCGCCGCCTCGACGGCTACCGCTCGGCGCTCACCGACGCCGGGTACCGGCTGGACGAGAGCCTCGTCGCCGCCGGGGACTTCACCGAGGAGGGCGGCCGCCAGGCCATGCGCCTCCTTCTCGACCGGCACCCCGGCCTCGACGCGGTCTTCGCCTGCTCCGACGTGATGGCCGCCGGCGCCCTCCAGGTGCTCCGCGAGGCAGGGCGCCGCATCCCCGAGGACATCGCCCTGGTCGGCTTCGACGACTCGGCCGTCGCCCGTCTGATGGACCCCCCGCTCACCTCCGTCCGCCAGCCCACCGCCGCGATGGGCCGCGCCATGACCGAGGCCCTCCTCGCCGAGATCGCCGAGGGGAGGCCGGGGGCGCCCCGGCTGCGGGGGCGGCGCCAGGTGGTGCTGGACACGGAGCTGGTGGTGCGGGCGTCCTCCTGAGCGGACGCGGCGGCACGCTGCCCGGCCGGGCAGAACCGCCGTACGGCCGTACCCGCTCCTCGGGATGAGGCATCCGTCCGGCGGCGCCCGCCACGGGGCACGCGCCCCAGCCTCCCGCCCCCGGCGGTCCGGCCGCCGTACGATCCCTCGCGTGGAACTCCCCGACTACCTGATCAGACTTCAGCGCTCCGCCGACGACGAGGGCCGCCGGCTCGAACACCTCGACGAGGAGGAGCGGGACGCGCAGCGGCGCGTTTACTTCAACGCGGCGGCCGAGGTCGACGTCGCCGTCCGCGACTTCGCCGCCGCCGCCGGGCTCGACCGCCACACCGTGGAGAAGGAGCTGCGCCAGCAGGCCCGCCATCCCCATGCAAAGTGAGCGGCGTTCGTTGTCGGACCCCGGGAGTACGGTCGGCCCCATGAACACCCGTACGGATGCCGCGCCCCGCCCCGCCGCCGTGGTGAACGCCGAGATCCGCGCCCTCCTCATGCGCCGCCGCGGCCTCACCGCCACCGAGCGCGCGGCGTACGAGCGGTTGCTCGTGGAGTGGGCCGGCGCGGTCCGGTCCGAGGTGGTCGTGGCGGCCTGACGCCCGTCCGAGACCGGCCACCTGACGGGCCGTCCGTAACGCCCGCCGCCCGGCGGGTCAATCGGTGCGAGCCCCGATTGTCCGCCTCCCGGCGGGCCGTTTAGGTTGGCCGTGGACCACCCGTTCACGCAGGCCGACCACGTTGGGGGAAAAGCACGCATGCGCAGACAGGGAACGTTCCACCGGAGGTTCGCCGGTGCAGCCGTGGCGGCTCTCTCCGTCGCCGCCCTCGCGGTACCGGCCACCGCCCAGGCCGCCTCACCCGCGCCCACCGCCGCTTCGGCGACCGCGGGCGACATCGGGGCCGCCGCCTCCTGGCGGACCCTCGCGACCTACCGCACCTCCTTCACCTGCCAGGGCGAGAAGACGTCGCTGGAGCTCTCCACCCCGTGGGTGCTCCGCTGCCAGAAGGCCGGTACCTTCACGTACCACCTCCAGCGCTACTACTGACCTGACCTGACCTGACCTGACCTGACCGGCGCCGGGAGCCCCGCACCCCGTGGGGCGCCCGGCGCCGGCGCGTGCCCGGCGGCGGGGTCGTCCCGCGTCACGTACCGGGGGAGCGCGACCGGAGGCGGCGGGTGCGATGCCCCCGCCTCACCTCGGCCGGACGGCAGCCGTTGCCGCTCACCGGCCGGTGAGGGGCGGCCACGAAGCACCCGGCGACGTTTCGGTCATGGCTTCCGGGGGAGAAGCCGTGCCCGCCGAGCCGCAGTGCGCGGGCAGGCACGCAGCAGCCGCACGAGGCGGTGCGAGACAGCATCACCTAGACGCTGAGGCGGGCAGGGCCTGGCTCGTCGCGCGGCCGGGCGCGTGCGCGGACGCGCGCGGTGGCCCGTCTCTGCGAGACGCCCCGCCTCCCCGGACGCGGTGCCGGGGCGTGCCGCTTCCCTCAGCCCGCGTGCTCCAGTACGTCGTCCGCGACCTTCTTCTCCAGCGCGGCCCGGACGAGCGCCGCGGCGAGCACGGCGGGACCCGCCTCCCCGGCGAGCCGCGCGAGGCGCTTCGACTCCTTCGGCAGGCCGAGGCGTTCGGCGCCCTTGAGGGCCTTGGCGTCGAAGCGGGGGGCCAGCTCGGGCCAGACGGCCTGGGCCTCGCGCAGGAAGATGTCCGCGCCCGCCGGGCCCAGGCCCGGGGTCTCGCGCAGCCCCGAGACCAGCGCCTGCTCGTCGCCGTCCGCGTCCCGGCGCACCCGGCGCAGATCGCCGCCGTGCTCGACCAGCAGCCGTTCGGCGCCCTCGCCGAGCTGGGTGGCGGTCCGCTCGTCGTACCGTCGGTAGCCGCCCTCGCCGAGTGCGTCGACCCGCTGCTGCCAGGTCGCGTCGGCCATGGCGCGCGGGCTGCGCATCCCGTCGTGGAAGAGGGCCTGCGCGGCGGACACCGCGATCGGTGCCTGGATGCGTGCGCTGAGCAGGGAACTCAGGACGAGCAGCTGGTAGAGCGGCTGCGGGGTGTCCTTGAGCGTGATCCCCGCCTCCTTCGCGTAGGTGGTGCCGTGCCGGTCGAGAAGAGCGGCGGCGACGGCGGACTGCGAAGCACTCACGTCCGGTCTCCCTTCGTACGCCTGACGACTGAGGTGTGCCCTCACCGGGCTGCGGTCACGCCTGCTCCCCACTGTGACGTGGATCGGGCGGCGGCGCGCGGGGAGTACGGGGGCTGGGAGGGGGCTTCGGGGCGTCCGCGCCCATCGGTGGCCGGGCGGCAGCACGGTCCGCACGGGCGGGGCCGGCCCGGGAACGCCTCGAGCCCCCGACCTGATCTCTCAGGTCGGGGGCTCGAGGCCACAGGGTGAGTGACGGGACTTGAACCCGCGGCCACCTGGACCACAACCAGGTGCTCTACCAACTGAGCTACACCCACCGCGTCCGGTCGTTTCCGACCGGCCGAGAAAAAGTGTACAGGGTCCGAGGGGGTGCTCGCGCCCACCTTTTTCCGGCGGCTGCGCGGGGCCTTATTCCGAGGTCAGCACGTGCTGGGCCGCGATGGCCTTGGCGGTGTCGGAGTCCGGGCCGGGCTGCGGCACGAAGATCGCCTCGCGGTAGTAGCGCAGCTCGGCGATGGACTCGCGGATGTCGGCCAGCGCCCGGTGGTTGCCGCTCTTGTCGGGGCTGTTGAAGTACGCCCGCGGGTACCACCGGCGGGCCAGCTCCTTCACCGAGGAGACGTCCACGATGCGGTAGTGGAGGTACTCCTCCAGCGCCGCCATGTCGCGGGCGAGGAAGCCGCGGTCGGTGCCGACCGAGTTCCCGCACAGCGGCGCCTTGCCGGGCTCCTTGACGTGCTCGCGGACGTACGCGAGGACCTGCGCCTCGGCGTCGGCCAGGGTGGTGCCGTCGGCCAGCTCGGCGAGGAGCCCCGAGGTGGTGTGCATCCTGCGCACCACCTCGGGCATGGTCTCCAGCGCCTCGTCCGGCGGGCGGATCACGATGTCCACGCCGTCGCCGAGCACGTTCAGTTCCGAGTCGGTGACCAGTGCGGCCACCTCGATGAGTGCGTCGTCCGCCAGCGAGAGCCCGGTCATCTCGCAGTCGATCCACACCATGCGGTCGTTCATACGTGTCAGCCTATAGGGGGCGTCCGGGAAACCCTGTGCGGTGTCCGCGGCGCCCGGTGCCTGCTCCCGGTGCGCCGGACGAAGGTCCTCGTAGCGGAGCTACTCGGCCTTCGCCCGGCGCGGCGAGAGGGCTGCCGGACGCCGCGGACGCCGTGCGGGATTCTCAGACACCGCCTAGCGGGCGCTCTCGCGGGCCGGGGAGTGCCGTGCGTCCCTGGATGTAGGTGTCCGGACCCCCTCTGCCCGGGTCCGGATGGCCATGGGCGCCCACTCCCTGCGGCGTCCGCCGCAGCTGCGGCGGGACCGGCCCGTCGAAGACCTGCACCGGCTGCGTGGGCTGCACCGGCTCGGGCCGCTGCTCCTGCTGCGGACGGCGGGCACGGTAGGCGGCCCGGTACGCGGCGGGGGAGGAGCCGAGCTGGCGGCGGAAGTGCCCGCGCAGGGCGACCGGCGACCGGAAGCCGCAGCGGCCGGCGACCTCGTCCACCGAGTAGTCGGAGGTCTCCAGCAGACGCTGCGCCTGCAGGACGCGCTGGGTGATCAGCCACTGGAGCGGGGCGCTGCCGGTCAGCGAGCGGAAACGCCGGTCGAAGGTCCGGCGGCTCATGTACGCACGCGCGGCCAGCGTCTCCACGTCGAACTGCTCGTGGAGGTGCTCCAGCGCCCAGGCGACGACCTCGGCCAGCGGGTCGGCGCCGATCTCCTCAGGTAAAGACCTGTCGAGGTAGCGCTCCTGCCCGCCCGCCCGGCGCGGCGGCACGACCAGGCGGCGCGCCAGGGCGCCCGCGGCCTCGCTGCCGTGGTCGGTGCGGACGATGTGCAGGCAGAGGTCGATCCCGGCGGCGGTGCCCGCGGAGGTGAGCACGTCGCCGTCGTCGACGAAGAGCTCCCGCGGGTCGACGTGGACCGAGGGATAGCGCTTGGCCAGCGTCGGCGCGTACATCCAGTGGGTCGTCGCGGGCCTGCCGTCCAGCAGTCCGGCGGCGGCCAGGACGAACGCGCCGGTGCACAGCCCGACGATGCGCGCGCCCTCCTCGTGCGCGCGGCGCAGCGCGTCCAGCGCGGCGGCGGGCGGGGGCGAGGTGATGGACCGCCAGGCGGGCACCACCACCGTCCCGGCCCGGGAGAGGGCCTCCAGGCCCTGAGGCGCCGTCAGTTCGAGTCCGCCGGTGGTCCGCAGCGGTCCGTCCTCGCCGGCGCAGACCAGCAGCCGGTAGCGCGGCACGCCGGCGTCCTGGCGGTCGATGCCGAAGACGGAGAGCGGGATGGAACTCTCGAAGATGGGGCCGCCGCTGAAGAGGAGAACCGCGACGATCTCCTTGCGGCGCCGCCCGGAGAGTTTGCGGCCCGCGAGGTCCGCCGTGACGGTGGAGTCGTGGCTCATGTCGCTAAGCCCCCCTCGGTGGCCGTGTCACTCCAGTCCTGTCGGATCTGTCGCTCCTGCACGTTTCCCCTCGGTCCTGCGCGTGTCCCCCGCCATAAGACAGTCATGATCGAATCTACTGTGTCCCGTGGTGCCACCGTGACCAGTTGAGCAGACGCCGGAATGTCGACAAGGCAACGTGGCGTGAAGCATTCGATCACGAAGCGTCGCACTCCAGGGCGCGACTGGGAAGTGCGTCTGCGGCGGGTGGCCGGTCCCCGTAGGGTGCGCGGCCGCCGCGTGACCCTTTCGCCGCAGGTCGTGCCGGGGGTGACGGGGGTCCACCCACCCTGGTGCAACGGTTCGTCAACTTGGCTGAAAACATACGGGCGCGTGCGTGCGAACCGGTCAGTCCTCCGGCGTACGAAAAACGCGCCGCCGACCGCCCCCGTGCGCCCCTGCCCCGTCACCTGGGAGCGACCCCCGCCGGGGCGCGCCCGGGTCCCCCGCGCTCCGCTCCGACCGGCGCAACAGCAGCCGGCAGATCCCGGTCACCGCGGCCAGGACCGGCGCCACCCAGAACGCCCCGCCCGCCGACGCCCCGTAGACGACGAGGACCACCGGCGCGAGGACGCAGCCGAACGCCGCCCACCCCACGGCCGCGCTCATCGGATCGGCCGAGGAGCTCCGGCCCGCGGCGCCCCGCGCCGCGGTGGAGGCGGCGGGCGCGCAGGCGGCGTGGGACGCCGCGGAGGCGGGTCGCCGCCCGGAACGGCCCTGATGGGCTCCCGCGGCCCCACAGGCGGCCTCCGGCGCCCGCGTGCCGCGTCCCGGCGCCGCCGGGCCGCCCTGCCGGAGGGGCGGCCGGGCGGCGGGGTGGGGGAGAGGGGCGCGAGGGACGGGCACGGGGTGCTCCCAGGGACGGCGGGTACTCCCTTCAACGCCCCGCGCGCGCCCGGGTCACTCCCGGAGGGGTCCGGCTGGGCCGCCCCGGGGACCCCGTGTCCCCCGGGCGGCGGGGCCGGCCGGCCGTTGCGATCGGAGCGCCGCTCCGGCATGCTCCGTCCAGCGCGCCGCCCGGCGGTGGCGCCCGGGCGGCCGTAACGGGCCGGTTCGGGCCCGTCCCGGCGGGAGGCGTGCGCCGGTCCGCGAGAGCGGCGCATGGGTCGGGCGTCTTCTGGGTACGGGCCGAGCAAGGTCTGACCGCGGGAGTAGTGGCGCCGTACCCTTGGGGCGAGTGGTTGGGAAGATGCTTCCCGGACACAGCGGGCCGGTCCACCGGCCGGCCGTCGTTCCCCCCGGGCGCCACCGGTACCGCCGTTCGACCTCCGGAGCCGGGGTTCCCCCCGGAGCCGGTACTCCTTTCGTCAGCCGTCCCTCCCCCACGAGGACCTTCCCGCCGAGACACCGATGGCCGGTCACGAATCCTTTGAATCAGCGGACCGCAAGCGGCAGGTGGCCGATCCCTCGGCCCAGCCCCTGGCGGCGGAAGAAACACGTCAGCCCTGCGATCCGGCCTTCCGGCACGGCGTCGTCGTGGGCTTCGACGGCTCGACATCCAGCGAGCGCGCCCTCGCCTACGCGATCGGCATGGCCCGTCGCTCCGGCTCGGGCCTGATCATCGTCCACGTGGCCAACCGGCTGCCCACCACCGTGTGGGCGGGCTGCGAGCCACCCGTCTTCGTCGACGTCCCCGACCACCGCACCGAGGTGCTGGGGCTTGAGCTGGCCTGCGCCGAGTACCTCGGCGACGTCCCGTGGATCCTGGTCGAGCGCGGCGGCGACATCTGCCACGAGCTGGAGGAGGTCGGCATCGAGTACGAGGCCGACGCCATCGTGGTGGGCTCCAGCCAGGGCATGGTCGGGCGGCTCTTCGGCTCGGTCGCCGGGCGGCTGGCCCGGCGGGCGCGGCGGCCGGTCGTCGTCATCCCCTGAGCCGTACCGGAATCCGGGGCAACCGGCGTACTCAGTGCGGCCTTTCGGGCCCGTACACGGGTGCGGGCCCGCCTCGCCGGGTAGTTCTCCCCCCGCCGGGTCCTCGCGCGTGCCGCGGCGGCCCGACGTTCGCCGCCGACGTGGGAGTGACGGCCGACGGGGCGGCGGGACCGGGGGCGGGCCCGGACCGTGCGGCGCGCGGACCGTGGCGGTCACCGGGGCCCGGGCCGACCGGTCCACCAGGGGTGGCCGCCCGCCGCGCGCGGTCGCCGCCCGTTCCGGCCGACCGCTCCCGCGAGCGGCCGGCCGGACTCAGGCGGCGCCGTGTGGCTCCGGGCGCGGGCTACTCGACCGTGACGGACTTCGCCAGGTTGCGCGGCTTGTCGATGTCGCGGCCCAGCTTCAGCGCCGTGTGGTACGCCAGCAGCTGGAGCGGGATGCCCATCAGGATCGGGTCGAGCTCGTCCTCGTTCTTCGGCACCACGATGGTGTGGTCGGCCTTCTCCTGCTCGCCGTGGGCGACGGCGAGGATCTTGCCCTCGCGGGCCTTGATCTCCTCCAGCGCCGCGCGGTTCTTCTCCAGCAGGTCGTCGTCGGGGACGATCGCCACGGTCGGCATGGCCGGCTCGATCAGGGCGAGCGGGCCGTGCTTCAGCTCGGAGGCCGGGTAGGCCTCGGCGTGGATGTACGAGACCTCCTTGAGCTTCAGTGAGGCCTCGCGGGCCACCGGGTAGCCGCGCACCCGGCCGATGAAGAGCATCGAGCGGGCCTCGGTGAACTCCTCGGCCAGCTTCTCGATCTCGTCCTCGCGGGAGAGGATGTCGGCGATCTGCTCGGGCAGCTTGCGCAGACCGGCGATGATCCGCTTGCCGTCGGCCACCGACAGGTCGCGGGTGCGGCCCAGGTGGAGGGCGAGCAGACCGAAGGCGACCACGGTGTTGGTGAAGCACTTGGTGGAGACCACGCAGACCTCGGGCCCGGCGTGCACGTACAGCCCGCCGTCGGCCTCGCGGGCGATGGCCGAGCCGACCACGTTGACCACGCCGAGGACGCGGGCGCCCTTGCGCTTCAGCTCCTGCACGGCGGCGAGCACGTCGTAGGTCTCACCGGACTGCGAGACGGCGATGTAGAGCGTGTCCGGGTCCACCACCGGGTTGCGGTAGCGGAACTCGGAGGCCGGTTCGGCGTCGGCGGGGATGCGGGCCAGCTCCTCGATGAGCTGCGCGCCGATCTGGCCCGCGTGGTACGAGGTGCCGCAGCCGAGGATCTTGATCCGGCGGACGCCGCGCGCCTCACGGGCGTCGAGGTTGAGCCCGCCGAGGTGCACGGTGGAGAACCGGTCGTCGATCCGGCCGCGCAGCACGCGGTCGACCGCCTCGGCCTGCTCGCAGATCTCCTTGTGCATGTACGTGTCGTGGCCGCCCATGTCCCAGGACTCGGCCTCGTACTCCACGGTGGTGGGCGTGGCGGAGGTGCGCGAGCCCTCGGTGGTGTAGGTCCGGAAGTCGTCGGCCTTGAGGGTGGCCATCTCGCCGTCGTCCAGGGTGACGACCTGGCGGGTGTGGGAGACCAGCGCGGCGACGTCGGAGGCGACGAACATCTCCTTCTCGCCGATGCCGAGGACGACCGGCGAGCCGTTGCGGGCGACGACGATCCGGTCGGGGAAGTCGGCGTGCAGCACGGCGACGCCGTAGGTGCCCTCGATCTGGCCGACGGCCTCGCGGACCTTGCCCTCCAGGGTGTCGGCCTCGGAGCGGCCGATGAGGTGGGCGAGGACCTCGGTGTCGGTCTCCGAGAGGAAGACCACGCCGTCGGCGGTGAGCCGGGCGCGCAGGTCGGAGGCGTTGTCGAAGATGCCGTTGTGGACGACGGCGACCTTGGACTCGGCGTCCAGGTGCGGGTGGGCGTTCTCGTCGTTCGGGGCGCCGTGGGTGGCCCAGCGGGTGTGCGCGATACCGACGCTCCCCTTGAAGCGGGCGGGGACCTTGGCCTCCAGGTCGCGGACGCGGCCCTTGGCCTTGACCGACTTCAGCCCGGTCGACTTGGCGCCCGACTTGCTGTGGATGGCGATGCCGGCCGAGTCGTAACCCCGGTACTCCAGTCGCTGGAGGCCTTCCAGCAGCAGCGGCGCGACGTCGTCGCGACGGCCGATGTATCCCACGATTCCGCACATAGGTTTCACCCCTCCTGGACGTGTGCCGACGGGCCGGTGGGCCCGCTCGGGTGCTCGACGGTCCCGGCATGAGGGTGCCGGGGGCTGCCGGGAATGCCGGTCAGCCGTAGACGATGCGCCGCAGCTGGCGCAGGGAGAGCGCCGGGGGTGCCACGGCTCTGCGCGGCAGCTCCTCGGCGATCCGCTCGAAGATCTCCGCGTTGCCCAGGCCTTGGGCCTGGAGTTCGCGGTGGCGGCGGCGGACGCACTCCTCGGTCGTCTCGTCGAAGTACGCCAGGACGTCCATGACCACCCGGCCGGCCTCGCCGCGGCTCAGCGGCGTGGAGCGGACCAGGTGGTCGATGAGGTCGTCATGGGTCGTACGGCGTTCGAGCACGGGTCGATACTGGGTCGCGCGGCAGGGTTTCGCAACATTCCTGCCCGATATCGGGCACGGGCGAGGGGGAAGTGGGGCGGAATGGGGGATTCCAGCGGCTGCGGTGGCGGGGCGGGCGCCGGGGGCCGGTCACAACCGCCGCAGCACCGCCTGCTTGGCGAGGCTGAACTCCTCGTCCGTCAGCACCCCGTCCCGGTGCAGCTCGCCCAGCTCCCGCAGGCGGCGCAACAGGGCGTCCGGGTCGTCGGCGGGGGCGGCCGGGGCGGCGGGCGCCGCCGGCAGCTCCTCGGGAGCCTCGCCCTTGGCGAGCCGGGCGGGCTCCTCCTGGGGAGCGCCCCGGGCCTCCAGCGCCACCAGGACCGCCGCCGCCACCAGGACCGCGGTGTGCTCCTTCTTCGACAGGCCCCACAGGTCCAGGGCGTGCGGGTCGTGCTCGGCGGCCACCGCCTTGCCGCCGCCGGAGCGGGTCAGGAAGCGCAGGTAGCCGTTCTCCAGGCCCTGGGCGGGGACCCAGGAGACCCCGGTGAGGCCGGCGAGCGGCAGGGTGGTCGGCCCGCCGGAGGTCTTCGCCTCCTTGCCCTTCCAGTTCCAGGTCAGCCGCACCTCGCGCCCGTCGAAGGCGGCCGTGCCGTCCCCGCCGCCGCCCGAGACCGGCAGGGCGGGGCCGGGCAGCAGGAACCGGTCCACCGGGCCCTCGGGGAGCTGCTCCAGCAGCAGCGCCTGGCGCACCTCCGCCACGAAGTACTCGGCCAGGTCCTCCCGGCCCGCCTCGACCACCAGCCGGTACGGGTCCGCGCCCTCGGGCAGCCGCCCGTCGGCGGCCCGCACCACCGGGCAGGCCCCGTCACGCAGGCGCAGCCTGAGCCGCCCGCCCTTGCGGTCCCGCTCGAAGGTGACCCCGGCGACCGCCGCCAGCGGCACCACCACCTCGCCGAGCACCTGCCGCACCGGGTGGGCCTTGGCGCCCGGCACGATCCGTATCCGCCCGTCGTCGTAGCTCCAGGAACCGTCCCGCTGCGTGATCTCCGCCATGCGGCAGATTCTCTCAGTACCGGCTCGCCGTACGGCCCCGCCCCGGCCCGCGCACCCACCGGGTCGGTACGAACGGAACGGCGGGCGCCGCCCGGGGACCGTACCCGGGTGGCGCCCGCCGTGGCGCGGGGACGCGGGCTCAGCGGCCCGCGAGGGGGTTGACCAGGTCGCCGACGAGCTGGAGGGCGCCCGAGGGATCGGCCAGGTCGACCATCTGCTGGTTGTTGCGCAGCTGGAGCCGGTTGAGGCAGGAGAGCGCGAAGGTGGGCGCGAACATGTCGTACTGGGCGAACTTGTCGGCCAGCTGCGGCATGGACTCCTGGTACGCCCGGACGGTCTCGGCCGCCGTCCGCCAGAAGGTGTCCTCGTCCAGGACGCCCTCGCCGGCCAGGGCGGCGTTGAGGAAGCGCAGGTAGCAGTCGAAGACGTCGGTGAAGATCGAGAGGAGTTTCATCTCCTCCGGCACCTCGGCCTTGATGCGCTCCACGGACGGCGGCAGCACCGCGTCCGGGTCCATGACGGCGATCTCCTCGGCGATGTCCTTGAAGATCACCCGGTCCACCGCGCCGTCCTCGATGACGAGGATGACGTTCTCGCCGTGCGGCATGTACACCAGGTCGTACTGGTAGAAGGAGTGCAGCACGGGCGTGAGGTACGCGTCCAGGTAGCGGCGCAGCCACACCTCGGGTGCCAGCCGCGACTCGGCGATCAGCGCGCCCGCCAGCGAGGCGCCGTCGGCGTCGGTGTGCAGCAGGGAGGCCATGGTGGCCAGCCGCTGCCCCTCGCCGAGGGTCGGCACCGGGCTCTCCCGCCAGAGCGCGGCCAGCATTTTCCGGTACGGCGAGTACCGGTCGGTGGCCCGCTCGTACTGCCGGTGGTGGTAGCCGATCGCGGCCCGCTCCCGGATGATCGAGAACCGGGCGGCGCGGAAGACCTCGTCGCCCGCGATGAGCTGCGCCAGCCAGTCGTTGATCGCCGGGGTCGCCTCCATGTAGGCGGCCGACAGGCCCCGCATGAAGCCCATGTTCAGCACCGACATCGCGGTCTTCACGTAGTGCTTGTCGGGGTGGCTGGTGTTGAAGAAGGTACGGATCGACTGCTGTGCCAGGTAGGCGTCGTCGCCCTCGCCGAGCAGGACCAGGCGCTGCTGGGCCACCTCGGCGGCGAAGGAGACGGACAGCTTGTTCCACCACTGCCAGGGGTGGACCGGCAGCAGGTGGTAGTCGGCCAGGTCCAGGCCCTGGTCGGCCAGGGTGGCGGCGAACCGCGCCAGCGTCGCCGGTTCCAGCTCGCCCTTGACCAGGGTGTCGTAGTCGAGCCCGGCCCCGCTGGTGAAGGTCGACCGGTCGCGGCGGGCCGCGAGCCAGAGCAGCCGGACGGGTGAGGCCGTCTCGGGGGCGTACTGGTGGTACTCGCGGACGTCGAAGCCGATCCGCCCGTTGTTGGCGACGAAGCAGGGGTGGCCCTCGGTCATCCCCGTCTCGATCGCCTGGAAGCCGGCGCGCGCCAGCTCGGCCGCGCTCGGGCGGGCCTGGGCCAGTTTCCACGCGGCGCCGGAGAGGGTGGAGGAGACCTCCTCCAGGTAGACCGGGAGGATCGCGTCGCCGATACCGAGCGCGGTCCGCAGGTCGAGGATGAAGTCGAGTGCGTCCAGCGGCAGTTCGGCGCCCCCCTCGCCGTGCCGGGTGATCGAGTCGGCGGCGATGTCCCAGTGGTCCAGGGACAGCAGTTTCGCCGCGAACCGGTACTCGGTCACGCCGTCGTCGGCCACCACCCGGTGGGCGGTCCGCCCGTCCGCGTCCGGCTCGGCGCCGGGCAGCGGCTCGGGCGTCAGCAGCCGCTCGTGGGAGAACTCGGCGAGGCCCTTGCGTACCAGGTGGCGCCCGGCGGCGGCCCACAGCTCCGGGGTGAGGTGCGCGGTGGGGGCGGCGAGCTGGTCGGTCGGAGTGGTCTCACTCATCGTCCGGCCTCCTCCTTCTGCTTCTCGTCCCCCGCGTGTGCTTTTCTCGCCGCCTCGAAGGCGTCCCGGGTGCAGACGCTCAGGTACGCCTCCTTCTCCGGCTTGGCGATCTTCTCGACGATCTCGAAGCCGACGGCCTCGTTGAGCGCGTGGACGGCCGCGTTGCGGACGTCGGGCTCGACCACGACGCGGACGGTGTCCGGGTCGGCGAAGAGGTACTCCATCACCGCGAAGATCACCGCGCGGGTGAAACCGTGCAGCGGCGTGTCCGTCGGGGCGCACAGGAAGTGCATGCCGACATCGCCGGGCCGCGCCTCGTACAGCCCGGCCAGCTCCACGTGGGCGGGGTCGTACCGCTCCATGAGGAAGGCCGGGGACTCCTCGTACAGCCCGATGAAGGCGTCGTGGTGCGGGTGGGCGGCGATGGCGGCGTACTCGGTGCGGACCTCGTCCACGCCGAGCCCCTGCATCAGCCAGAAGGCGGATTTCGGGTGGGTGACCCAGCCGTGCACCAGGCCGGCGTCGGCGTCGAGGTCGAGGGGGCGTATCGCGAGCCGGTCGGGGCGGACTTTCGCGGTGCGGGGGGTGGTCATACGGAGAACTCCTGGAAGGCGATCGACTTCTCCACGGCGTAGGGGGCGGTGCCCAGCAGCTCGCGCAGGATCACGGAGTTGCGGTAGGCGCCCATGCCCAGGTCGGGGGAGGTGAGGGCGTGGGTGTGGACTCCGGCGTTCTGCACGAAGATGCCGCGCCCGGTGGTGTCGATGCTGTAGTTGCGGGCGATGTCGAACCGGCCGCGCCCGTCCCAGCGGATGCGGTCGCGGACCGGCTCCAGGAAGTCGGGGGTGCGGTACTGGTAGCCGGTGGCCAGGACCAGGCCCTCGGAGCTGAGCTCGAACTCCTTGCCCTGCTCCTCCTGGCGCAGGCCGAGGGTGTACGTCCCCTCGGACTGGTCCCAGGCGGCCGACTTCAGCGCGGTGTTGGTGAGCAGCCGGGTGGGGACGGGGCCGCGCACGTTCTTCTCGTAGAGCAGGTCGAAGATGGCGTTGATGAGTTCGCCGTCGATGCCCTTGAAGAGGTTCTTCTGCTTCTGCTCCAGGCCGTACCGGGTCTCCTCGGGCAGTGCGTGGAAGTAGTCGATGTACTCCGGGGAGGTCATCTCCAGCGTGAGCTTGGTGTACTCCAGCGGGAAGAACCGGGGCGAGCGGGTGACCCAGTTGAGCTGGTAGCCGTGGACGTCGATCTCGGCGAGCAGGTCGTAGTAGATCTCCGCCGCGCTCTGGCCGCTGCCGACCAGGGTGATCGACTTCTTCGCCTGCAGGGCCGCCTTGTGCTCCAGGTAGCGGGAGTTGTGCAGCATGTCGCCGCCGAGGCCCCGGCACGGCTCGGGGACGTACGGCGGGGTGCCGGTGCCCAGGGCCAGGTGGCGGGCGCGGTAGGTGTCGCCCTGGTCGGTGGTGACGGTGTAGAGCGCGCTCTGCTCGTCGTACGTCACCTCGGTGACCGTGGTGGAGAAGCGCACCGAGCTGAGGCGGGCGGCCGCCCAGCGGCAGTAGTCGTTGTACTCGGTCCGCAGCGGGTAGAAGTTCTCCCGGATGTAGAAGGAGTAGAGCCGACCGGACTCCTTCAGGTAGTTGAGGAACGAGTACGGCGAGGTCGGGTCGGCGAGGGTGACCAGGTCCGACATGAACGGCGTCTGGAGGTGGGCGCCGTCCAGGAACATGCCGGAGTGCCAGTCGAAGTCCGGCTTCGTCTCCAGGAAGAGCGCGTCGACCTCGTCCAGCGGCTCGGCGAGGCAGGCCAGGCCGAGGTTGAACGGGCCCAGGCCGATGCCGAGGAGGTCCAGCGGCTCGGTGCGGGGCGCCGTGCTGTCGGCGGGGGCGGGGCGGGACGATCGCTCAAGAGGCGTGGACAAGGGACTCTCCCAGGTACTGCTCGGCGTGGCCGGCTATGAGGTCGAGGACGGCGGCGATGTCGGACGCCTTCGTCTCGGGGTTGAGAAGGGTGAACTTGAGGTAGTGCCGCCCGTCGACCTTGGTGCCCGCCACGACGGCGTCACCGGAGGCGAAGAGGGCCTTGCGGGCGTACAGGTTGGCGCGGTCGATCTGCGCCGGGTCGGTGGGCTGCTCCGGCAGGTAGCGGAAGACCAGGGTGGAGAGCGAGGGCTCCACGACGACGTCGAAGCGCGGGTCGGCGACGAGCAGCTCCCAGCCCTCGCCGGCGAGGTCGCAGACCTCGTCGAAGAGCTGGCCGAGGCCGTCGGCGCCCATCACGCGCAGCGTCATCCACAGTTTCAGGGCGTCGAAGCGGCGGGTGGTCTGGAGCGACTTGTCCACCTGGTTGGGGATGCGCTCCTCGGCGGCCCGGCGCGGGTTGAGGTACTCCGCGTGGTACGTGGCGTGCCGCAGCGTGGCGCCGTCCCGGACCAGCAGGGCGGAGGAACTCACCGGCTGGAAGAAGGACTTGTGGTAGTCGACGGTGACCGAGTCCGCGTGCTCGATCCCGGTGAGCTGCCCGCGCCGGGTGGGGGAGACGAGCAGGCCGCAGCCGTAGGCGGCGTCGACGTGCATCCACGTGTTGTGGCGGGCGCAGAGTTCGGCGATCTCCGGCAGCGGGTCGATCGAACCGAAGTCGGTGGTGCCCGCGGTGCCGACGACCGCCATCGGGACCAGGCCCTCGGCCTCGCAGCGGCGCAGCTCGGCGGCGAGGACCTCGATCCGCATGCGGCGCTCGCGGTCGGTGGGGATGGTCACCACCGCGTCCGGACCGAGGCCGAGCAGCGTCGCCGACTTGCGGACGCTGAAGTGGCTGACGTCGGAGGTGAAGACGCGCAGCTGGGTGGGGTGCGCGGCCTTGGCCTCCTCGCGGGCGAGCAGCATCGCCTGGAGGTTGGACTGCGAGCCGCCGCTGGTGAAGACGCCGTCGGCGCCCTCGCCGAGCCCGATCCGCCCCGCCGTCCAGTCGATGAGGCGCCGCTCGATGAGGGTGCCGCCGGCCGACTGGTCCCACGTGTCCAGGGAGGAGTTGACCGCGGAGAGGACCGCCTCGCCGACCACGGCCGGGATGACGACCGGGCAGTTGAGGTGGGCGAGGTAGCGGGGGTGGTGGAAGTAGACGGCGTCGCGCAGGTACACGTCGGTCAGCTCGTCCAGCGCGGCGGCGGTGTCGCCGAGCGGGCGGTCGAGGTCGACGGCGTCGACCACGGGGGCGAGCGCGGCCGGGGTGACACCCGTGAACGGGCTGGTGGTACCTGCCAACTGAGCGGCCACGCGCTCGACACCTTCGGTGACGGAGCGACGGTACGCCTCCACGTTCAGGTCGTTCAGCAGGTGAGACCTGGGCGCGAGGAGACTCATGAGCGGTCCTCCCGGTGAGGGGGCTGGTGATGCTCCTGGGGGGTGAGCACCACGCTGGGGCGATGAACTTAGGTGAGCCTAACCTAATCTCCATCTCGCGCTGTCCACAGGGGGTCATTTCCGTCAACTGTGGCCGGATGCACAGCCGTTGGCCGTAAGGCGTTCACGTTCCGGTCTCGATCGCGGCGGAAGTGTCCGCATTCGCGCCCCTTGCTCGGGTGTTCGGAGTTTGCGGTGGGCGCGTGGAGAAGGTGTGCATACCTGACGTGCCGTCAGTCACGCGGACGGCAAACGGCCCCGCCCGCCCTCTTCGGGGCAGGCGGGGCCGGAACCGCTCAGGCCGTACGCCGCGTCGCCGAGGCCAGCGCCTCCGCCCGCAACTGCTCCTCGCTCGCGCCCTCCCGCCAGTACCCGACGAAGGTCACCGCGCGCCGGTCGATACCGCGCTCGCCCACCAGGTGGCGGCGGAGCGTCCGCATCCGGCCCGCCTCACCGGCGATCCAGACGTACGGCTCACCGGCGGGCAGCTCGGCCGCGCGGACCGCCTCGGCCGCCGAGGGGGCGCCCTCGTCCGCGACCAGCCAGGTGATCTCGGCGTCGGCCGCCGTGGCCAGCTCGCGCCGGTCGGCGGCGTGCGGCACCTCGATCCAGAGCCGCACCGGGAACCCGGCGGGCAGCCACTCCAGGATCGCCTCGGTGGCCGGGAGCGAGGTCGGGTCGGCCCACATCAGCGCCCAGTCGGCCGAATCGGGCAGCCGGAACCGCACCGACACGTTGTCCGTCACCGCCGGGCCCAGCACCACGGCCCGGTCGCCGGGCAGCGCGTGCGCCGCCCACCGGCAGGCCGGTCCGCTGTCGCCGTGCAGCGCGAAGTCCACGTCGATCTCGGTCGTCCCGTCGTCGGCCCGCCGCTGCGCCCGCACCGTGTACGAGCGCATCACCGCCCGCTCCTCCTCGGGCATCGCCCGGAACGCCGCCCACCAGTTCTCGCCCGCCTCCACGGGCACGCGCGGCTCGCGCTGTCCGGGGTGCGGCAGGAACAGGGAGAGGCTCTGGTCCCGGCCGCCCGACTCGAAGAGCGCCAGCTCCTCGCCGCCGAAGGTGACCCGCACCAGCGAGGGGGAGAGGCGGCGGGTGCCGCGTACCTCCACGCCGAAGAACCGGAAGGGCGTACGGGCGGGAGCGGTGGGCGTGGTGGTCATGAGACGGGGCCTTCCCTCGGCGTCCTTGGTCCTGTTCCTCGGTGCGTCGTCCACGGCCGTGCGGGGTGCGGGCAGGGCCCGGGCAGGGGCTCGGGCAGGGCCGCACCGGTCGGCGTTCAGGTAAGCCTAACCTCAGTAGGGGTCGGCCGGGAGGGGGAGGGGGTGGCGACGGTCCGGGGAACCGGCGGCCGACGGCGTACGTCCCCTCCAGCGACAGGGTGCGGGCGCGCACCCGTGCGGGACGGCTCTGGTGGCACCAAGTCTCCTGCCGCTAGGTTGGTTTCGGCCGCCCGTGCGGCTCGCGCGTGCGCCGCAGTACCCGCCGATCCGGCCGCCGTCCGCCCCGCGGGCCCGGTCCCTTCTCAGCCACCCAGGTTTCGTCCTCGTCCCTCCGGGAGCCGACCGTGAACCGCCGCCCCATCCCTCTCGCCGTGACCGCGCTGGCCGTCGCTGCCGGACTCTCCCTCTCCGCCTGCGGGGGCGAGGGCTCCGATGGCGGGGGCGACAAGCCGATCGCGGGCGCCGGGCAGGAGGGCGGCGAGGAGTCCGGCTCCCCCACCGCCTCCCCGAAGGCGGACCCGGACCGGCCGAAGATCGAGCTTCCGGCCGACCTGACCATGACGTTCGAGGGCGGCGAGACCGGCGACGCCGTGAAGGACGCGGTGCTGGCCGACAGCGCCGAGCGGATGCGCGGGGTCAACGCGGTCATCGCGGGCACCGCGCCCGAGAGCGTCCTCGGCCACTACAACACCGGCAAGGCGCTGGAGGCGGCGGCCAGTTGGGTCGCCCAGTTCGAGAAGGCCGAGGCGACCGTAACCGGCGAGGTCCGTTACTACGACCGCAAGGTCGCCCTCGACGGCAAGAAGGCCGCCACGCTCTCCTTCTGCGCCGACGAGAGCAAGGGTTTCAGCAAGGACGCCAAGACCGACAAGGTCAGCAAAACACCGGTCAGCAAGAACAGTTACGTCTTCTACAACACCCGGCTCGACCTGAACGGCGCCGGGACGTGGCAGACCTCGCAGATCGTTTCCACACGGGGGAGTAAGCAGTGCCAGCCATAGGCAGAAAGTTCAGAGGGGTCGCGCTGGCCGCGGCCCTCCTCCTCCTCGCGGGCTCCGCGCCCGCCTGGGCCGACATCGTGCCCGGCGGCGACAGCGGCTCGGAGGGGGAGGTCGGCGGCGGCAGCGGCGACGACGGCACCATCAACGCCTCCGCCGGAGCCGTCGTCTACGACCACTCCAAGAACGGCTCCGGACAGGCGGCGGGACCGGTCGTCTCCGCCACCGACTGGACGCCACCGGCCTGCTACTACGCCCCCGCCCTCGGCCCCGACGAGCTGAAGGCCGAGCTGGAGCCCATCTGGGAGGCCGAGTCCACCGGCCCCGAGTGGGACGCCGCACAGCGCGACCGCTACGTCAACGGCAACCCCTACAAGGACTTCAACAAGGAGAAGGAGGGCGAGGGGTACTGGTGGGACGGCTTCATCCCCGACGGCCGGATCGGTGACCCCGGCGCCCTCGACTGCCAGGAGCCGTACTTCTGGGTCGACACCGACGACGACCCGCCCGCCGACATCCCCCAGGCCATCACCCCGGAGATGCTCGCCCAGCTCGCCTACGCCGAACTGCGCGTCCCCTCCACCGAGGTGAGCCTCGCCCCCGAGGTGGAGACCAAGGTCAACCTGCCCACCTGGGCCTGGCTGGACGGCGCGACCTTCAAGCCCGTCTCGGTCACCGCCTCCGTGCTTCTGCTGGGTATGGAGGCCACCACCACCGCCGAGCCCGTCTCCCTGCGCATCGAGCCCGGCACCGCCGACGCCGAGCTCCACCCCGGCTCCGGCGAGTGCGCCATCACCGACGGACGCATCGGCGAGCCCTACGCCAAGGGCAAGGCCGACCGCACCCCGCCGTGCGGCGTCACCTACCTCCGCTCCTCCGGCGACGGCACCTTCCAGCTCCAGGCCACCATCACCTGGAAGATCCACTGGACGGGCACCGGCGTCGCCGAGGAACAGCCCCTGCCCGACGGCACGTTCGGCGCGGACCAGGCCGTGACCGTCCAGGAGATCCAGGCGATCAACCGCTGACCCCCCGGGGCCGCCCCCTGCTCAGCGGGGCAGCCCCGCCTCCGCGACGCCCAGCACCTCGGCGATGACCTCGCCGGGGGTGCTGCGGCCCGGCTCCGTGTTCCAGGCCCACTGCCCGCTGAGACAGGCCGCCCACTCCGCCCTCCCGGCGGCCCGGTCCGCCCCAGTGAGCCGTGAACCACGCTTCGAGCTGCTCCACGCCGCCCGCTTCGCCGACGAGGGCGAACAGATCGGACGGCACCATCTCCATCCCGTCGGAGTGCAGAGAGGACGGAAGCGGCAGACGCCGCCCCAGCATCACGGCGGGCGAGGACGTCGCCTTCGCCCACGCCCTCCTGCGCTGCGGCACTCCGGAGGAGCTGGCCGAGTGCCCGGGGTTCCGCCTGCGGCTGACCCTGGGCCTCCGCAAGGAGCACGGGCGCTGGGCGATCGCCCACGAGCATCACTCGTTCCCGGACCTGCCGACCTCCTCGTCGTGACTGAGGGGGTCGCCGGAGGAGGGGACGCTCGCAGGCGGCCCCGGCCGGGGCGGGTACCGCCCCGCCACGGACTGTTCGTACGCTGAGCGCTCCCCGTCCGCCCGGCCGGCACAGGAGTCCCCGCCATGGAGCAGCCAGGTCAGCGCCCGTCCCCGGAAGCCCCCTCGGTGGACCTTTCCGTGACCTACGCCGAGAACCCGCCCCGGACCTGGACGCGGGTCTGCCTTGCCGGCTACGCCGTCTGGGTCGCGTACCAGGGGTTCCAGCTCCTGCCGGGCGACCTCACCGTCTGGCTGGTGGTCTGCGGCATGTCGCTGCTGCTGCTCGTCTGCCTGCTGGCGGTGCCGCTCTCCAAGTACCTCTACCACCGCATCCGGCTGGAGGGCGGGGAGCTGCGGGTCGGCCGTGAGCGGATCGCGGTCGCCTCCCTGAGCCCCTCCTCCCTGGCGCAGGCCGAACGCGAGCCTGGTCCGGCGGAGTTCAGGGCGTACCTGGCCTCCCTCTCCCCCGAGGAGGCGAGGGAGCTGCGGCGCCGGAGCAACGGCATGACCCGGCCGAGGCTGGTGGGCGGGGCCTGGGGGATCCCGATGGGCATGGAGGAGCTGGCGGTGGACACCCTCGAAGGGGCCTCGCTCCTCATCGCCACCCACGACCGCCGGGGGTTGCTGGAGGCGTTGGTGCGGGCCCGCGGGGCCTGACGTGCGGCGCCATGGCTGTCCTGCGCCGCCGCTCGCGTACCGGCGGCGCCCCGGACGGGCCTCCTGGAACCGGAACCTCGGCTTTGTGCTCTCGTCGCCAGGGCGCACGTGGTACGCGGTACGTGTGCGCGACGACCGGAACTCCGCTCCCGTGGCGAGCACTCAGGCCGACGCCACTTCGTCGTGGCGGCCCCGGCCGGTGTCCTGATCGACATCATCACGCCGATCGCGCCCACCGCCGACTACGCGGGGGCTTGCGAGGGGGATCCCGCTCCCTGAGCCTGAGGACGAAAGTGCCGCGCCCGGGCCCGGCGCACAGCCAGGCCCGGGCGCGAGGCGGGCGGGTCAGTCGCGGGGTGCTCCCACGCCCACCGCCCCGGCGAATATCATGCGCAGGACCAAGCAGGTGCCCGCCCCGATCAG